>WGCQ01000254.1 GCA_015493765.1 Deltaproteobacteria bacterium
GCATACGGGCCGATAGCGGTGCCCGACTGCCGAATTCATCGACCTCTTGGGCCAGTCGTCAGGGCCAAAGTCGGCCCCCCTTGTGTGGGGTGGTTGGGAGGAAGACCGTGCATGATCCGTAGGGACGGGTTCTAAACCCGCCCGGTTTCAATAGCACAAAAACGAAAGATTTTCATGTGTGACCACGGATAATCATGTGTACACGGCCAACGGTCACGGACTCGTCCACGGCCACGGACTCGGTCACGGCCTCGGCCAACGGCCACGGCCTCGGGCACGGCCACGGAATACGTATGTTAAACGACCCGGTTGAAGACATCGCAGTTGACTTAAATTCCAGATAACCTGTCAAATTTGAGGACAAGGGTCGCTGAAATGGGTTCAGATACTCGGAGTTGAGCCCATTTGAGCGGAGGCATAGCAGAACTATGTTGAGCATACATGGGTACAACGACACAGCAGATGGGCCGCTTGCGGCGTACTCCCTAAGGCCGCAGGCCGTGACAACGAGCCGTCAGGCGAAGTTTCACTCCCGAATTTAGTCCGGTAATTTGGGGTAGGTGGGTAACCCTTGAAAAAGCAACAAAAAACAGGTAGCCTGTATGAAGTATTATTGTTTGAGGTGAATAATGGCAAAAGCCGGAAGGGTGGGTGATAATGCTTTTTGTCCGGTTGATTCACATGGTTGCGTAACCTGTACGCACAGTGTGACAGGCCCTGCGGTAGGTGGATCGCCGGATGTATTTATCAACGGAAAGCCTGCATTGAGGGTCGGTGACCCCGGGATTCATTCTGCGTGTTGCGGTGCCAACCAGTGGAAGGCCGCATCAGGCAGTTCAGGGGTGTTCATAAACGGCCGCCCGGCCCACAGGATGGGTGATATGACCCAGCATTGCGGTGGCGTTGGGAAACTAAGAGAGGGCAGTCCCAACGTGGATATAGGTGAAAAAGGGGGTAGCACCCATCACACACATGTAAAACCCGAACCCAAGGACGAGTGTCCGCCTCCGCCCTGGATGCCGATAGTAATAAGTCAAATGGGCACGCAAAGATACTGTAGAGTCATAAAAGATAGAAGGGGTATCAAGCACAAACACTGCAGACCGCATAAACACGGCAATAATCCCAAAATAATGGCATATCATAAAACAGTCTTTCCCAAACTGCATGGTATCTCTGAGCAAACACCCTGGTGCGGGTCATTTGCCAACTGGGTCATGAACAAATATAGAGGCACTAAACATGTACGTTACGTCCCGAATCCTGCCAGGGCATTAGACTGGACAAAATTCGGAAAACGTTGCAGTAAGCCGGTGTACGGGGCCATTGGTGTCAAAACCAGACATGGTGGTGGACATGTGAGTTTTGTAATGGGTGTTAGTCCGGACGGGAAATATATTTACATGTTAGGTGGCAACCAGACCGCGGCCAGCAAAGTGGTGGTGGAAAAATATCCCATAAGGGTATGGAATCGGGGCTTTTATGTGCCTAAGGACTACGATTGCAGTAAGTGCAAGGTACGGATTTACAGGGGTACGGCATCTACAGGAAAAGACCTTAATTGAGATGTTTTATACGAAATTCTTTGTTATTTTTGGGTCTGATCGGTTTTTCATGTGCCCATATACGACCCGTACTGAATACAAACAAGGGGGGATTGACAATGAAAGATAAAAAAGACCAGATTTATAATATCTTGAAAAAAGAAATAGATGCAGGATTCGCAATAGAGTTGGACAAGTGTCCTGACAATTGTACCATGAACCCCATTACGATAGACGAACCCTATATGAAGGTTGAAGTGAATTATTTGAAAAACTACCTTCAGCAACACGGGGTCAAATTTCTGTCCCGGGAAGATTACGAGGCCAGAATGAAGGCATATTTCCATGTTGACCCGGCAAATGGCAGCAGGATGCTGTATTCCGATTGTGAAGAGGCCAAGGGCCTGGACGACCTCGTTCCAGTGCATGATATTCAACGTCTTGTAACCGGTATTTATATCAGCGATGAGGGCCTGGTTACCTACGTGTATCGCCTGCCATACCTGATCAATTATCAAACCCGCTACCCGGAACTTTACAAGATGGAGCAGCACCTGTCCCCTGAAGTTTATGATGAGCAACATAACGCAATCGGGCTAAAAGAATTCTGGTACGAAGAATATAAGGATATATATGGCTACAGGAATGGACGGAATATCAACCAGGTAATACGCTCCAACCTGGAAACCGTGCTCAGACTGAATAAATACCTGTTGGACGGCGACCAAACACAATTCGAGTGGTTATTCAATAACACGTCAATCCTGCAAGATTTAATGCCGGTATATGGCTATGAGGGCGATAAAAACCTGATAGAAAATCTTCTAAAGAAAAAGCATATCAAGGACCTGCTCTGGTACAAGGGATGCAAACAACGTGTCGATTTGGGCGAAGACTACAAGTATGACGGTAAACTCGAAATTCACACAAAGACATTCAAAATCATAGCGGAAAAACTCAAGGACAGAAAATTCAAAACCCCTCAAGCCAACATATACCTGGATGCGCTTTGCGAGGCAATAGGCGACATAAAAAACAGCAGAAAACTCGATAAAAAAGAACAGGACGAACTAACTGATTACATACTGGATTTCATGGGTCGATACGTAGAAGACAAAAATGCATTGACCGCCTGTACCGAAAATTGATGGGCGTGGAGAGGCCTTGCCCCGTCTTCCCGATGTTCTTGCGCCCCTATGTTTTGGGCCTGATTTTTTGCAACCCGGATTACCGGGCCAAATTACCTGTCAAACCACTTGACAACATGCGTCAATCCTGTCAAAAATAGACTATCTTTTATTTCACGGAGGCCATATGAGTCGCAGAAAACCCGCATCCCAGGAGGAGGCAAAAACCAGGGTTGTATCCATCAACCCTGCCACCATGGAGGTTATAGGCGAGATGCCCATGTCCACTCCAGAGGACGTGAAGCAGGCGATCCGGGCCGCACAAAAGGCGTTTGGCGGCTGGGCCAGGTTGGGGGTGGCGGCCAGGGCTCAGTACCTGCTGAGGGCCAGGGATTACATCCTGGACCACATGGACGACGTGACCACAACGATTTCCATGGACACGGGAAAGCCCATGGTTGAGGCCTTAAACGCAGAGGTCATGGTGGTGGTTGACCTGATTACGCAGTATGCGAAAAGGGCCGTCAGGCTGCTTGAGGACGACCCGCTGCCGCTTACGAACCCGGTCATTCGGATGACAAAGTCATCGAAGATCGTGTACCAGCCGCTTGGGGTGGTCAGCGTGGTGTCGCCGTGGAATTATCCATTCTCCCTGGCCATGTCAGGCATAATATTTGCCTTGCTGGCTGGCAATACTGTGGTTTTCAAACCCAGTACCGAGGTGGCCGTGGTGGGTAAGAAGATCGAGGAAATATTTACGAAGGGGGCTGTGCTGCCTGCAGGCGTACTTAACATGATTGTTGCTGCGGGTAGTTCCGTAGGCACTGCGATCTTCGAACCGCCGGTACAAAAAATCGTATTTACAGGCAGTACCGCAGTGGGCAAGTGGATACAGCAGGTGGCTGCAAAGCATTTCATACCAACGGTCATGGAACTGGGCGGCAAGGACCCGATGATCGTGCTGGACGATGCGGACCTCGAGATGGCCAGTTCCGGCGCGGTTTGGGGTGCGTTTACCAACTGCGGCCAGGTATGCTCCTCGGTTGAGCGCGTTTACGTGGCCCGTTCCATTTACGACCGATTCGTGCAGTTGGTGGAGGCCAAGACCAAAAAACTGAGGATCGGGTCGGGCCTGGATTTTGGCGTTGACATGGGGCCCATGATTTCACTGGACCAACTGGGTGTCGTGGAAAACCAGGTCATGGATGCCATTGCCAAAGGCGCCAAAGTGGTGACTGGCGGGAAGCGTCCGGAACACCTGAATGGTTATTTTTATGAACCCACGGTGCTCACCCAGGTAAACCATGACATGAAGGTGATGCGGGATGAAACATTCGGACCCGTGTTGCCGATCATGCCATTCGAGGCGGAGGACGAGGCCGTACAACTGGCAAACGACAGCATTTATGGGTTGACTGCGTCCGTGTGGACCAGGGACCGCAGCCGGGCCGAGTCCATTGCCAGGCGCATACAGGCAGGTACGGTGGCGGTAAACGACCATGCCTACACCTACGGCCTGCCGGAGACACCGTGGCAGGGCATGAAGGAAAGCGGTACAGGTGTATCCCACTCGGACAGGGGCCTGTTGGAGTTCGTGTATCCCCAGCACCTGCACCTGGACCATTCACCCGCAATCATGAAACGCCGATTGTGGTGGTATCCTTACAGTAAGGAGGCCTACGAAATCCAGAAGATGGCCACCGACGCCTTTGCCAGGACAAAAAATCTACCCCGGTTCCTGGCCAATGCATTTTTGAACGGTAAGTACCGCAAAACACTGTTTTGAGCAATAAAACCTGTCAATACCGAATTTAACACGCGACATACCTGGCTAATTTATGGGTCTTGCAAAAAAATTGCTAAAACCTTTTTACAAAAAATTTGGCCTTGACTGCTTACGCCCCTTTGGGGCATACGTAAGCATCAAATTGGTTAGAATGACGAAGCAAATGGACCGCGTGCTGCAACCGTATCCCGAATTTAGTCAGGTAATTTGGGTCTATCCTTCCGGGGCAGGGCGTTTGCGTTCGCTGTCGCGGGTGCGGCCGACCAGTTCGTATTCGTTCGCATCGTAACCATACTGCACGCCCACAGCGTCTTTTAACCGCCTGACCAGGCTGTTCACCATTTTCCCCAGGTCGTTTTTGCGGTCAACCTCCTTGCGTAATTGCGCGCGCAGGGCATCGATTTGGGCCACCTTCTGGTTGTACTCGTCCAGTTTTGCCTGGCATTCCTGTAACAGGTCATTGTTTTCGAACTTTGGCCGGAAGGCCTTTATTCGATCCAATAACAACTCGATTTTCTTGGCCTGTGCCTTACTGATATTGCCCATGTCCACCTCCCAAAAAGGCTTTATTTTATATTTTAACACTCTCAACAAATATTCTCAAAGAGTTACTGAATTGTTTTACATATAAGTTTTACTTCGTTATTATTGCGACCATATCAATTAATATCGCAATTTAATCCGTTACATTTATAAGCAATATTTTTCATATTATGAGTTTATCTATTGCATATACATCTTTGCTAATCAATGGCATGATTTATCTATTCAAGTACGCAGTTTACTACCACACTACCACCCCAAACTCAATCTTTATCTCGACCAACCAAATCGTACCCCATGGCCACACGCAGGGCCTGGTATTTGTAAAACAGGTCGATGCGTTGGGCGATGAGTTCATTTTGGGCGCGCAGGGACTGGGTCTGGGCCAGCAGGAGGTCGGTTGTGGTGGTGTTGCCTGCGTTGTAAAGCGCGGTTTCGATGCGCAGGTTTTCCACGGCCTGTTGGGCCTTGAGCCCGGAGGTTTTCAGCCGGTCCAGTGCCTCGCGCAGGTCCAGTTGTTTTGACAGGATGTCCATTTTAAGTTGCCGGCGCAGTTGCACGGCCTTTGCGCGTAATTGCGCTGCACGTGCCTGGTTTTGTTTCAATGCGTAATACGATGCGCCCCATTCCCACACGGCCCAGGACAGGGACAGGCCTATGAAATACTCGTTTTCGTGCATCATGCGGCCCATGCCGTAGTTGTGGTCATAGGCAAATACTGCGTTGAGCCTGGGCAGCAAATTGCTGAGTTTTGCGTGGGTTTGCAGCCCCAGTGCCTGGGTTTTCAGGTCCAGGGCGCGCAGTTCGGGACGGCGTTCGGGGGCGGCATTTTGCCTGTGCAGCAGGGCATTGATGCGGTCCCCGGGCGGGGGCCGTACGGGTTGCACGTTCACGGCCGCGCTTTGCGGCCTGCCCATGAGCAGGTTCAGCCTGGCCTTTAGCAATGCAATGTTTTTTTGGACCCCGGTCAGGGCGTTTTCCAGGTCCGCCGCCTGCACCCGGACCTTCATCAGGGCGTTTTGTTCCACCCTGCCCGCGCGCAAAAACGCGCTGACCTGTTTTTCGTATGCCCGGACCTGTTCAATGCCCGCCAGTATGCTGGATTTCACCTGCTGGGACGCCAGGATGCCGCAATAGGTATGGACCACCGCGAGTTCGAGTTTGCGTTTTTCGGCCTCGTAATCGTAAGATGCCGCTTGTTCGGCCTTTTGCGCCGCCTTGTATCCCGCACTTATGCCATAAATCTGCAACAGGGGCTGGACCACGGTGATCGTGGTCTTGCTGGTCAGTCGGTCCCGGATCGACAGGCCCGCGACCGTGCCCTGGTCAGTGGATTGCAGGGCCTTCCGTGCTGCTGGCGGCAGGAATTTGGACAGGGCCTCGAATTTCGAATTTATGGCCGAGGTATCCATGGGCGCTGTCAGGGGGCTGTCCCAGTACAGCAGGTTAGTGTCCAGGCGCAGTTGCGGCAAAAACCGGCCGCGCACGGACTTTCGTTTGTATGTTGCCGCTTTCATGCCCTGTTTCGCGGCCTTTAAACCCGGGTTTTGCGTTACAGCAATCCTTAGCGCGTCATCAATGGTCTGGGAGCGGACCCGGGACCAGGATAGGGTCACAAATAAAATCATCAGTATCTTCAATGCATTATTCATGGCTGCCTCCTGAAAACGCGGCCAAGGCCCAGGGTGATGTCATCGAACACGTCGTACAGCACAGGGATGAACACCAGGGTCAAAAAGGTCGCGGCTGTCATGCCCCCGATCACGGCCGTTGCCAGCGGGGAAAACCGTTCCGCGCCAAGCGCCCACTCCGCAGCCAGGGGGATCATGCCCACAATGGTGGACAGGGATGTCATCATGATGGGCCTGAAACGCACGGCCACGGACCCCAGCAAGGCCTCGCGCCGGGACACGCCTTCCCCGCGTTTCTGGCGCACGAATTCCAGCAGGATGATCGCGTTGTTCACCACGGTCCCTGCCAGCAGGATCATGCCCACCATCACGGGCATGGAAACGGTTTTGCCCGCAATGAACAGGGCCGCGAACACGCCGATCAGGCTCAGCGGGATGCTGGCCATTATGGTGATTGGGTGCAAAAACGACCGCAATTGCGCGACCAGCAGCAAGTAAACCGCCAGGATCGCTATCAGGAACGCGCTGCCCAGTTCGTGTTTCGATTCAGCCAGGTCCGCCTTTTCCCCGGTCAGGGTCACCTGGTAGCCCCGGGGCACGGTCAGGGTTTTCAATGCCTTTTCCACGTCCTTGATGATGAAATTCAAGGGTCGGTTGCTGGTGAACGCGGACACCTCCAGCGTGGGTGCGAGTTGTTCGCGGCTGATCAGGCCCTGGCCCCGGACCTCCGTGGCCCTGGCAATGGCGCGCAAGGGCACGACCCCGGCGGGCGAATACACCGGGTAATTCAGCAGGTCCGCGGGCGTGCGGCTGTATTTTTTTGCGTACCTGACCCGCACGGGTATGGGCGTGCCCTGCACACCGTAATAACTGCCCGCGTCCACGCCGAATGACCCCATGGCCATGGTCCTGGCAATTGCGGCAGGTGACAGGCCCATTTGCGCGGCCCTGACCTTGTCCACGCGCACGACCACGCGTTTGTCGTCCATGTCCCAGTTGCGGATCGGGGGCAGGACATTTGGTACGGCTGCAAGCAGTTTTTTCACCTCGTTGCCCAGGCGATCCAGCACCAGAGGGTCCTTGCCCGATATGCGCACAATGATCGGGGCCAAGGTGGTGGCCTTGGCCGTATTGCCCACGTCGCGCACCGTGTAGGTCCGAATGCCCGGGATCCTTGCGATTTTCCGGCTGACCCGGGCCTCGACCTGCCACAGGCTTTCCTTGCGCTGGTCGCGGTCCTTCAGGGTCACTGATATGTATCCCAGGGTCGGTCCCTGCACCCCAAAGGACGACAGGCTTTTCATGCCCTGTTCGAATCCTGCCTGGGACTGGACCTTGATCACATCAGGCTCCTGTTTCAGCAATTCCTCGATCCTGTGTACAACACGGCCCGTATCCTCCAGGGACGAGCCTGACGGGGTTTGCAAGGAAATGTAAAACGCGCCCGAATCCATTTTTGGCAGGGTCTCCATGCCCAGGCTGCGCATGCCTGCGATGGAGCCCGCAAACAGGCCCAGCATCACCACTATGGTCAGGAGCCGAAACCTCAACGCACCGCGCAGGATGGCCACGTAGCCGTTTTTGATCTTATCCATAACCCATTGAAAAGGAAGAACCATTTTTTCGCCAATCCAATCAATGCGGCTGTTGCCCTCCGTGTAAAGGCTCAGCACCGGCACCAGGACCAGGGCCACCAGGATGGACGAGGTAAAGGCAAAGATCAGGGTGGTGGACAGGGGACCAAAGGTCTTGCCCGTAAAACCGTGCAAAAACAACAGTGGCACCAGCACCACCAGGGTCGTGGCCGTGCCTGCCAGCACCGCCAGGCGGACCTCGTCAGTGCCCCGGACCACTGCATCCACACCATGCAGGCCTTCCTCGTCCCGCACGCGCGTAATGTTTTCCAGGATCACCACGGACGCATCCACCACCATGCCCACCGCCAGGATCACCGCGGACAGGGTGACCATGTTGAATTCGATCCCCAACAGTTTCATCAATGCGAATGTCATGCCGTAGGACAGGGGCATGGACACAATGGCCACGCTGGAACCGCGAATCTTGCCCAGGAACAAAAATATGATCAGCGCCGCGAATAACAGGGCCTGCCACACGTTTGACAGCAGGTTTTGCACGGATATGCGTGTAAAGGTCGCGGTTTCCTCGCCCACCAGGAAATGCATGCCCGCGTACTGTTTTTCCAGGCGCCTGGCGGTCTTTTCCACCTGGTCAACCACCTTTACCGTGTTTGCCTCCTCGGTCTTGAACACCTGGATCGCAATGGCGCGACGGCCGTTTATTGAAAACACAGCGTCGTTATCCAGGCTGCCTTTGTGGATGTGCGCGATGCTGCCCAGCCGTATGGTATTGCCGCCCGGCATGGCGATTGGTATGCTTTTCAAGGCGTCCGTGTTCATGGTCCTGCTTTCCATGCGAAACATGGTTTGCGTACGCAGCGTACGGATCCGGCCCGCGGGTAGCGCGCTGTTAAACGTGCGAATGGCCGCAATTATCCGGGGCATGGGTATATGCAAGGCCCGGACCCGCTCCAAATCCACGTCCACCAGCACCGCTGGTTTTGCCCCGCCGAACACGTCCGCCGCCGCCACACCCGGGATGCGCTGGATCAGGGGGGCAAACACGTCTTCCGACATCTTTCTGGCCCGCGTCATGTCCTTTGCGGCCACCCCAATCGTGATCACTGGCCGGTCAGCAGTGGAAAACTTCAGGACCTGGGGTTCCCGGATCCCTGCGGGCAATTCGCCGCGTATCCGGGCAATGGCGTTTTGCACGTCCACGGCTGCCAGGTCCACGTCCCTGGTATATGCGAATTCAACGGACACCACGGACATGTTGTCATAGGACGAGGATTTGATCCTGGTGACCCCGTCAATGGACGCGAATTCCCGTTCCAGGTCCTGGGTCAACGTTTCGTCCACGTCCCTGGCCGAGGCGCCAGGATACAGCGTGATCACGTTCACCAGTGGCGGCATGGTGTCCGGAAACAACTGCATGGGGATCGAGTAATAGGCCTTTGCCCCGAACACGGCCAGGGCGATCACAATGGCCCACACCGCGTAACGATTGTTGAGTATGGATTTCGTGAAATTCATTGTCCTGCCCCTTGTTCACGGATTGTCACAGGATACACACGGGTGTTGTTGCGTACCACGTCCAGGTTGCCCGCAATCACCCTGTCACCCGGACGCAATGCCCGGGAACGTACAGCAACCAAATTCCCCTGGCCCAGCCCGGTTCGGACCCGTACGGCCCTGGCGCGGTCGTCAGCAACCTTGAACACAATGGCTTTGTTGTTTTCCCGACGTATGGCAGACGCGGGCACCAGCATTGCATTTTGTTCCTCATCCACCACAAATGCCGTGGGTACGGACATCCCGTGCGACAGGCCTTTTGCCTGCTGCGGGGTCAAAGGGATCCTTACCTCGACCAGGCGGGCCGGCCCAACGGCCATTGGCGCCACGTAAGCGACCTTTGTACGGGACTGCCGGGCAGTACCAGGCATGATCAGCACCGGTTCACCGGGTTTGATCCCCTGTTTCACGTCCTTTTCCTGGACCATGACGCGGACCTCCAGTGCGCTGCCGCCAAAACTCAGGATTGGCCTGCCAGGCATGATGTTTTCACCAGGCTGCGCAATCCATTTCAGCACCATGCCGTCAAATGGCGCCTTTTCCTGGCTGCGGCCCTGGACAACCATGGTTTCGCGCAACCCGGCCAGGATCGCGTTCAAAGCGGCCCGGCTGCTTTCGCATTTTTGCATGCTGATGTCCGCCTTGATTGGACTGATCGCCTTATTTTTCAATAACTTACGGTCCGTATCCGCAACAGAACAGGCAAATCGCGATTCCACGCGCGCCCTGGCCGCCTCTGCCCGCAGTCTGGCCACCCTGGCCCGGGTTTCAGGCGCCGCGATCCGGGCCAGAATTTCGCCTTTTTTCGCAAAATGGCCTTCGGGCACGGGCAAATCAGCCACCTTGCCTCCCAGCCTGGCCAGGATTCGGATTTCCCGGCGCGAGTGGATCGTGCCCACGTACGACAGGACCCGGCGTACAGTACCGTTTTTCACCCGGACAACCCTGACGGCCAGGGGGCCTGGCTTTACAACCGGGATCTTTTTTCGCTTGCATCCGGTTGTCACGGTTAGCGCAAGAACAAAGTAAACGCTTGCTTGCTTGATAACATGCAGTTTGTTTTTGCGTAATCTATCCATTTTTTATCTCCTAATCAGTGTTTCCAATGTCTGCCAGAGCCCTTGTCTTTCCTGCTGAATCGCTTTCATCATGGCCTGGTTCTGGTGGTGCTGCAAACTGACCGCAGCCATGATCGAACCAAAGATCATCAAGAGCACGTGGGGGATGTGGATATCCTTTTTCAACATGTCCTTTTGTTCAGCCTCGCTGATACATGACATCACGAATTCCATGGACCGCCTTTCCATTTCCCTTATCCGTTCAACGCCCCCAGGGCCGGCGGCCTGCATCAGTTGATCGGAAAAAAACAACTGCATGGTGGCAGGGGCCTCGGCCAGCAGTTTGATCCGGCTTTCCACGAACATACCCAGGCGCTTCAACGGGTCCGGGTGCTGCGGCGGCCAGTCCCTAAACAGGGTATCCTCCAGTTCGTCTATCACCAGTTGGATGATTTCTTCCTTGTTTTTCACGTGCCGAAACAGGGCGCCCTCGGAAATGCCCACGGCCCGCGCAATGGCCGAGGTCGTGAATTTTCCCAGGCCCTGCTGTGCAATGATTTCCTGTGCCGCCCGGGCGATCTGTTTTTTTCGTACCTCTGTTGGCTGTTTTTCGTGCATGCCACCCCTTTGCAAGTAAACACTTGCTTTCCTTATGATAACAGTTTTCTGGAAAAGGTCAAGTGTGACGGACTCCCCCAAATTACCTGTCAAATTTGAGGACAAAGGTTGCAGAAGTGGGTTCAGATGCAAAGAGATAAGAATGTAATTGACATCGGGGCGACAAGGTCACTGGTCCCTGACGGCCAGGCCCAGGTCTTTTGCCTCCACCTTTGCCGCATCCATCAAGTCCTGCTGGCTGACAGGTTCCCCCCGTTCCGCTGCCATAAACGCAGCCCTTAACACGGCGTTTTTTATGTGTGCGGGGGAAAACTCAAATTCCTTGCCCAGCTCATCGAATTTCAAGTCCTGCGCCACCTGGGCCTTTGCAGGCAACATCACTTGCCACAGTTTGGCCCTGGTTTCCGCATCCGGCATGGGAAATTTAATCTTGAAACGGATTCTACGCCTGAATGCCTCGTCAATATTGCCGTAATTATTTGTTGTCAGGACCGTTATTCCATTGAATTCTTCCATCTGTTGCAACAGAAAATTTACCTCCACATTGGCATAGCGGTCCGTGGAGTTGCTGACCTCTGTGCGCTTCGTAAACAGGCTGTCCGCCTCGTCGAATACCAGGATCGTGGGGCTCTCCTGGGCCGCGTCAAACACCCGTCGCAGTCGTTTTTCCGTTTCACCGATGTACTTGCTGAGTATCGCTGACAGGTCCACCTTGAACATGTCCATACCCAGATCCCGCGCTATTACGTGGGCCATCATGGTCTTTCCCGTACCTGGAGGTCCATAAAAAAGCACACTGATTGCACGGCCATACGGCATGGAACGCTCAAAATCCCATTCCTTCATCACCTTTTCACGATACCTGTAAAACGTGAGAATCTCGTTTATGCGTACCAGGGTTTCAGTCGGCAGTACGATGGAGTCCCAGTCGAATACAGGGGTAATCCTTTGGACACCCACTCCGAAATCCGCATCCATATCCTCATAGACCGCCTTTTTGATCACGTCAAAATCTATCCTCCCTCGATTACGCAATTTTGACAACACCTTTCGTACATTCAAACGAGTCCTGGGAAATATGTTGAGCACCTGCCTCTTGTCCCGGTCATCCAGCGTAATGCCGAAGTAATCCAGCCAATACTTCCATTGCTCCACCTGGCGGGCGTCCCTGGGCGCAAGCATATTGAAACAGGCCACATCCCGGATATGCTGGTACACCAGTTCAAATATGTCCTGCTCGCAGGTAACCGCAAAGCCCTGCTCGACCCCCGAGGCCACGTCATTCAGGTCCTGCAGCACCATACGTTGTTCCTGTTGATGCTGTTCGTTGTTGGTCCCGGTCAATTCAAAAACCGGGTAGGTATTGCGCAGTGCACAGTGCAAAAACGCCGATTTCAACATCTCCATCCTGAAGCGCCGCCCTTCGCCCATGGCACGGTCCAGGCTGAACACGTCCACTCCGCTGAAGGTATCCTTCACCTGGGCAAAAACCTCGTCCGCCACGCAAAGTCCCCCGGTATTGCGGATAAACACCCTGGAACCTGCGCTGTGAATCAGTTCCGCCAGTTCCGACCCATTTTCCAGGGCTTGCGGCCGTTGTCCCGTACTACGGGTTTTATACAAAAAATGGCCCTCCCCCGGGTTACCGGTATGCAAAAACTGTACCACAGCGTCATCCAGAAAGACCAGGTTTTGCAATACCGATGCCAGTTCCATGCCTTCCGGTGTCTGCAGGTGCACCAGGCCCCATTTGCATAGTTGGCCTTCGGGGGCCAACACGTCCGCAACCACGCTGTCAACGCCGAAAGTCCGCTGCACAAACCTGTTGATCAATCCCACCGAGGGGACGGCCCCTGAAAACGTGCCCAGGTGGTCCTCCAGCATTCGGGCAAAATTGTCCGATGTGGCGCTAAAAAACAAAAACAGCATCACCATGACCTGGAGTGTGGTCAGTTCGAATCGCCTGGATAACCGGATATAATGAAAAAGTGGAACATCCAGGGACAACGTGACCGCCTCCCGCAACCGGATCGCCTTCAGAAAATCCGAAAATTCCCTGTAGGTTACCAGGGACAGCCGGTCGAAATCCTCGAAAAATCCTATCTCCAGTGTGGGTGAATACACATCCCCGAGGGGCTTGGGATTTATCAGGTCTTCCTCGTTGTCCTCACCAAACACGTGGCCCATGTTGTGAAACAGGAACATATAGTCATCCAGGGCTTCCGATTGTGAGGCATAAGGCAAAAAGGCCTTCAGCGTATCGGCATGCAAGGCTTCCACCTGTTGCCTTACTTCTTGCGAATTTATGTATATTAACGCCTTGTCCAGCCACAGGTGTTCGCTTTGTGGTTTTCGTGCGGCATGGGCCAGGCCGCCCAGAAAGATGAAAAACCTGGCCATGCCGTCATGATTGTCCGTCAGATCCGTATCGCCCAGCAGGTCATACAGTGACTGAAACAGGAAATCGGACTGCTCCTCCTGTAAAACGTCATCCCAGGCAAACAGGACACCTGTATTGTGCCAGAATTCGTCCACACTGATGTCATCGTGAAAAATCTGCCCCATGAGGGAAATGATTGTTTCCATGCCATCAATCCCCTTGTTCATTGTCTTTTTTATCCTCCTGACCTGTTTTCAGGTCCAAGATCCCAGTAATTTTGGACATAATCCTGTCCAGTTCCGCCTCGCCCCATATTGCACGTAATCCATTGAATATCATATAAAAATACTCGTCCAGCGCCTTACCCATCGCGGCCCTCAGCGAACTTGCGCCCAGCAGCAGGGCCTGCATGGCGCCCATCTTGTCGTCCTTCATTTCATACGCCATGACCAGGCCCAACACGTTTATGAAATAGGCGGTAATGTCCTGGCTCTCCACGGCGGCATGCTTGCCCAGGGTCATGTATTCAATGGCCTCGTCCACGCGTCCTTGCCGCAATACGGCCGAGCCCTTGCGGTTATAGTAATGTGCCAGGGTCCCCATATCCCGGGACGCCAGCAGCCTGGCCTCAAAACCGCCGTCCAGTTCATCCAGGTCCTTGGTGAACAGGTCCACCCGGTCTTTTACTGCCTGGTCCTGTGTGACGAGGGGCGCTCTTCCCGCCTCCCTCAAAAAATCCGCAATCCCCGGGTCGTTGGTTGCATGCAACCCGGCCCACACGACCAGCATGGCCTCCAGAAACAGGTCCTTATCCCCTTGCTCCTGCGCCATGTCCATGGCCATCCTTGCAGGCTCCACCACCTCCTCGTAGTTGCCGCCCTGCGCCATGACCTGTGCATAACGTAGCAGCGCCAACATCAGGCCCTTGGGCTCACCTACCCTTTGGAATATGGTGCCCGCATGGCCATAGGCATCACCTGCCGCCTTCCACTGTTGTTTGTCAGGACGCAAAAGCCCCCCGATCATGAACCAGTCCCAAGCCGCTGTTGCCAGGTCCCCTTGCTGGCGCCTGGTGGTTGCGGCCTTGCGTAACAGGGCAACCGCCTCCTGCACCCTACCCTTTGAGGCCAGTTGAATCGCCCTTTGCTCTTCCGGGTTTAATTTCCTGCCCGATTCAGGTATATCGCTTGATTCTTTATGCATAATGCTGTTGCCAAGTACTCTGCATACCTACATCATTCAACTTATTGGCCAGGGACATACGGTACTCCGCTACTATAATCTTATCTTCCAGTAAAAATTGCAAGAATTGACCCAAATTACCTGTCAAATTTGAGGGTAAAGGCTGCAGAAAGTGGTCCGGATGCAAAATACGTAATCTATCGGGCGAGTCCTGTGTAACATACAAGTGACCGTGGCCGAGGTTTCCGGTTACTACGGAAGCCTTCCCGCAAGGCCCGCAGGGCCGTCCCGCAGCAGCCGCAGGCTGCGTCCCGATGCCCGAAACCCGAAGCCAGAATTCAGTGACCGTGGCCGTTGTCCGAGACCGTTGGCCGGGGCCGAGTGGGGCCGGCTTCCAGCCGGCCTTTTCCGTGACCGTTGACCGTGGCCGTGGTTCCCGGTTACAACGTGAGCCTTCCCGCAAGGCCCGCAGGGCCGCCCCACAGCAGCCGCAGGCTGCGTCCCGACGCCCGAAACCCGAAGCCAGAATTCCGAAAACCAGTCACCTGCACAATCCCCACACCATCCCATTCAACCGGTCGAGTGTCCGGATCAACATTTCCATTTCCCCATCATCCACCAGACCCAGCATGCGAATGATATCCAACGCAGCGGCCAGTTCCCTGCCCGAGCCGTAGGCAACGGTAAAATGGTACCTGCGGTCCCTGCCTGTCC
>WGCQ01000255.1 GCA_015493765.1 Deltaproteobacteria bacterium
ATTTCTGTGCACCTCCGTGCGCCGATGACAACGACTGTGCCAGCCATTGCTGCCAGAAGGCCGAGGGGGGTAACTTCTACTGTACACCAGTAACATACTGTAATCATTAACATTTCCGTAACCACTCGTAACACGTATGGTCTTTCCGGATCCCGCCTGGGTGGTATCTACCACGGAAGCCCAAAAGCACTTAAAATTTTAAAAAATCAAAAAGATTCCTTAACTTGATAGCCTCGTAAAAAGTCCGATTTTGGCCCTTTCCACCTTTCTAACTCTTTGATTTTATTAGACGTGGCCTTGCCAGTTTTGATTTATTACGAGTTCATCAATTTTTCTACACACTCGCGCATACTTTGTCACAAAACTGTCAGCCAGCACGTCTATTACCATGTAAGCGCAATGGGGCGCTTAGAATAAGGAGGTTGCTATGAGCAATCGCAGAAAAAACGATACGGATTTGACGGACATGGAAGATGTCTTCGAGGACCAGGACGAACTCCTGGTGGAAATCGATGACAATGGCGAGATCGTGCAGGTGCCGGATGATAATGCCGGTGGGCGTAAGCCGGTGGTGATCCGTGACCCGCACGGCGAGTATTAAAGGAGGTTCACATGTCTTTTACGGTTGATGGACGCCTGGTAATCCTGCCAGCGGAAAGGGGCTTGCCCCGATGGAAGGTGGAACGCAACAAACTCAAGGCCACATTCCCGCAATTCAGGTTCTATGCGGGCAATGTGTTTTCCACCCTGCTGGGCTCTAAAAATATCGAAAAAGTAAAAGGTAAACTGCGGACCAAAAGCGGCACCATATACCCTATCCAGGTAATCATGCCTGAATCATACCCCTATGAGATGCCCACGATAAAAACCCTTGGTTGGAACATCCATTCGGATTGCCCTCACAAATACGACGACCAGCCCCTGTGCGTGCTGCTGCCGGAACGCTGGTCCAGCAATATGACCGTTGCCTTTCTGGTGGCCAAAACAGCACTATGGCTGCACAAATACGAAATCTGGCAGGAAACCGGGCGATGGCCGGGCAGCGACGAGCACAAAAGGGGAGGAGGCGGCCTAAGCCTATGGGACGAACTATTGGATTTATTTACATGAGGTGATGACATGAACGGATTGGATACCAGCAGGATAGACCACATTATTTCCCAGGCCTGGACCGGTGAAGCAATCGTTACAGTCGTTGGGCTGGGCAGTGGGGGAGCACCCGTGGCCAGGATGCTGGCCATGACAGGGATCCGACACTGGAACCTGTTCGACCCGGATGTGCTGGAGCCCGTAAACCTGGTAAAACACCCGGCCCTGCGCAGCGAACTGGGTATGCCCAAAGTGGAAATCGAGGCACGTTGGATTCGTGACCGTCTGCCTGATGCACAGGTGAACGCTTACCAGCAGGACGTGATCGGGTCGCCGGATTTCATAACAGCCGTGGCCGGGTCCGACCTGGTGATCAATGCGGTGGACCATCGAGGTGCCAGGGAATTTGTCAATGACATGTGTGTCCGGTTCAAGGTGCCCATGGTGGTGGGTTCCGTATATCGCGGCGGCTTTGGCGGCGAAATCTATGCGTACGTACCGGGTTGGAGTGCGTGTTTGCATTGCATGGAGGATTACTCAGCCGCACACAATATGAACATCCAGGACCAGCAAGGCTTTTCCGACCAGGAACAGGAAATGGTTTACGGCCAGGGCATACGGGATTTTCGGCTGTCCGGACTGGCCATTGATATTGCCACGATCACCAGTTTGCACGCACAAATGGCCCTAACAGTACTGTTTGGGGCCAGGGACCGTACGCTGAAGCCACCGGGCTTCAACTGGGTGATCTTTGGTAACCGTCCCAATGAATTCACAGGTGGCACCCATTTTACGGTGAAAAGGCTGTTTTTGAAACCCAAACGGGATTGCATTTGTCACCTGAATCAGGATGCCGGATTACCGTTTCAGGATGCAGGCACAGAATTGATACAACATTTCAGCCCGCACAGGGCCGAACGATTCGGCGACCTGATGCAACCTGTTTTCACATGGAAATATCGGGCCTTACAAACAACACAGGTGGAAAAATGAGGATTTTTACACGTAAATCCAAGGTCAAGGTCCTGTTTCACCAGGACGTAATCCGGGCCATGGACCGGGAGATCCAACAATACCCCGACGTGGAGGTCGGTGGAAAATTCGTTGGCTACGTTGAGCCCCAGGCAAACGGGGGCACTGTACTGCGCGTTATGCAGTACCTGGATGCAGGCCCCAAGGCCACACGCACCCCTACGTATCACCTGCCTGACGGCGAATATCAATATCGATTGTTTCGCGGCCTGGAGGCCCTGGACCAGGCAGTGGAGCACCTGGGCACCTGGCACAGTCATCACCCGAATGGCCTGCGGGAATTGTCCGGTGGTGACATCGAGGGCTATCTGGCGGACGTAAATTCGCCCAGCTACAACCTGAACTTGTTTTTGGCCACCCTGGCCGTGGATTATGAGCAGGGCTTTCAAACCGCACGCCACTACCTGTTTGTCCGTGGCCAGCCGGATTTTCAACACCTGTCCCCTGACCAGATCGAGGTCATTGACGGCCCCAACCCACTGACCCAGGCCATGGAACAGGTCAAAAAACGCCTAACAGCCCCTCCCCTGCCCGCATGGACCCGCACCCCTGCGGGCCGCCAAACCCTGGCCGGACACAAGGCCCGATTCCAACCCTTCCGATTCAAACTCTTTTTGACCCAAAGGGGCGAATTGCAATGGAAAGGAAACCTGTCAGGCCTGAAAACCCGATTGATTTACAATGACCAGGGTGAATTGTCCC
>WGCQ01000256.1 GCA_015493765.1 Deltaproteobacteria bacterium
AGACTCCCGAATTTCGTCGGGTAATTTTTTTGGGGAAAACAGGATTTGACATCACCATAAATCCATGTATTTAATTGTAATGAACCGTGTGGATTGTCTCCATGATTTTGGTAGCACAATGATGCCCATTTTTTTTAGAAAATTGAACAAGAAAATATTTTTTTTGCATCAGCTGATAGTATTTTTGTCCTTCCTGGCCCTGTTTTCCGTGTCCTGTGCCGAAAATTCCATCCCCGGGGATGACCTGGGCGTTATAGTGTACGACAAGGGACCAACGAAAAAACAAGGTATGGACATACCATCCATCGAGGGAATGCAATTCGAGGTTCAGGGACCTTACTGCGTGCTGGCCGGCTATACCACCGTTATATCACCGGCAAACCCGGACCCGGGCGACCCGTTGGGCCATGTCACGGTCGGCGCATACGACATGTTGCAGCACCTGCTGGCCCAGACGGTTTCCGATGACAACGGGCATTTCGTGATGGCAGTGCCGATCCCTGACAACGGCACCAGGGGCTATGTGCAGGTAAAAAAAGAGGGATTCCCAATAATCAGGCAGTTCGACCGCCCCCTTGAAACCAACTGGACCAACATGAGGTTGCACATGACACGGGACCTCATGTATGAAACACCACGTAAGATCTTGAAACAACAGGACAATCGTGGATACATCCAGGGCTCTGTGTACATGCTGAAATCAGAGGACCAGATTCCGGGTGTCAGTGTAAAGGCCTCCTCGGGCCGGGTTGCATACCTGCAAAACGGTGCCATACCGGCCTATGACCTGACCCGGACGGGCAAACATGGGGTATTTTTCGTAGCCAACACGGACATAGGGCCCGTGACGCTCGACATATTCTACAAGGACAAAAAGGTGGCCTCCATGACCGTACTGACCTGGCCGGACAAGGTACTCACCCAGGTTGGTGTGCCGTTACCGGACGCATTATTCCAGAAAAAATGATTCAATACCTGGTCTTCAGGGACACACCGCCGCCGATCGTCCAGCCCGATGTCTTGACGACCCCTCGTGCATCATCCCCGTTGCCCACCTCGTTGTACCGGGTATTGAACACGCCTATGTTCAATGCACCATCCAGCGTGATGGAGGACCTGCTTCCCAACCCCCATTTGTAACCAACGCCCAGGCCAGCCTGATGCAAACCCGCTGACAGCAACAGGTTGTTGTATCCTTGCGCTGGTGATATGGGTGACGGCAAATATGCATAACCACTCATGAGTCGCAAGCCTATGCGTTTGAATGCATAGGTGATACCGACCCTGGGGATCACCGTATCCCTGGTGCGCACCTTTGGTAGTGGTTTGTAAACAGCACGCAGGTGTCCGAACGACTGGAGATTTTTCAGTTCCCCGTTGGGACCGACCACGGACTTGTCCAACGTAAACACCGTGATCGGTAAGTGGTCCTTGTAGTCCCTGGTGAACGCATAGGTCACGTCCACGCTGATATCCAGGCCTGTCACAGGGTGAAACACCGCGGCCGCGGTAACCCGCCTGGGAAGGTAGAAAAACGATGACTTCAGGTTGTAAGGCAGGGTCGCGTCCATCGGGGTCCCCAGGTTCATATCCAGACGGGCCTTGGCATCAAAGTCCAGGTCCAGGCTCATTTCGCCATGGTAAGTCAAGGCCACATCTGCCCACCTGGATGTGCGATACAGGATGCCTATCACCGGGGCCACGTCCAGGGACAGGTTCTGATGAAATACGGCGGTAGAGGCGGCAGGCGGAGGCGGGTTATCGGGGTGTTTAGGGTCGAACAGGGCAATGGGGGTGCTGGAAAGCGTCATACCGCTGATGTCGGCCAATATCATGGCTCCGGCCCCTACGAACAGGTGCTTCTTGACGGCCTCCACCCCAATGGATGCGGCAACCATCATCCTCTGGTCGTTTGGCCCGAAATAGGGCCACTGGGGTGTGTCGGGTGACTGTCCCGCCAGATTTACCACGCTGAATCCGGACCCTGGCAATGAAACCAGTATGCCTATGGTGATACCCCTGTCCAGGCCGGTAAATATACGTTTCAATGGTATGGACTGTGCAAAGTATATGTTGCCTATCCTGTTGATATTTGTGGCCTTGCGGAAGGCCTGGTCAACCACATTCCGGGTTGCGGCCGGGTCCGTACCACGGAGATTTTCCATGTTGCCCAGGGAACCATAGGCAATCACGCGGTCATGCAACCTTGGCGACCATATGGCGTAACCCGCAATCGTGCTGTAATCATTTAGCCGTCCCAGCGCAGCGGGGTTGTAATAGGTGGCGGGCGAACCGATGTCCCTGGCCGCGACACAACCGGCCAATCCAGATATCTCGGCAGACGGTGGAGCGAGGTCGAATGGGTCGGCTAAAAGCCGGGCCGGGAACAGTAAACAAAGCCATATCAACGCTTTTATGAACTTGCTCACCATATCATTATATACACCGGTTTTTGTAATTTTCAAATTGGTTCAAAATACCCAAATTACCTGTTAAATTTGAGGACAAAGGGCGCGGAAAGTGGTTGAAATACAAAGAGTTGAAGCTGTTTGAGCGCAGGCGTACTTAGTGGTACGTGGTTCTGCGCATCCTGCGGATGCTTGAATTCATGCCTCTTCGGGGCAAGACTTAAGCATCAAATGGGTACACCGACAAAGTAGATGGGCCGCTTGCAGCGGCTTGCCTAAGGCCGCAGGCCGTGACAACGAGCCGTCAGGCGAAGTTTCACTGCCGAATTTAGTCAGGTAATTTGGGTTTGACTGTCAATCTTGCAGATTTGCAA
>WGCQ01000257.1 GCA_015493765.1 Deltaproteobacteria bacterium
GCGTATAATAAGCTGACGGATTTATTTGAAGAAAAAAGGCAGTTTGATACAGAAAAGTGGAAAAAATATGAAAAGAATCTGAAGCAGACCAGAGACTACTATTACGATTATGATATTGATGATTGGTTTGATGATGAAGACAAATATTATGGTAAATACTATCTTCATACTTACGGAGAATATAAGGGCAAAGTAGTTGGGTTTACCTTTGTCATTTCTGTTGATTATGAAAAGGAAGTGTATAGAAATGGGTATGAAAAGTTTATCGAGTTATTAGACCAAGATTTGAACAAGTTTGCCCCAATGTTGTTGATATATGGAGTTTACGAGCCTGTTTCAAAAAGAACTAAAAGGTTCCAGATCGTAAATGATGACTATTACACCATTGTGGACGAAATAATAGGCCTTCAACCCAACTGGCAGAATTATGACAAAAACAAAATAGGCTACGACGAAGAACTGGACGTCCAAATTGATTATCTGGACGAGGATGGGAATGTAGCCGATGGATTTGAAGGCTGGTACAAAAGGGCCAGGGTCAAAATCCTACAGATCCAGGATATTGACTCGCCCCAAAAGGCCCAGGAAATCATAGATGACTTGTTGGAAATGGCGAAAGGATTTAAATGATTGTTAAAAAAATGAATTGCACGTCGAATTTTGGGAAGAAGGAGGTGTTATGTCAAGGATTACGATAATGGTAGACGTATCCGGGAGTATGGGATTTCCCGTTCCAGGGAAGGCCAGTCGAAAGATAGACCTCGTGTCGGAACAGATCAGAAAGATAATGGAAAAGGCGGGCCTGGAATCCGTTCGTGTTTTTACCTTTGCCAATTCCCTGAAGGACCATGGGGATATGACTGTGGATGACCTTTTGAGTCATGAATTTCATATAAGTGGCGGGACCCTGATGTGGGATAACCTGGCACGGGTGATTGAGTCTCTTGGTGATGATGACAGGGGTGGTTCGGGACCCGAATTCCTGTTTTGTATCACTGATGGTGAAGACCAGGGCAGTAACCGGACATCCCAGGAGGTAATCGAACTGGCCGAGCGCCACGGGGTCAATCTGAAGATCATTTTGATTGGCCTGGACGAAGTGGAATCGTTTGATGACGATATTCCAAAGGAAAATATCGTTCAGGTGGAGGACATATCGGAGATCAGTGACCTGACTGTCCAATCCCTTGACAAAACCGGCGCAGCAAAGCCAGGAACCCTGGGTGAGCAGTGTTTCGTGATCCCCAGCGTGCTGCCCCTGGCAGAGGATACGAAGGCTTACGTTTCCGTGGTCCAGGAGGGGGTCAGCAAGGCAATACCCTATATCGAATCATTGACAGGGCTGCGATACTATCCTGTCACCACCTACCTGGTGGACAAGGCCACCATAGATGCCCTGACAGCCATTAAAAGGCCTGAAGATGTTGAATCCGCTGGCAACCTCCGGAAACCCATAGAAGAATTGTTCCGCTTCATATACGCCGTGGCCCTGGTCATAAATAGGGACACATTCAAGGATGCTAATGGCCTAGACCTGAATATCATGAGAAAATTCTATAAAAAGGGCTTTTCTATAGAAGATGCGGATAGATACAGGAACTACGCAGAGAGGGCATGGTGTTTAGACCATATCGTTCACAACTGCTTTGATGAAAAGCCCTGGACACTCGAGGACTATGCCGACTCTGTCTTTTTCCCGGAAATATCCCCCAAAAAAGATTTTGTACGCAATGTATTTGATGACTTGAATGAAGCGGTCAATATCCTGAAAAGAATACAGCGGAAATACCGGGGGCGGGTCTTTTTGAGCGATGATTACTTCTTCTCATCCTGGGGTTCTATACAAGACCGTGATAACCCTGATTTCAACCTTTGGAAAGGCCTTAGCCGGACCGACCGGCAAAAACTCGAACGATGCATTGAGCCTGATGGCAAGTGGAAAAAGGATATTGATTCAATCCTTACGGGGTTTTCCATTGCGGTCAAGTTGATCATACCCTTGGTCAGGCAGTGCCTTAATTCAAAGGATGCCTTGATAGAGATCATCCGTGAAATGGACTGCTACGGCCTGTACGTGCATCCTTCCTCGGAAGAAAATTCCCAGATGCGCAGGCTGCTGACGGACGGTGGGTTTCCCAATTGGTTCTATCCGGAGAACACGGGATACGTGCTGATTGCACCAAACAAGATAGCGGACCGGGTAAACGACCTGAAAACCGACGATATGGACACTGATGCCAGGCAGTCACTGGTTGCCGGGCTGATCCTGGCCACAGTGGTACATGAGCATACCCACGCAGCCACGTATGAGGGTATTGGGCAAACGGGCCGCGGGTGCAGTGTATACAATGCACCCGCACCTGCACCAAAACATCAAAACCAGCACAATATCGTTAGCGAATCAATCGCCGAATGGTCTGAACTGAATTATTTCAGGAATGATGATCGGATCTATGACGTGATACTTGCCCATGCATCCATGGACGAGCACCTGCGTACCTGGCCTTATGCCGGTGCGCTGGTCCTGGGAAAGGCATACCAGGAATTGAACGGAAGTGACCAGTTTTTCAGGATATTGCTCGACCGGTTCCGGGAGGATAATGATGTGGCCTGGAAGGTTTTCAAACTCATCAGGAAATTGCATGGATAACGGTGATACGCCAGGCAGGCCATAACGACGTACCACCTAACTCATTGTGACAATGGGGAATATAGTTGTGTTCACCACACCAGCGCCATGCCCAATGCATGGGCCGCGCGGGTTACGATCGCGGGGTCCGGGGAGGTCAGGTGGCTTACCAGGGCGCGCAAGCGGCATTTTTTGAACAGGAGGCCGTTCAGGATTTCGGATGCGGTTTGCGCGGTTTTTGGGTCAGGTGAAAATTCCAGGCTCGCGGCCAGGGCCAGGCCATAGAGCAGGCGCAGTGAGTCAGGCAGGACCGGGGTGTCCAGAAGGTCGGATATTTGTTCGGCCCTCGCGCGCTCCCCTGTCGCGTGCAGGGCAATGATTGCGGCCATTTGCAGGCCCACGTCGGGCCATTTGCGATTCAGGGATTCAAAAGGCGTGTCGAACGATTCGGCACAGGTCTCCAGCCAGTCCTGGAACCTGGACTCGCGAAACCTCAAATTGGCCATGGACAGCAGCCAAAATCGTTTATCACTGTCTTTGTGCTGACGGATTTCATTCAGCAACTTGTCCGCATCCCGGAATTTGCCCCGAACGCCCATGGCGTTTGCCAGGTAAACCATGTGCCGGACCGGGGTATGGGAGATTTGCAGCACCTTTTTACCCCATCGCACGGCCATTCCAGCGGTCTTTTGCCATTCCGGGTTCCCCATGGCGTGTTGCACCGCTGCCTTCCTGGTCAGGACCTGGACCCGGGTGCCGGTGGTGTGCATGTATTCCTCGCCCCTGCGCCGCATGACCCGGATCGCCTGGTTGCAGGATGACAATGCCCCGTCCAGGTCCAGGATGTCGTTTTGCAGCACCGCTTTTACGTTCAGCAGCCGCGCGTACCTGGTGCTGTCCAGCCAGGGGTCCCGGGCCTTCCACAGCCTTTTCGCGGAATCAAGGGCAGACGCGAGGACCCTTCGGGCCTGTTGCGCTTCACCCTGGTGGATGTGATAGTGTCCCAGGACCGTCCTGGTGATCACCTCTTCCAGCGGACCCAAATCTAATGGCTGTGTTTCCATGCGTTTCAGCACATCCCGGGCCGTGTCCATTACCATGGTCTGGCGTTTTTCGTCGTAAGGGTCCACAAAGCGGGTGGCCTCCAGTACCCGCACCGTCTCCCGCATGGACAGGGTGTGGAAATTCACATCCCTGCCAAAGACCTTGCGGGCCGCGTCCAGGGTGTCAGTCACTGGGATCATTTCTACGTTATCCGGTGTAGAAAAATCCTTTAATTTTCCCGCATCTTCAGCAGGATACAGTATCCTTGTGATACCCAGGCACGGGGCCTCGGCAATCAGCATGCGCAGTTTTTCCCGGATGAAACCCACGGCCCTGACCTTTGCCGGGACCCGGGGATGCAGCACCGGTGACAAGACGCCCGTGGCCGCAACCCCGCGCATGGCCTTGGGCTCGATCAGGTATCCCAGGACTGCCAGAAAGGCGGCCAGGCCTGCGGATTCAAAGGTAACGGGCTGAAACCCCATTTGCAAGGCCTGTAAACGATTGTCCATCCACAAATTGAGTTTGTTGTTTTGTCCGGACATTGCCCGGGCCTGTTCAGCGATCTCCTGCCACCTGTAAAACGGAAAGCCCTGGAAAACAGCCGGTGGAATTGCCGGGTCCTGTGTCACTTTCAGCGAGTGCCACGTGGCAATATCAGTGTCCTCAAACCGCATGATCACAGGGAAAACGGGCCAGGACAGCCATGACATGTCCCGTGCCTGTTGACCTCCAGATGAACAGTGATTCCACAACTGGAGGTTCAGCCTTGCCAAATCATTCATTATCGCTCCTGTGCCATCCTATGACCACATCCGTGTCATTGTATTGCACGCGCACCAGGGCATAAAAATCTTTGCTTTGGACGATTTTTCCCGGTTCCACCAGCGCGATGCACCCATCATCATTGCAAATAGCCTTTGCCGGATGGGCCATGTCACCTGCCATGCGCAGGTCCAGGGACCGGAGTTTTATTTTGTCGTGTTTAGGCCTGGCCAGCAGGATCAACCCACCCTGCTGTAATTGTACCAGCCCGACCTCTATGTCCCGGTTTTCGAACATTCGGTCCTTGGGTTTGATGATGTACACCTTGATATCCAGGGTCGCGGGCCCTTGCGATTTCGATGTGACCACCCCAGCGCCCGCACCCACCCCGAAAATGCTTTGCAGAAATCCCGGGACATTCGCGGTAAACGTGTCCTTGCCTGCTGCTGCCACTGGTACTGGTACTGGCGCGTTCCACACATGCAGGGCGGCCTTTTTTATATCTTTCCAGACCCGGGGTACGGTCATGATCAGTAAATTCCCTGTTTTTATTGCTTCCAGGCGGGCCCGACACGAATCGCAGTTTTCCAGGTGCTCCTGCACGGCCATGCGTTGCCACCGGGGTAGTTCATCCCGCATGTACCCAGTCAGAACCATATCTTCCGGGTGCCAGTTTTCGCGAAACTCGGTTAGTTCCGCTTCCACGTCCAGGTCTGACACCTCCCTGTCCAGCGAGTCGAGTTCCGGTTGCAGAATGCTCACCCAAGGATGGTCATCCCCCATTTCCATGCCGTAAATCAGGGGATATAAAAATGACCGAGGCGATACCTCCACCAGCCCGTCCAAGGTGGTAAACACCTCCGCGATATCATCCGCGTGGTCCTGCAATGCCCGTTTTATCCCCGGATTATTTTTTGCGAGTCCCTCCAGGCCCTGTTTTGCGTATTCCAGGATCGAACGCCTCCTGAAAAAGGATTCCAGTTCCTCTTTTACCTGCCGGGCCAGGCCCGGATTGTCAATATTCATTGCGTTTCCCACGGTCTTTTCGTCGTCCAGGTACTGCATGACCTCGTTTTCCATGTCCCCGGCCGTTTTTACCAGGGCATCCACACCCTGGTGCGCCCAGTTCGGGTCCTCGTCTGCCTGTAAACCGCCGCCCTGTTTGCCCACCATGGACAGCCAGTTCACCAGGGTTTCATCATCCGGTTCATCGTGCAGCAAATCGGCCAGCATTTTCCTGATATCCTTGATTTCCATAGTTCATCCTCCTGCGAATAACCTGCGATTGGCATGGATCTTTACGTCATGCAGGTTGTCCATAGTAATTTTTTTTATTATCCATTTTTTGATGTGATTCGTGGTTAGATTTCTTTTGCTCTTTTTTTCACTCAAAAAAAACGCTGTTACCACATGTAATATATTGCCCGGAAAATTCCGCACAATCACAACTTCACCCTGATCCGTCCAGGCATAGATCACTTCATTGGATTCCTGTTTGCCATGTAGATGTCCGGTAATGCCCCCCTGACCGTTGATTGCCCTTTTTACTCGGTCTTTCACCCATTCTTCGTATGCCTCGCTGATATCCATGATGGCCTGGTGGATGCGTCCGGCGAATTCCGAGTCATCGCAGTGGTCGCGGTAATGGGTCTTTACAGTATGAAGAAAATTACCACTGATTTCCAATTCCCTGAAAAACGTCGGGCAGATTTGGGCGATGGCATCCCGGTAATACTCCCAATCCCGTAATTTTACGGGTGTAAAATCCTGTAATACGTACCTGTAAATCCCTTCGTACACGTTTCGTGCACGTTTGGATTTCATTTCTATGGAACTCTTTTTCCCCGTATACATAACAAACCCCAGCACGTGCTTTATCACGTGCAGATTAAGCAAACCCAGGCTCCGGAATCCCTTGATTACAGGTCCCTGTTCACGAATCACGTTGTTTACCGGACCGTACTCCGGGCCATCATCCTTATAGACGAACCTGACCCGGGCATTGTGACACAGGTATTTCAGGTATGTTTTTACCATCGACTCATCCAACCCTTCTTTGGTTGGGTCCACGTCCAGGTAACGGCTGAATTTTTCTGGTCCCACCGCGTGTGTGTCCGCCCCTGTATCCACCCTGACCAGGTTGCCCAAGTCCACCCGGGACCTGCCCCAGATGGTCTTTAAAATATCGGCTCCGCCACATTCATAAACCGCTGACTTTTCCCACCAACTCATGATTTTACTCCATCCGCACCCATAGACCGCCTGACCATTTGGGTGCCCCGCCTGGTATCCTGGCGGCAGAGTTCATCCAATTTGTCCTGCTTGATTTCATCCGAACACAAATCCAGGTATTCCTGTTGTTCGATGATCTCTTTACAGTCCAGACCCTGCAACACCCTCAATTTCAGCACCAGCGCCTGGCGCCTGGTAACGGCATTGTCGTCTTGCAACAATGTGTACAGCGCCCGGGCAATGGCCTCGTATCGGACCCGTCGTTTTTCCCGGGCTTCCACCTGGTTGTCCACCGGTTCCGGCAGGTCATCTATATTAGGTTGGAAAGGCGCGGACATCTCCCGACGCATGGCATCCCGACAGACGGTCCATGCAGTTAGTTTGATGAACGCATACGCCGAACGGTCGCTCCCACCCTTGTAACTCGTGTTTTTGCGCAGTTTTTCCCAGGTCTCTGAAACCCGGTCCTCCAGCCATTCATCGCCCTTGTCCCTGAATTGCCGGCATGCCCTGGACACAAT
>WGCQ01000258.1 GCA_015493765.1 Deltaproteobacteria bacterium
ATTTGACCAGCGGATTCAACATTGCGGACATAATCACGTTGAAAAAACGATTTACGTCCATGCTGGGCTTCACGCAGGCGGAGGTGGACAAATACCTAAGCGCGGTATTCGATGCCTATGGATTCGATAAAGCACGGCTGAACGAAATCCGGGTGATCCTGAAAAAATACTACAATGGCTACAAGTTTTCGCCAGATGCCGAGCCCCTGTACAATTCCACGATCCTGACATTTTTCCTGAAAAAATTTGTCATGTCCCGGGGAAAATTGCCCGACGATTTCATTGACGCAAACATACGCACGGACATCAACTGGGTGAAGCGCCTGGCAGGCAGCAGTGAAAATGCCCGCCAGATGATTGATACCCTCGTTTACGAACGCCGGATTGAATACGATTCCCAGATGGTGAAATCCAAGTTCAACCTGTCGCAGTTCTTTGAACCGGAATCGTTCCCGGTGTCCCTGTTTTACCTGGGCATGCTGACATTTTTTGATAATTTTACCATGACCTTCCCGAACCAGACCCTGGAAACGATATTCGCCAGTTATTACAATGAAATCAACCAATTGAACATGAGCGCTGACAAGTACGCACCCGCATTCGAGCAGTTCATAAAAGACCTGGACCTGGAGCGATTGTTTGCCAATTACTGGAAGGAATACGTGGGCCAGGTCCCTGCCCAGGCATTTGACAAGGCCAATGAAAACTTCTTCCGCACCACCTTTTACGAACTGTGCAACCGCTATTTGTCCCATTATTTCGTACTGAACATCGAGTCGAATTACCCAACCGGCCGCAGCGATTTGGAATTTTTGGGCAAGCATCACACGCAATTCAAAAACCTGAAATGGGTGATCGAATTCAAGCATTTTTCCCGCGAACAGGCCAAAAAAGAGGGCATTTATGACCTGACCGCACCCAGACCCCGGGAAGTGCAGCAGGTCCAATCCTACGCTGACGCCATTGCCGCTGATTTTCCCGATTACAATATCACGTGCTTCGTGATCTACACGATTTCGCACGACGCGTACAAGGTGTTTAAAATACCGTGACCGTTGACCGAGGCCGTGACCGTGACCGAGGTTTCAGGTTACCACGGGAGCCTTCCAGAAAGGCTCGCAGGGCCGTCCCGACACCAGAGGCCGTGACCGTTGGTTTGAGACCAGGAGTGTTTGTTATGAGCATGCCACAGATCGATATCGAGAGTCTTCCATACCCAGTGGGAAAACCCGCCGAGATCGTTTTCAACCCGGGCCAGGACGAAAGGGGCTTGTGGGAAATATCCTTCACCTTGTACCAGGTGTTGCGCATGACCACGCTTCCGGTGGTGGCGGAATTTTTGCGCGCGGATTTGGATTTGAACCGGGTTCCAAACCAGAAACGGGCCAGGGCGGTGAAAACAGCGATTGAACGCCTTCAGCACCCGATGTTCAGTGACT
Source organism: Deltaproteobacteria bacterium (assembly GCA_015493765.1). GTDB lineage: Bacteria > Myxococcota_A > UBA9042 > DTJE01 > S145-11 > S145-11. The sequence goes on from WGCQ01000258.1 coordinate 1,440, forward strand.
GGATCGCATTGTTCCACACGTTGGCGAAAAACCTGACACGCGAACGCATGGGATATACTCCGGTGCTGGATTTACAACGGATCAGACAATGCCTGTCAGAACAAAAATTCCAGCCATTTGACCATCGTTACACGCGCAGGTCTGATATTGGGGATGGTTACAATGCCATGGATGTGCTGCTGGATTTCAGGAACGGTTTGGCCCATGGTGCCAGCTTTCCGACCGGGCAGGATGCTTTGATGATTCGGGTACACTACCGGGACATATTGGGCCACGTGCTGGGGTGTTTTGATTGCCTGAAACGGATGGACCTACGCATGAGGAGATCGGATTTTGCATGGGAAGACACCCTGGTAGTCAGGTTGCGTGGGACCGAACCGGATGCCCCCAAACCTTTGGGCGATAATGAAAAATGGATGGAGGTGTTGCAAGAGAACCAGGTGGCCGTGGGTATCCCGGAATATGGCGTTGTTGGACTGGATCCGCTGTTTGAGTGGACCAGCAAAGGCGACATGGGCCTGTACGATGGCCACATGGCCAGGGACCTGGATCAGGACGTGAAAAAGGTCTATTTCCTGGGCACCAGGGAACGATGGGCGGACAATGCGGCTGCCAGGAAATTGATCGATTTGCTGAAATCCAAGGACATCACATGGCACATGTCACGTAGTGAACTGGCCCCGTGGACAATCGAGGATTTTCTGCGTTACGACACGCAGCAGGCCCTGGAGTGGATGATTGGCACGCGTTATTTTCCGGACACCTACATGGAAAGGCAGGCTGTGGACGCGGCGTGGCAGAAATTCATGGATAGCAACAAGACAGGGTTCATCCTGGCAGGCAGGGCCGGGTCGGGTAAAAGCGCGTGGGTGTGCAGGCAGGTGGAAAATTTGCTGCACGAAAGGCCTGAAACATCCGTGTCCGGAGGCCGTACGACCATGGATGAACAGGGCCGCAACAATATCGTTTACATGCGTGGGGACCAGTTTCCCAGGGCCGGGAACAGGCGGTTGCTGGACATGGTGTTGAAACGCGTTGGCCTTGGCAAGGATGATTTTGACGGATTCACCGCATTTCTCCAGCACCTGGACAGCCGCGCCCAATACGACAGAATGCCCGATCGCAGGATGGTGTTTGTGCTGGATGCAATCAACGAGGCGCCTGAGCCCATTGCCGCGTTTGACGAAGTCAGGGAATTGATCGATGCGGCCAGGGGTTTTGACTGGATAAAGGTGCTGGTTACCTTGCGTGCGGAGTTTCTTGGTGTGTTGAAATTCAGGACACAGGGCAATGAAAGGGGTTGGGCATACGGGATCCAGGACTGCCTGTTCATGGCACCTGGCCCGGGTGGCATGGACAGGCCCAGGCCGTATTGGACATTACCGGAACTGGACCCAGAGGAAGCGGAAAGTCTTTACGAAAGGCTACGAAACCAGGGTGTGGATGGCAGGCCAGGATGCATCACTCCGTGGCAGGAACTGGACCGGGAGACCCGGGAATTGCTGAACACCCCGTTAAACCATCGCTTGTTCCATTCTGCGTTCGGCGGTGGCCCTGCACAACAAAATATGACAAAAGCCACACTGGACCGCGAGTTCATCCAGCGCCAATACCAGGAATTTGCCGGGTTGCAGGACGCGGTGACCCGGGTGCTGAATCACCTGATAAAACACCCGGACACGGAATTGACCCAGGACATGGCCAACCGGATCCGCCATGACTGGGCACAGGGGCTGGACGTGCAGGAAACTCTGGTGCGCCTGTCACCAACGGAGATCATGGTAAATGCGGGTTTTTTGGTGCAAAGGCCTGCACACGAGGGCTTTGGCTACAGGTTCGTAAACGAATCCCTGTTCGAAACCCTCCTGTTTTTCTATTGGAAACAGCAAAATCCCGCGCTGGAACTCGCATTTTTGCAAGGATTGGTAAAAGACAGCAAAGACTGGCCCGAACAATGGTTCAATGCCTTTGGAAACGTGTTCGAGGAACTGTTGGATTCGGGCAGGAAGGAGGATTGGGTGGAACTGGCAGGCGCCGTGGATTCAAAGGACCTCAGGTATGCCGCTGCCTCATCCATTGAACATGACCTGACCGAGCAGCGTTACGAAAAGGTCGTCAACATTATCGACAAACTCGCGGGTATCAGAGAAAAATGGGCTGGACGGTTGCTTCTGGGTTTGGTGGATAACATGATGGGTAGAGGAGATCCTGACCTGTTGGAACGTACGGCCAGCACGGCCACAGAAATCTTTCTGTTTTTGTCGGATCAGGAGGATGAGAAGATCAAAACCGACCTGGCATGGGCATACGTGTTAAGGGGTGAGGCAGCCATATCACAGGGAAGCCCCCAAATAGCCAAAGAACATCTACAACTGGCAGTAAAGGCAGGGCATATTGAGCCAGCAATAGTATCTTTGACCCACAACGACCTGGGTGTATCGCACATGAATGGTGGCGAATACCACGAGGCATTGGAAGAATTGTCAGTGGCTGAAAAATGGTTGGAAAAGGCGGAAGACGACGATTTTAGCATATATCTGCGCGGCCTGATACAAGCGAACAGGGGTGTTATCCTGGTTCAAATGGGCCAATTCGATGAGGCAAAACAGGCGCTGGCCGCGGCAATTGAAATTACCGAGGGTGATCCTGACCTGGCCCAGGTTTTGTTGCGTGCCAGGCTGGGCCTTGGAGAGATGTACCTTGTACAAGGCGAATTCGACCAGGCCTTGAACCAGTTTGACCAGGGTCTGGCCATGGAAAGGGCCTTGCCATATGACATGAGACTGACCCTGGAGGTTATGCAAACAATATCCATACTCCATGTAGATAAGGGTTCCACCATGGTATTAAAGGAAC
>WGCQ01000259.1 GCA_015493765.1 Deltaproteobacteria bacterium
CATAAGACCTCCTGAGGGTGTGTCAAAGTTAGACCCCCAGAAGTCCCGATTTGCAGCGATTGACAAGGGTTGCACAGCAACCGCGCAGCGGCCTGCCCTTGCAATCGCGGCAAGAGGGACTATTTTCCTGGTCTTTTAGACACACCCCAGGAGGTCTGAAACACCCGTTACAAGCACTCCCACGGTCACGGCCAACGGTCACAGCCACGGTCACGGATACGGATACGGTATCGGGCCTCTGGCATCGGGCCTCGGGACGCAGCCTGTGGCTGCGCGGGACGGCCCTGCGGGCCTTTCGGGAAGGCTCCAGTTGCAACCGGAAACCCCGGCCACGGTCAACGGTCACGGCCACGGCAACGGTCACGGCCTGAGCCGGTATTCCATGTCCACTGCACCGGATAAAATCTTGTGGGCCATAAACCACGCCAGGTAAAACGATCCGTTCGCGTCAGGTTCATACCTGATCCACATCTTTTCTCGGGCAGCGCCATGAAAATCAGGGTCCCATACGGCAAAGGCCGATGGGTGCTTCAGGCAATTCAACAGCATTTCAGGCCTCGGAGGACCAGATTCAACTATGTCCAGGAATGCCAGTTGTGTGTGGTATTTCTTGGCAAGTCTGATTACCCTGTTGCCAAGTTTGCAAACACCCCTTGCCACGCTGTGGAGATGGAGTTCGTACATACCACATTTTTCGAAGCCGATAAGCGATAACAGTCGATTTAATACCCTGCGCCTGAAACCCGGATGGTCAAATAACTGCAAGAACCTGGAACGACGCAGCAGTGCACGGCGCCCATATACATCAAACGGACAGAACCACAAATCGCCTCTGTATTCAAATATGGCAAGGTCAGGCCTCCGGTTAATGCCAGCATAGATGAATTTTCGAAACATGGAAGGAACAAATAACATGGGGTGGGCATAATTATACACTTCGAAATGCAGACCGAGGCCCATATCGGTGGCCATATCATTAAGGATCCGCTCCAGTTGGGCACGAATCGTATCCTTTTCCTCGAGGTGTAAGCCGGAAACCACGTTTGTCCCATATATTTCTATGCGAACCGTATCCAGGAATTTTTTGTATTCCAGGTGGTTTGGTCCCCTGTTTCCATGATTGTTATAGCATTCCATCACCGGTTTTATACTGCCATCCCGCGATAATTTTTCCCTTAATATACATTGATTTTTGGGATAATGGCAGTAACCCGGAAACAGGCATATCAGTTGGGACCTGTAAAGATTCCTGGACCATCTGCCCTCAGGCACCACATCATCGGGCAGAAAGACATAGATAGCGAACAGCAGGGAAGTGACGAATAAAACAATATTTAACCAATAGAGAATCTTTTTAATTACAGACATAAACAATCACTTGGGAGCCGCTACGGCCTTCCTGACCAGGATACAGGAATGTATAGACGAGTCAAGGAGTGTTCTAAACCCCAAAAAATTTGAGGATAGAGGGTGCTGAAAATGGTTCACGTACAAAGAGTTGAGCCTGTTTGAGCGCAGGCGTACTAACGGTACGTAGAGCATCAAATTGATAAGAATGACGAAGCAGACGGACCGCGTACTACAACCGATTGTCCCGGCACCGACACGGGGACTTTTGGCCCCTGGGTCACAACACCCACCGCCGCCCTATAATAAAGGCCACCAGACTCACCAGGAAAAACATCCATACACCAGGTACTGACCTGCCGCCTGTATCACAGCCACCGGAAGACGTGCCCTGTTTGCCAGTTACATCGCTATCCGCAACCACCCCGTTCTCATCGATGGTGATTTTACCGTCAGTCCCACCATTGTCATCGGGGGTGATATTACCCTCGCTCCCCCCGCCGACAAACGCATCTCTGCCCGTGATTTCCGCATTACCCTCGTCCCCTCCTGCCTGGCCGTCGGTGGTGACATTTTTGTCATACGAGCACAGGCCGTCCTTGCACTCATATCCGGCAGGGCAGTCCCCGGCTTTCTGACAGGTACGCCTGACCGCGTAAACAAAGCCGTTGGATCCGGCCACCCAACCCAGGCCCAGGTCCTGGAAACAACCGGTCACCATGGCCCCCTCCGTGGGAGGCATGTTCTGAAAACTTATCTTCACTGTGCCCACATTCGTGTGCCACCAGGTGGCCCCTCCGTCCCTGGTCAGGTAAGCAGCATTCTTGTAGTAGGCCTTTTCACCACCCTGACCACCTTGGATCTTCGTGATGAATGCCGAGCCTACCAGGATCCCGTTACCGTGTGCGTCGAAATACATGGCTGCGATGATACTAAGGTCCAGGGGCATATTTCCCATGCCGCTGATTTTGCCTACCTCCAACGGCAGGTTCATGTCATCCCATGTCTTGCCTCCGTTTGTGGTCTTGAACAAAAACGGCTGGCTTCGGTCCTGGCCCAGGGACTTGGATGCGGCCAGGTAGCCGGTCTTTGCATCGGGCAGGAAAAACAGCGGACACAGTGCCAGGCCATTGGTCGTGTATAGGGTATGCCATGACCGGCCTCCGTCCGTTGTACCCAGGACCACGCCCTGATCCACGTGGTCCTGCATATTATCATCCTTGGACGTGGAATACCCCGCGGCGAAGCCCCGCTTGTCATCCACCCAAAACATGCACTTCAGGTCAGCCTTGGTCCCGGTGTCCACGGTGTTCCATTTTGTGTCGCTGTCATCGGTCCACGCGGCATATCCCGCCTCACCCACGGCCACAGCGCGCTTTTCGTCAAAGAATTTTAATGCACTCACCCGTCCTGACATCTTCAAGGGCGTCCAGATGCCACCCCCGTTTTTTGTCTTGTACATGCCAGCGCCGGACATGCCTTTTGTCACAGCCACCCATCCCCGGTCCTGGTCCAGGAAATCCAGGGCATTTACGGGTAACATGTCACCGAACTGCTTGCTGTAAAGTGCCAGGTTGCCCGTCGCGAGTTTCACACTTTCCGAATCCCCTGTCAGGATATACGGTGGCATCTTCGGGTACTGGCCGGTCATATGCAAATCCATGCCACCGACTACGAAAAACCCATTGCCCGGGCAGCTCATGGTGGTCAGTATGGTATTGGAATCTGGGCTTCCTGATAGTTTTTTCAGGGTCACCTGAGCCATAACCAACTGAATTTGAAATATGATAGCGATAAAAACCATGTACTTCATCTGTTCCTCCCTTGGGAAAGTATAGCATATCACAGTCCGTTGGTGTAGGGCTCTGGAATCACCCAAATCAGGTTCTTCCGGAATTAGCCTGTTTGAACACTACAGTACAAGTTTCACTCCCGGATTTAGTTGTTAAAGTGACCCAGTCAGGATATGTCCACGTCGTCGATATGCAGGGCCTTGGGCACGGGGATCTTTTGGGGCATCCGCGGCTCCATGATCCTGTAAACGCTCCAATAGGTGATGAGTCCTAATGTGTAACCCGCAAGGACGTCAACGACATAGTGTTGTTTGGTATATAGGGTGGATACCCCGATCATCAAGGCCGTCAGGATCGTCCAGATACCGAATTTATGGTTGTCCCGGTACATGGCAACCGCGGACAGGATCGCAACGCCGCAGTGGGTGCTGGGCATACAGTTCCAAAGCGGGTCCTGCCCGTAAACCATGTTCATGGACCAGGATGCAAGGTTCGTGCTTTGCAATGCCGGACGGTGGTACATTGCCACGGGGATTACCAGGAAAATCGTGTAACTGATAATCAACATTATCAAATAACTCAATGTCAGTGTGATCAATGCCCTGCCGCGTTTTATGAAAAAATACGGCAGGATGAACATGGGATAGACACTCAGGTACAGAAATACCCAGTTGTAATCAAAGGGGATGAACCGGTCAAATGTATTACTCAGTACCCTGGCCCTGGCCGGGTCGGTAAGGTGTCCACTCAGGAAATAACCCAACGCCCACAGACCGAACATCACAGGGCCAATGACCCCCCATATCCGCCAATCCACGCGGCACTCTGCCGATTTGTTTGTATTTCGTTCAATCCACAACGAAATGATCGTCAGCATGAGTGGAACGGCCCCGGGAGACAGGATGATACCCAGGTTTTTACCGTATGAAATTCCGAATACGTCAAAGATCAAAAAATTGAATTGTAAAAAAATGATGATATAAAAAATGTGATAAAATAGCGCACGCCTGACCCAGTACAGCGTATTCCGGCTGGCTCCCATTATTTACTACACTGTCGTTGTTTCAGGGCCTTGATTCGTTTCAACGCAGCCTTGCCATGGGGGCCATGTCGATCCAGCCGGTACAAATACTTCAATACTGCGATGGCCTTCTTGCAATTTTGCTGGGCCAGCAGGGCCGCCACGATCCCCTCGAGGGCCTTGAAATTCCATTCGGTGGCGTCCTTGTAATGGTCATGCACCATCTGGAATTCGCGGATAGCAGGACCGTATTTCTTTTCCCGCATGAAGGTTTCGCCGATCAAATACTGCATCTCAGGGGCCTCTTTCGTATCGGGATACAATTCGATGTACCGCCTGGCCGCTGTCCTGCTTTGCAGGGTATTATCCGATTTCAGGGCCGTCTTGGCCAGTTTGTACAGGCTTTCCTGGTTTTCCTGGAATCCTTTCGGCATGGTCGTCAGGCCCAGGGCGAACTTGTCGTCCAGTGTTTTTTTCAATGCCTGCAGCGCATCGTTTTGCTGCTTGATCTGGTAACCCAGTTCCTCCTGGCGGCCCTCCAGTTTTGCAATGCGCGATTGCACACTTGCGAGGTCTGCACTCAAATCCGCCCCCGATTTACCCGTTTTGTTGCGCACATCCAGCACGAATTTGTACAAGCGGTCCAGTTTCGCGGCCAGGGCCTTCAAATCGGCCTGTTGCTGTTTTTGCAATTTACTGAGTTTTACAATGTTGGCGTTGGTTAGTTGTAGTTCACCACGGGTGGCACATGCCACAAACACGGTGGCTGAGATCAGAACAAAAATCAGGTGATGGAAACGCATTGGCTCTACTGGAAATTCAGGTCAACACGCCTGTTTTTCTGCCAGCATTCCTCGTTGTGCTCCGTGCAAACCGGTTTTTCCTCGCCGTAACTCACGGTGCTGAGTTTGGACGCAGGTACACCCAGGTTTTCCAGGTAATTTTTGACCGCGTTTGCCCTGCGCTGTCCCAGGGCCAGGTTGTATTCGTCCGAGCCCCTCTCGTCACAGTTGCCCGCCAATTGTACGGAACCACCCATCTGGTCCATGCAGTCCTTGTCTTTTGACAGGGTATCACGTGCGTCACTGCGCAGTTCACTCTGGTCAAAGTCGAAGTACACCGGTTCCAGGTTGCAGGAAACCGCCACGCACGTCCCGTTTTCGCATTTACGCCCCTGGCCGCAATCCGCGTCGGTCTCACACTCAGCCTTGGGCACGCAGCTCCCCTGCACGCATTTCAGTTTCGGATTATTGCAGTCCTTGTCAGCGGCACACTGGGCACACGTCCCGGTGGTTGCATCAGGACTCGTCTTCCAGCACTTTCCCTTCTGGCAATCCAGGTCACTGACACAACAGTCACCCGGGTTACCCTTGGGCTTCTGGCACGTAAACGATGTCTGTGCCTCGCAGAACGCGCATGCCCCCATCTGGGAACACTGGCTGTTATCGCGGCAGTCGTGGCATGTCCCGTTTACGCATACCTGGTTGTGACTCTTGCAGTTATCGTCGGTCTTACAGTTGGGATAGGTCGGGCCGCAACCGGCAAAAAAGAGTGCAACCATCGGCCCCAGCAGTAACAAACCTGAAAATAGTTTCGTTTTCATACTCTCCTCCCGTAGGGATATTCCAACTCATGGAGAGTATCCTATGGTGTAAGGGTTGTCAAGGTTATGTATGGAGTTTTTTTGAAGAATTCTAAACTCCGAAAAATCAGGAAAAATAGCGCTTCAGGTAGTGTCCGGTGACGGAATCAGGATTTTTTGCAATATCCTGCGGTCTGCCCTGGGCAACGATACGGCCCCCGTGGATCCCGCCGCCCGGTCCCAGGTCGATCACCCAGTCGGACGATGCAATCACGTCCAGGTTGTGTTCGATGATGATCACGGTGTTGCCCGCCTGCACCAGTCGATCCAGCACGTTCAGCAGTTTCACCGTGTCGTCGAAGTGCAGCCCGGTGGTGGGTTCATCCAGGATATACACGGTACCGCCGGTCGAAGCCCTGGCCAGTTCCCTGGACAATTTTATGCGCTGCGCCTCGCCGCCGGACAACGTGGTGGACGGTTGCCCCAGTTTTATGTAACCCAGGCCCACGTCCTGCAGCGTCTTCAGTATCCTCACGATCCCCCTGTGCACCGCGAACAGTTCCACGGCCTCGTCCACGGTCAAGTCCAGCACCCGGGCAATATCCATCCCCTTGTACTTTACCCGCAGCGTGGCCTCATTGAACCTGCGGCCCCTGCACTCCTCGCAGGTGACGTACACGGTGGGCAAGAAGTGCATCTCCACGGCAATCACGCCCGCACCCTTGCATTTTTCGCACCTGCCCCCCTGCACGTTGAACGAAAAACGACCCGGTTTGAACCCGTATTGCCTGGCCTCACGCGTGCTTGCGAACAGGCTGCGGATCCGGTCGAACACCTTGGTGTAGGTGGCGGGATTGGACCGCGGTGTGCGTCCGATGGGCTCCTGGTCGATCACGATCACCTTGTCCACGTGTTCCAATCCATCGACTCCGTCGTTCGGCAGCGCCTCCCTGGCCTTGGCCTTGTTCAATTCCCGGACCAGCACAGGATACAGCGTATCGTTCACCAGGCTGGACTTGCCCGCGCCGCTGACCCCGGTAACCGCGGTCAGCATGCCCAGCGGAAACGCCGCATCCACGCCCTGCAGGTTGTTGCCCCTCGCATTTTTCAGGGTCAGCCACAGCCCCGTTTCCCTTGGTGCACGCCTTAACACGGCCTGTTTGCGACCTGACATGTAGGCCCCAGTCAGGCTCTTGCGGCTGCGCAGCATGGCCTGCACCGTGCCGCTGAACACGATGTTTCCGCCGTTTACCCCGGCCCCCGGTCCGAATTCGACCACGTGGTCCGCCGCAGCGATCACCGCGGGGTCGTGCTCCACCACCACCACCGAGTTTCCCAGGTCCCGCAAATAGTTCAACGTGCGGATCAGCATGGCCCCGTCCCGCGGGTGCATGCCGATGGTGGGCTCGTCCAGCACGTAGATCACACCGGAGAGTTCGCCGCCCAGTTGCCCGGCCAGCCTGATCCGCTGGCTCTCCCCGCCGGACAAGGTGGATGCCGTCCTGTTCAGCGTGAGGTAGCCCACGCCCAGGGAATCGATGAACCGCAGGCGCTTGGTGATTTCCTTGACCAGTTCACCCGCGATCAACGCCTCCTGTCCCTGCAACTCGAGGCCTTCCATGAATTGCAGCAGTTCCGTGATCGTCATCTGGACCATGTCCGCAATGGTCTTGCCGTGGAACCTCACGCTGCGCGCCTCCGGCCGGAGCCGTACCCCGCCACACTCCGAACAGCGGCGGTATCGCAGGTATTTCATGTAATAACGCCTGGCCTCGAAGGACCCGGTTTCGTGGAACCTGCGGATCAACGCGCTGCCGATCCCTTCCACGACCGGCTCGCCCCGCCGGTTTACAACCCCCTTGAAGATCAGGTCTTTTTCGTCCTGCGACAGGTCCTTGAAGGGCTTGCGCAACCGCAGGCCGTATTTGCGGGACAAAAACCTGTAGAACTCGTCCGGCCAGAACCCGTTCAGGGGCTGGATCGCACCTTCGGCCAGGCTGATCCCCGGGTCGGGCACGATCGCATCCACGTCAGGTTCCAGTGTCATGCCCAGGCCGTGGCAGCGCGGGCATGCGCCCACCGGGCTGTTGAACGAAAACAACTGGGGCGACAGTTCGGGGAAACTGATACCGCACACAGGGCACACCAGGTCCTGTGAAAAGACCTCTTCCCTGCCCGACTCGAACCGGACCGTCATGCGGCCCTTGCCCTGCTGCAGGCACAACTCCACGCTGTCCGTGAGCCTGGGCAGGACCCCTGCCTTCAACTGGATCCGGTCCACCACCAGGTAGATATCGTGTTTTTTGTTCTTGTCCGGGCGGATCGGCTCGTCCAGGCGCATCATCCGCCCGTCCACCTCCACCCGGGTGAAGCCCTCTGCGCGCAGGGTCTCGAAGACCTGGCGGAATTCGCCCTTGCGGTTGCGCGCCACCCAGGCCAACAGGGTGATGCGTTCGCCCTGTCCGGCCTCCCACAGCCTTTGCACCACCTCCTGGGGCGTCTGGGCCTGCACCCGCCCACCGCACTTGTAACAGTACTGGGTGCCAGCCCTGGCCATGAGCACCCGCATGTAGTCGTATATCTCGGTCACCGTGCCCACCGTGGACCTGGGGTTCGAGGACGCGGCCTTTTGCTCGATTGCAATCGTGGGCGACAACCCGGTGATCGCCTTGTATTTCGGCTTGTCCATCTGGCCCAGGAACTGCCTGGCGTACGCTGACAGGCTCTCCACGTACCTGCGTTGGCCCTCCGCCACCAGGGTATCGAATGCCAGGCTGGACTTGCCCGAACCACTGACACCCACCATGGCCACGAGTTTGAATTTCGGGATGCGCACGTCAATCGCCTTGAGATTGTGCTCGGCCGCACCCTGTATTTCAATGAAAGCCTTTGTTTTCAATTGCTTTTGTCCCCTTTTTTCCGCCTGGCGGCTTAACGCGGCCAATTTAGCACCAAGGCCCTGTGAGGTCAAATTGCACATGTTTGAGGGACCCGTAAAAAGTCCGATTTTGGCCATTTCTGTCTTTCCAACTCTTTGATTTTATTAGATGTATTCTTGCCAGTTTTGATTTATTACGAGTCCATCATGTTTACCCAAATTACCTGACTAATTTTGAGCGGGATTTATACTGTTTTGCCTGCTAAATCGGCTGCAATGGGCATGTCCGTGACGTGGTCCACCGCGTCAGGTTCGAGCAGGATACGCGAACCCCTGAATACCGTTATCACCTGGTTTTTATCGGGCAGAAACACCAGGGTGTCCAGTACCAAGTCCATGGGTTCAGGGCCGTTACCGGAATCGAGTTTTACCACCGGAGTAATCCCGGGCAGGGTAAATGATATGTCGCCCTCCGGGTGCAGGTTTTGCATGGTAACCACTTCGTTGCCCTTCAGGTATGGTTTTACCACGTTGTACGGGGCTGCGGCATTGAAGAAATCCGGTTGCATGACAGGAGGTTCAAACCCTACTACCGGACCGGGCATGTCAGGTGATTCAGACAACCTGCCGTGTTCCGCCATGACCTTTTTCACGGATTCGACCTCGTATGGCATGACCCCCAGTAAATCAACACGAGGCATCCAGGATTTGCCGTAAAAACCCAGCCCGGCGGGCAAGGGCACCTGTTCACTGTTTCCGATATCCTGGACAAGGTCCTGGGGCGTCAGTGGGCGGTCCGGAAAATCGATCTGCGGCAAAGGCAGGCCGTCAATCAGTTCGGGGATTGCCTGGACAACATATCCCAGTCCCAGGGGATTAGTCGGGCACGGGATGTCCACCGGGTCCGAACCGTCGGGCAGTGCGTACTGGGTGACACCGCCGTAGGCATACTTGAATGACAATTCCAAACGTTTAATG
>WGCQ01000260.1 GCA_015493765.1 Deltaproteobacteria bacterium
GGCAAGGGGACTGACACGAACGGAACAAAGGGGGATATCCGGGTTGAGGACAGCACTGGGGACACCGGGGTGGACACGCAAGATGTGGCCCGGGATACACCGGTACTCGTGGATCACGGCCACGGTGAGACCCGCGGTGACAGCGTAGTAAGTGACGTGGCGGGCGATACCAGGACGGATACGGGTAATGATTTGCAAACAGGCGGTAAGGATACCATTAAGGATACGGCGCCTAATGATACGGCGACTGACCTTGCTGTTGATGGATTTCAACCACCCAAGTGTACGCTGAGCCCGGATGACCAGACAGGTTATACCGTGGATTGTGACAAGGTATGCGCAAAATTAATACAATGTTCATCGGATATTTCGAGTAAGGCCGATTGCATGTTTCACTGCAAGGCCATGCGGATCGAGATGAAGGTTTCCTTGTTCAATACGTTCGGGCAGTGCATCCTGAACGTGGATTGCTCCAAGGAGGACCCCCTTGACCATTGTGGTGAATCAGCATTGGGTAAGTACATAGCGGGCCATATGTCCGATGTCACGTCTCAACAGCAAGCCGATTGCCAGGCACTTGCCCAGGCATTCGGGAACTGTGGCAACCTGAGTGACGACCAGGTAGGGGAAATCGACCAGAACTGCCTGGCCATGTGGGTGGCCTTACGTCCGGAGGCAGTACAGCGAGTTACGGCATGCAAGGACAGCGCATGCGAATCGATCAGGGACTGCTATCAGCAGGCCCTGTGCTTGGATATATGGGAATTGCCCGGGGGCAGCACATCGGAGCCAGTGGAGGTCGAAGCATCGCAGGATGCATTTATTCGGCATGACAACGGTGATCAGGGGGATATTCAGATACATCCCCAGAACGACCTGAACGATAACCCATTTGCCGATAGTGATAATCCCCAGGGCCAGGAGGACGCTCATTGAGATAATCCGATGATGGGTTGCCCATAAAGTGCCATTTTTGAAAGAATTTGAGGCAACATGATGGATCAAACACGCAAGGTTGTCGTTGTCCCGACCTACAACGAGGCCGAAAACATCATTCCGTTGATTGATGAAATCCTGGAGACGGTGCCGGACGTAAACATCATGGTGGTGGACGACAGTTCCCCGGATGGTACGGGTGACCTGGTGGCCGGAGTGGCGGCAAAGGATAAACGCGTAAGCCTGTTTACCAGGACCGCCAAGGAAGGCCTGGGACGTGCCTATATCGCTGGTTTCAAGCGCGCTCTGGCACAGGGTTACCAGGTGATACTCCAGATGGATTCCGATTTTTCACACCAACCCAGGCACCTGCCCGCATTTTTCGATGCCATCAGGGAATATGACCTGGTTCTGGGCTCCAGGTACATGAAGGGGGGCGAGACCGAGGGCTGGCCTTTGCGCAGGAAGATGTTATCAAAAGGCGGGAATTTTTACGCCAGGATGATACTGGGGCTGCCTTATTCGGACCTTACCGGGGGATTCAAGTGCTTCAGGGCCGAGGTGCTGAAGGCCATTGACCTGGATTCCGTTAATGCCCAGGGCTACGGATTCCAGATGGAGATGACCTACCGGGCGCACAGACTTGGATTCAGGATTCTCGAAATTCCCATCGTGTTTCCCGACCGACTGCGCGGTGAATCCAAGTTATCAGGCGATATATTCTGGGAGTCACTTGGCCTGCCGTGGCGCCTGCGGGCACTGAGGATCAAAAAAGATAACAAGAATTGATCCAGGATTTGACTTAATTTTTTTGTTTCATTAAATTTTATTTAGCGGAGCCAATGCGCGATTGGCAAGGGAGGTGCAATATGCGTATCAAGTCCTTAATTTTGCTTGTTTCCATGTCGTCATTAGTGTTGATGGTGGGGTGTCCGGGCGGGACCCCGCCGGGACTCAGGATGGGTGACATCGAAAGGGATTTTAACGGAACGGATGGACAGGCCGGTGATACTGTTGGGTCAAAGGATGGGGTTGGTAAGGATGTCATGCCCGGTGATACAACCGTGCCAAAGGATGGGCATGTCATACGGGACACTCATGTAACCCCTGATACAATCACACCAAAAGATGTTCAGGGACATCGGGATTCCATCACAAAAAAGGATACGGGCGTGACCGGGGATGTGCACGTACGGGACATGCATGTTACGGACACCGGCCTTAAGGATACGGCCGTGGTGCCTCCAACAAACGAGGACTGCAAGCCATGCACCAGGGATACGGATTGCTCGGATGCATTCGATTGCATGAAACTGGGCTCGCAAAAATTCTGTTTGCGCAAGTGCATCCAGGGAAATGGCGACTGCCCGCCGGGTTATGTTTGCAAAAATTATTGTGTTCCCCAGTCAAACCAGTGCACGGGATGCCTGGTTGACGGCTGTCCCCAGGGAAAGGTCTGCGATCCAAATACGGGCAAGTGCCAGGATAAAAAGGGCGTATGCGACAAATGCAGTAGTGACTGGGAATGCGGGGATAAGGCCAGGTGCTTGCGGATTCATTACAGTTACGGATTGTGCATGCCGCAGTGCAAGGATAAATCCGACTGCCCGGACCCGGCGAAATACGAATGCAAAGAGGATTCTTCCGGGAACAAGGTCTGTCAACCGGATGACCCCTCGGTGTGTTGTCCGCCGGACAAGCCGATCATGCTGATGGACGGTACATGCGTCCAATGCTACAGGGACAGGCAGTGCCCCCAGGGCCAGGTATGCGACCGCAACACGTTTATATGTCACACGCCATGCCCCCAGGGGCAGATGGCTTGTCCTGACGATAATAAATGCCACGAATGCTGTTCGAACCAGGACTGCCCGGGACACCAGAAATGCACTGACCACAAGTGTACAGGGGACATCTGCGGATGCTCCACTGACCGGGATTGCAACACGGGCGGTGGTTATTCCCAGGCGAGTTTGAAATGTGACCCCAGCGGATTTTGCTATAACCCGACCGGACAGTGTGACGGCCAGACATCGTGTTGCAACACCAAGAGCGGCAGCACATGCTTTGATTTGGGCAGCCTTTTCAGCGGCGGCGGAGGCTTTGGCGGAGGAGGCTTCGGCGGCGGTGGCTTCGGTGGAAACATGGGGGTGTGTACCTGTGACAACGGTGCAAAATGCCCTGCCGGCGTCAAGTGTACATCAGCATCGGCAATCTGCAATATACCAATGGTCGGCGGATGGATTTGCCCAAACGGACAACTGCCGGCCAATGCCCCTAAGCACATATGCGGCGACCCCACGCAGTGGCTGGGCGGCGGTGGCGGATTTATGCCATGACACATTTTGTGCGTCTTTTTTCACGATAACCAGACCATCCTGAATCCATACATCGACAAAAATTGATCCAATACAACAAAAATCGCATCAATATACTTGCAAAAAATCCAGGCATGTCTAAAATGCGTGCCAGGAGGTTCGACCATGAAGATACACGAGTATCAAGCAAAAAAGTTGTTCGCTGATTATGGCGTTACCATTCCCAAGGGTCAGCTGGCGACCACACCTGACGAGGCGGTAGCTGCAGCAAAGGCGATTGGCGGTGACCTGTGGGTCATCAAGGCACAAGTCCATGCAGGTGGACGCGGAAAGGCCGGCGGCGTGAAACTGGCGAAATCCATTGGCGAGGTAAAGGAAAAGGCGGATCAGATCATCGGCATGAAACTGGTAACCAAGCAAACCGGCGCCGAGGGCAAACTGGTTCGCAAGGTATATGTCGAGCAAGGTCTTGATATTGCAAAGGAATTTTACCTCAGCCTGATCCTTGATCGCGAAACCCGCAAGATCGTGATCATGGCATCCACGGAAGGGGGCATGGAGATCGAAGAGGTGGCCAAGAACGCACCTGAGAAGATCTACAAGGAATACATCGACCCCGTGGTGGGTATCATGCCGTTTAACGTGCGCAAGGTGGCGTACGCGTTGGGCCTGCCCAAAAAGGCCCAGAAACAGGCTGGCAAATTCCTGACCGGCCTGTACAAATTGTTTACGGAAAAGGATGCAAGCCTGGTAGAGATCAATCCGCTCGTCCTGACAGGGGCTGAGGACCTGATTGCACTGGATGCAAAGATCAATTTTGATGACAACGGGCTGTACAGGCATCCTGATATCGTGGAACTGCGCGATTTGGACGAGGAAGACCCCAGCGAGGTGTTGGCATCGAAATCCGACCTGAACTACATCAAACTGGACGGCTATATTGGTAACCTGGTAAACGGTGCCGGACTGGCCATGTCAACCATGGATATCATCAAGTACTACGGCGGGTCTCCGGCCAACTTCCTGGATGTCGGGGGCTCGGCCAGCCGCGAGAAGGTCAAGGCGGCGTTTGAGATCATACTCAAGGACAATGTCAAGGCAATCCTGGTCAACATATTCGGCGGGATCATGCACTGCGACGTGATTGCAGACGGTGTGGTGGCTGCGGCCAAGGAAGTCAGCCTGAACGTACCCCTGGTTGTCAGGTTGCAGGGTACTAACGCCGAGGAAGGGCGCAAGATATTAAAGGAATCCGGGTTGCCGATCATCACTGCCGAGACGCTGGCAGAGGTTGCGCAAAAGGTTGTCAAGGCCGCAAACGGTGAACTGTAAAGGAGGCGCAATATGTCTATTTGGTTGAATAAAGATACAAAGGTGGTGGTCCAGGGCATTACTGGCGCACATGGTGGTTTTCATGCCCAGCAGATGATGGAATACGGGACCAAGGTCGTGGCCGGCGTCACCCCTGGTAAAGGCGGCCAGATGTTCAAGGACAAGGTGCCGGTGTTCAATACCGTGGAGGATGCGGTAAAGGAAACCGGGGCTGATGCCAGCGTGATTTTCGTGCCGGCGCCGTTCACCAAGGACGCGGCGTTGGAGGCTGTGAGTGCGGGCATCAAACTTTTGGTTGTAATTACCGAGGGCGTGCCGGTGCAGGACATGCTGGTGGTAAAAGACGCGGTGGACAAGGCCGGTGTAAGGATGATCGGGGCCAATTGTCCTGGTCTGATCACCCCGGGCGAGGCCAAGATTGGCATTATGCCCGGCAGCATACACAAACCCGGCAAGGTGGGTGTCGTGTCGAGGTCCGGAACCCTGACCTACGAGGCGGTGGACCAGTTGACCAAACTGGGTATTGGCCAGAGCACGTGCATCGGTATTGGTGGTGACCCTGTACAGGGGACGAACTTCCTGGATGTGCTCAAGGCATTCAAGGAGGACCCCGGAACGGAGGCCGTGGTACTGATTGGCGAGATCGGCGGCTCAGCCGAGGAACAGGCGGCGGCCTACATCAAGGAAAACATGTCTGACAAGCCGGTTGTGGCGTTTATCGCGGGCCAGACAGCGCCTCCGGGACGTCGTATGGGACACGCAGGTGCCATCATATCCGGTGGTTCGGGTACGGCGGCCGAGAAAATCCGGGTTTTGAAGGAACACGGGATCGCAGTTGCACCGACGCCTGCCGAGATCGGCATCACCATGGCAAAGGCCCTTGGCATGAAGTGAGGTTTGCATGGAGCGTACACTTGGATTGATCAAGCCTGATGCAGTGGCCGCAGGCAATGCCGGACAGGTCATCGCCGCGATCCAGGAAAGCGGGCTGCGTATTGTCAACATGAAGATGCTGCATTGGAGTACCGCACAGGCCGAGGGCTTTTACGCGGTGCATCGGGAAAGGCCGTTTTTCAAGGACCTGGTTGCCTTTATGACGTCTGGTCCCATCGTCGCCATAGTCATGGAAGGCGAGGGCGCGATCAAGAGATGGCGCGACCTGATGGGGCCTACGGATTCCACCAAGGCAGGACCCGAAACCCTGCGCGGCCGCTTCGGGACAAACATCGAGCGTAATGCCGTGCACGGATCTGACGCCCCTGAAACGGCTGCATTCGAGATAGGCTACTGCTTTGCAGGCATGGAACTGCAGTAATATCCGCGATTTTTGAATACCATTTTCATCAGTTCAGGACACGGCCAGGGCAAGACAACAACCCTGTTGAACCTGGCGAACGAATTGATCGAACGCGGTCAGTCCGTAACCGGCGTAATCGAACGCGCCTTTGTGGTCAATGGACACAGGGTAGCATATTTTTTTGAGTCCCTGCCGGAACACGAATTTTTTATGGCTGCGCGACGCAGGCACTTCGAACCACGCCTGAATGCATTCGAATTTTTTGAATCGGCGTTCAAAAGGGCAGGGCGTTTGATTACAAGAGAGGCGGATTACAAATTTGCCGATGAATTGGGACTGTTGGAGGCAGAAGGCCGCGGCTTGTGGCCTGCGGTGTTGGAATCGGTGCATGAGAACCGGGCACGTACCATGATGCTGGGAGTGCGTGGCGATCATTTGGAAATCTTTGCCCGAAGGCTCCTGATTGACGTGTGAAAGAGTCCGGAATTTCGGACTCTTTCGGACCGTGTGTCCGGTTTTTCGGACACTTTATGTATTATGACCAGAGCATCATAGATATGTAACCTATTGATGTTACAGCATTATTGTGTTTTGTATGCGTTCTGGCACATTACTTGCATTTAGGACGTTTTGTCCTTTTTTGGGACGTTTGACAGGGCGACCGCGGTGGTCAGACAGCGCGCGCGGGGTTTAACCCCACAGACCTTTGGTGGTGGAACAGGTCTGTCCCCGGACCTGGATTTGGCTCGGCGTGCCGGCGGGGGAGGGCCCATGCGTTAGCCCCGCCCCTGCCCAGTGCCCAGGCCAGCGGCCCGGGGACCAAGCGGATGTGGCCGTCCGCGCTCCAACGGGGGCTTTTTCAACAGCCTCGGACTCGTGGTCAGGCTTGAGTCAGTAAATCCCTGGCGTTGCGGTACAGGATCAATTCGTTTTCTTCCGTGGTCAGTTCGGCGTCCAATACCACGTGTACGAATGCGGAGGGGCTGTTGAGGTTGTAGTCGGACCCGAACACCACCCTGGCCGCACCCAGCCTGGACACGGCGTACTGCACCAGGTCGAACTGGCGTATGCTTTCTGTACCCAGGAAGACGTTCTTTATGCCCAACCGCACTATGCGATCCACCGTATCATGCACCAGGCAAGGCGCATCACCACCCATGTGCGACAGCACAAAATTAACCTCGGGCCACTGCCTTGCCGTGTCCAGGGCCAGTTCAAAACCTGCAACCTCCTGCCACCTGCCGCAGTGGACCACCACTGGCCATCCCATACTGCGGGCCATGGCCAGAAACGGCTTGAATGCAGGGTCACTCACGGGCCTGCGCAGAAAGGACGGGTGAATCTTGAGTGCCGCAACATGACCTGCCAGTTTGTTCAGTTCATTCAGGTTGGCGGGCAGGACCCAAAAGGCGAACCGCAGGTCCAGAGGTCCGGAATAAGCCTCTATTTCGTGGGCCAGGCCTGTATTGTCCGCCATGTCTGTCGTTGTAATCAGAGCGCCTGCAAAACCAAGCCGCTCGTAAAGTGTTGTCAAATCGCCCAATCCGGTGGACCTGTGGCAAAAATCGGGCGTCTGCCAAGTCCCCACGTGACAGTGCATATCGAACGGTGACAACCCTGTTGTTTTATTCATAAAACACCATGTCCGTGTTAAACTAAGTCAGGTGATTTTAGCATTACCTGGTGTGGATTGAAATACTGGATGCAGAACTCACACGGCAAAATCCGGGGCGGCTTGTCCCAGGCGTCGATAAGCGTAACGATCATGGCCTTCAACGAAGAGTCCGTTATTGCGGACCAGGTGGCTGCAACGGTGGCATTTTTTCGGGACCGGGGTATTGATTACGAGGTATTGGTGGTGGATGATGGCTCCACGGACCGAACCGGGGACATAGTTGCAGGCCTGGCGCGGCAGGATTCCCGGGTTAAATTGCTGCGCCATGCTGTTAACCAGGGCATGGGGGCATCGATTCGCGACGGGTACCTGGCCTCCACCGGGGCATTCGTTACCCAGTTGCCAGGTGACATGCAGGTAACTGCCGACGTGTTCGAACATTTTTTGCCCCTGCTGGGGGGCTACGACATGGTTTTGTCCACTTACCGCCACAGGGATGACGGCTTTGTGCGCAAGGTGGTATCCACGGGATTCAGGGCTGCCACGTGGGCATTGCTGGGCTACTGGTGTGCAATCACTGGCACCATGTTTATCCGCCGTAGCCTGCTGCAAGGCTTGCCCATGGTATCCAACACATTCATGATCAATTGCGAAATCCCCTTGAGGCTCATGCGCAATGGCGTTAGACCCGCATTTGTTCAAATCGATGCACAACCACGGAAAGCGGGCTCCAGCAAGGTTTTGAATGTATCCAGGGTCAGCCGAGTGTTGAAGGAAATGGTGAATTTAAGGAGTACGTTATGAATAAGAAACTTTTATTTATTGCCGTTATTTTAGGCCTTTCAATCCCGGCTCTTGCGGATCCGTCAATCCGGTTGGGCCTGTATCACAACGATTTTGCTGTGTTGCGCCCCGATACCAGTGCATTTGCCCATCTGACCAAGGCCCAGCGCCTGTTTGCGTTTCGCCTGTACAAGGTCGCCTGGGACGGGGACCCCATCCTGTACCTGCAAAACCATCCCCAGGCCCTCAGGATCAGGCGCCTGCTCCAGACGTTAGTGGACTATAACCAGGGGGTCGAGAAATCCATAATCAAGGCCCTGGTCGATTATTTGGCCTACATCGTGCTGAATCACGGCAACTATGACCACAGGACAGGCCGCAAGGTCATACCCAATTACCTGACCGCGGTTATGCTGCGTCAGGCCATGGAACACGCCATGCAGGCAGGAGCCAGGCTGGATTTCATTCCCGGCGCGGATGCAAAGGCAAAATTCGATTACATGTTTCCCTATATTTTTGACCCGCGTTACCAGCCCAGGCTGGTTGTTACAAAACCCGGTACGGACGTGGTCAAACAAAGTGCTGTCGGCATATATGAATCGGGCATGAGCACCAAGGACATCGATGCACTACCCATGACCGACAGGCATTGCGAGATATGCCGTTTTGTGAGGTCAAACGGCGTTGTGCAGGCGCAGCGTTTTGGCGTAAATGGTGCATATGCAAAATATGCCCGATTGATGCGGCAGGACCTGGAGCAATCGTTCCTGTTTTGTCCTGACCAGGCCCAAAAACAAGTAATAAAGGACCTGATAGATTTCCTGGGTTCCGGGGACGAGGACACGTACAAGCAGGCATGGTCCGACTGGGTCAAGTCGGAGCCGGCCGTGGATTTCGTGGTTGGCCCGGTTGAACAACTCAAAGACCCGCGCGGTACGGTGGGCTTTTACGAGGGCGCGGTTTGGGAAAGGCGACCGGCCAGGACGGTAAAAGGGCTCCAGGACAACGCCAAGTATTTTGAGTCCAGGATGCCATGGGACAAAAAATTCATGAACCCAAATCCGGGTATGCCCACTGCGGTGGCTGCGGATTGCATACTGGGGACCGGTGAAATGGGTCCTGTGCCGTGGGACGGGTTCAACCTGCCGAATTACCAGGACATCAGGGCAAAGGACGGCTCGAAAGACGTGATGTTCTTGAATCTCATGCTGGCAACAGCCCCGGGGGAGCGACGCAGTACGGTACACGAATTCTATTTGAGGCCATATCGTCGGGCCGTGTTACGTTATGGTGCCAGGGCACAAAAACTGTTTATTTACCTGCATGAAATCATAGGTCACGGCAGTGGTCGGCCTGACCCCGCATTAAAACAAAGTCCGGTGAAATTACTTGGCCCGCTGTATTTGCCGCTTGAAGAGGGCAGGGCGGACCTCGTTGCACTGTACCAGGTTTTTGACCCGGCCATTTCATCCATTGCCGGGATTCATCCGCGCGAAATGAAGCCTCTATCCAGGACAATGCTGGTCCAGTACCTGACTAATGCCATGATCATGGAACGCAGGCTCAGTGGGGGCCAGGCAGTGGATGCCCTGTTCAGGGCAAAATTGATGATTTTGAATTATTTGACCGGAAAGTCAGACTCTGGTGTGGAACTGGAAAGGCATGGTCGTGATTATTTTGTGGCTGTTACTGATTTTGACAAGGCACGCCGGTCCGTGGGAAAACTGCTGGCCCGGGTGCAACGCATCGAAGGGTCTGCGGATGTAAAGGCCGCACAGGACCTGCTGAATAAGTACGGCACTTATTATAATAAGGACATCAAAACCAACATGACGGCCAGGGCCAGGCGCATACATTTACCCAGGCAACACGCCTTCATTTTTCCCGATATGAAGCCCGTGATAGATAATGGGACACTGGATGATGTCCAGTTGGTGTATCCTGACTTTTTGGACCTGTTGTTCAGGGGGTATCGAGGCAACCAGGCACCTGCCTGGCTGAAATCCATGCTGGGGCCGAACGGGGAACAAATCTTCAGCCTGCCCTCCGAATAGCCAAATATTCAGAGTAACCATGCCACCGCCTTTACGTGACCACTGTAAGTCCACGGTCATCGCAATCCGGTATCGGGCGTCATGCCGCAGGCTACTGATTTTGAATGCCACGTTACGAAGAAGACATGCTTGACACCTTGTATCTACACCACTTCAATCATACTTTGTTCTCAAATCTGATAGGTAATTTGGGACTCGGCACCTTGTTTTGATCCCCTATAGTTTTTTTTGTATATTTTTATATGGGAGGTGCACAATGATACGCAGAAATCTTATTGGCTGGTTCATTGTTGCTGTTGTGGTGGTGGGGGGCCTCCGGGTAAGTGCGAACCCGGTTATAGCGGAAGGGTCCAACGGAATGCAATATACGAACACGTTTCATGCCCAGATTACATATTATTGCAGTGGGATGTATGGTGGATGCAGAGAAATCACGGGCGTCACCAGGGACGGTCAGCCATTGCACGCGGCGTGGGTAAAAGGGGACGTGGTTATAAACGGCGGCAGCGGTATAGATTCCTACGATGCATACCAGTTTTGCGATTGCAACCTGTCACCCGGGACCTATCATTATGACATAAAATTTGACCAACAGCCGTCGCCGGGTGAATACGACGGGTTCGCCAGTATCCGGGTCCAGATCAAGGACCCACCGCCGGGTCCACCTCCTGCCAACAATGATATAAACCTGGGCGAGGAGGTGGCACCCTGGGACATACCCGGACCGCCATGGCCCCAGGGCCTGGATTGCAAGGCCTGGTGCGAGGACCACCCTGATGGCTACACCGGCGGGGACGACAACGGCCCGGATGATACAGCGGATGTTGTACCGGATACGGATGTGCAGGATATGGACATGGATGCTGGCACCAGTGAGGAGGAGCGTTGTGTAATGGACCTGGGCACGGTAAACGAAGAAACCTTTACCAGGGACACGAACACCCACACAGGCGTGGATACCAGGCATGAATACAAGGATAAGGTCGGCATTGACACCGCAGGACAGGCCCCCACCACCAAATCCGGTTCCAGTTGTACGACCGGCAACCACGGCCTGCCTTGGTCGGGTGCGGTACTGTTGATGGGCCTTCTGATCCTGGCGCTGACACTTTCCAGGCGCAGGAATGGAGAGACCTGATTGTCCCGCAACATCCTGATTTTATTGCTTATATTGGTTGCAACATGGGTATCGGGATGCCATACCACCCATAAAAAGCCGGCTGGAATATTCCGGGTAAAATGGGACCCTGGAACGGGCAGGGGGATGGTGAGCCAGCGGTTATCCGGCAAGGACCGGTATTACCTGTGTCTCCAGTGCCGTTACAAGGGGTATGCAGGGGGGGTGTGGGTTGGAAACCTGAGTGCATCCGGTTTTTTGTGGGTGCCTGCAAAGCCTATCAATCACTTCAGACGCCTGAATATCTTTTGCGCCCAGGACGAAAGCATATTCGACCTGGACGAAAAACAGGAATACGATTGCGGATGGTCCCAGAATTTTGGCAAGGGTCACGACGGTACTGTACTCAAATACGTGGAGGGCCAGGTGATCAGGGACGGCTCGAAGGGCAGGGGAGTGGTTTTGCGTTCCATGAACCAGGCAGGGGCCTACCGGGTAATCCGTTTCCTGTACTGGCCTGCCGGTGCAGACTGGTTCATTATATCCACGCACATCGTAAACATAGGCAAACGTGCCGTCCATTTTGCATTCTGGACGGGGGAGGACCCCTGGATTGGCACTTACGGCACGTCCAAGGGGGATGTGGGATGGTATTCGGGGGGGATCGTAAACCGGGAAACAGCGATCAAAGGCAAGGAATTCCGTTTTGGCGGCCTGGTCGATCGGGGAAATGCCATGGAAGGGCAGGCACCTACGCGATTTTCCGGTGTGGCTGACTTCATACAACCCGATCCAGGGTTGCCTTCCCCGGACAAGGTGTTTTTTGCCAATTCATTCGCCCACAAAAACAGTGACATAGACCCCAGTCGCCCCTTGGACAGCCACAGCCTGACTGCGTTCAACCTGGGTTGGACGGATGTACACCTCAACCCGGGACAGGAGGTCCGTTTTTGTTATGCCCTGGGCCGGGCCGATTCATCCGGCGAACTACCGCACCCACCGCCTGTCCCTGCAGAGGCCTGGGATTTCGACCTGGCCCTGCATCTGGCCTACGGAACAAGGCCTCACGGAAAAAAGGCGGTCAGCCTGGCCATACCGGTGCGTTTTTATGCGGAAAACATACGCATGTTGATTGGGAAACAACTGGAAGTGGATGCAACGTATAGTTTCAGAAACCTGGCGGATTCGAACATCAATATGACGATGTTCTATCCGTTTCCAGTGGACGTTGACCATCCTTATCCAACAGAGACCGATGTATGGGGTGTAAAGTGGAGGCGAACCGGGAAGGGCCTGTTGTGGTCAGTAGCCATGGCTCCAAAGGCCCGCATGGATGTCAGGGTTCGCTATGTGCAGGCATACCGGAAAAATGCGGTCAGGTACATATTGGCCACCACGGGTTACTGGGGCGCGCCGCTCGAAGACGCCAGATACGAGGTCAGGGTGCCTGCTGGTTTCCGCGATGTCAGACTGTCCTACCCGGCCCACAGCACGAATAAAGGCCGTTTTCGGATATACAGTTTCACGAAAAGCGGTTTTTTGCCGGATCGCGACCTGGTGGTTACCTGGTCCGGTCCAAAATTTTAGGTTCTTCCGGGATTGGTCTGGCCATGCTGCACCGTACATCCTTCCTGCTGTGCTATTCTGTTTTCTGAACACAAAACCTTTGATGAGCCAACTTCGATGTAGGCAAATGATTGAAAATAAAGACAATTTTTAGAGACAGAAAATCAATTTACCCCAAGAATCAACGGTAAGATGGGGTTTTCCGGCTCTAATCCTGCAAAAATTCCAAATTTTTACCCCAACCGGGTCGTTTAATATCCGTATTGCGTGGCCGTGGCCGTTGGCCGTGTACACAAGATTATGCGTGGTCACACATGAAAATCCTGCGTTTTCGTTTTTGTGATATTGAACCCGGGCGGGTTTAGAACCCGTCCCTACGAATCATGCACGGTCTTCTTCCCCACCA
>WGCQ01000261.1 GCA_015493765.1 Deltaproteobacteria bacterium
GACCGTGTGATCCCGGTGAAAACGAAAGCCGTGGAGCGCAGGCGGCCTCCTGGGATCGCCGGCTTCCAGCCGGCCTTTTCCGTGGCCGTGACCGTTGGCCGTTGACCGTTGGCCGGGGTTTCCGGTTACCACGGGAGCCTTCCCGAAGGCCCGCAGGGCCGTCCCGCAGCAGCCGCAGGCTGCGTCCCGAAACCAGATACCAGAGGCCCGAATCCGTGACCATGGCAGCAGGCCTGAATCCTACTCGCAAGGAGGCCAAACCTTGATTACAAAATGGGGAAGTCTAATTGTCGTCAATGGGGAAATGTAATTGACATCGGGGAGGACTCCTGTTTTTACGCCTTCGCCCAGCGCAATCCCTCTATTCGTACCTGTGCTCTTCACGTACCCAAAACCGACCTGCACAAACCCCGCTGCCATGCGGCTTAGATCAAACATGTGCTTTGAATTTCCTATCCTTTGTACATTGCGTCGTTGCCTCTGTACATTGCTTTGCCGGTTCTGTACATCGCTTTGCCGGTTCTGTACATTGCGTCCTTGCTTGATGCATTGGACTTTTTTGTTCCGTACATGTATTTGAACAAAAAATACATGTACTAATTGTTCGAATCATTGCGTGCAGAGCGCAGGGTGCCTTCCTCGATATCATAGGCCTTGGCCTTGGCCGTATTCACACCGTATTTTGCCTTCCACACCCTCTTCAATTCCCCGTACGTGCGCCTCGTGTCATCGCGTTTGTTGTTCAATTCCTCTGTTTTCTCCCTCAATTGGGCCTTGAGCGCCTCCTGCTGGGCATTCAGGGTTTCAAGGCCCGCAACCCCGACCACCAGGGCCTTGATCCTGTCCTCGAACCCCTTGAAATCCGCCCGGTTTGCATTCAACTGGTCCAGCGCGTGTTTGAACCTCACCATCTCCACGCCAAACGCCATGCTTTTACGTGCCATCGTGACCTCCTTTATGGTTAAAAAACTTCATTCCGCCATCCTTACGGGCATTGCACATTGCCGTTTGCATCGGTTTTCACGATCCACATGTCGCGGCCGCAGCTGCCTTTTGACGTGGTGAATCCCGCGAATACGTAACCGCCATCAGGCATCTGGTGCACTGCAAAGGGTACATCGTCACCAGAACCTGCAAATACCCTGTCCCACAATTTATTACCATCCTTGTCCAGTTTGATCAGCCATGCGTGGCCGGTGTACCAATCGGTACCATTTCTGAATCCTGCCATGATATAGCCAGTATCCGATGTCTGTTCAATGGAGTTCATTCTATCATAACCTGGGCTTCCAAAAGAATTATCCCATTGCTGTTTCCCATCTTTATCTACCTTAATAATCCAGATATCTGGATTACTATCTTCGGCCTTATTACCTACAATCAAAAAATCGGTATCTAAGGTTTCAATCAAATCAATGCCCCCCTCATTTGTATTAGTATCGTACATTTTTTGCCACTTTACACCTCCGTCGGCGTTAAATTTTACTAACCATACATCACTTAGACCATGGATGGTCCCATTTTGACGGAAACCTGTTGCAGCATACCCGCCATCAACGGTTTGTATTACATTAGTGAATCCAGAATGAAGGGGGTCCCCCCCTAAAGTCTTACCCCATATCTTGTTACCCGATGAATCTACGGCAAAAATCCAGCCATACTCATTAGAATTCATCTTATATCCTGCAAACACATAATCCCCAGTCTTAGTTTCGATTATATGCTGACCCGGCAAATCCCACACCTGATTTCCCCCGTACGTCTTATCCCACACCTTGTTACCGTCCTTGTCCAGCCTGATGATCCAGGCCTCGCGCTGGGCACTGGCATTGGTTTTGTACGCTGCAATTGCATAGCCCCCATCATGGGTCTGGACAACGCCGCCTGCCTCATCATCCCCGGACCCTCCAAAGGTCCTGTCCCACTGCACATTACCAGCAGCATCCAGTTTCACCACCCACACGTCAGCCCCGCCACTTCCTTTGGACTTCGTGTAGCCGGCCAGGATAAAGCCCCCGTCACTAGTGACCTTCATGTCATAGGCCGCATCATCCGCGCTCCCGCCAAGGGTCTTGTCAAAGTATTTACATTGGCAATGTCCCTGGCTGTCGCAGACGTGGCCTGTATCGCATTTCCCGCAACTGCCACCGCAACCATCAGGACCACACTCTTTGCCATCACAATCAGGCAGGGTGGGGTCCGTGGGTTTGCAGTCACACGCATCCCCCACACCATCCCCATCCGAATCCTTTTGATCCGCGTTCGCCGCATCAGGGCAGTTGTCATCGCACTCGGCAGTACTGCCATTCGCGCAGGTCTGACCAAACCAGTTTTCCACGAAATTATCCCTGTCCGCATCCAGGGCCTTCCACGTGTACGTAGGTATGGCGGGCGCCCAGCGCCGGACCAGAACATAGTCCCAGTAGTCGGGGGTGGAACGGCCTTTCCATTGTACAATACGCCAATCCACGTTTGACCATTCATTGTGGCTGGTTTCATAGGAATCAATCAGATTAAAGTTATCATCCATGAAATTCGCCTCGAATTTCACTGGCGACTTTTTGATGATACGCAGATGATACCAGGTGTTGTCGTTCATGGGCTGGGTGAATTGGTAAGGATAGATTTCTCCACTACCATTGATTCTAACCTGAATCCCGATTAAGTTTCCTTTATATCTAGCATCAGAGTCGAGGATAGCAAACCTCTGTTGGAAAGGGTCTGATGATATAATGCCAAGTATATACCAATCATCTGGATTGGCAGACTTCGCCCTAACCTCTACGATATACGTCTTTTGATGCTTGATTAAAAGGTTTTTGGTTGCCAGAATACCCCAATCATCGTTGTCTAAATGTGTTTCTATCTGCCCATTGGAAAGGGTGTATGTTATACACTTAAAATAGCCGGATAGACCACACACCCACTTGTCCGTATCCAGTTCACTTTCCGTAAAATCATCGTAAAACACGAATACCTCGTCACCCTTTGCAGCCTGGTTTGTGTCAGCAGGCAGGGCCTGGTACGTGACTGCCCCCTTTGCAGGGATCAGGGGCGCGCGCACCCAGATCGAATCGGTTGGTGTTGCGTTGCACTCGCCTTTTTCCTGGGCAAAGCAGTACTTTATCGGGTTGTCCGATTTATCGACCAGATTGAAGTTGTCGCCCAGTTGTTCGCGCAAGCGGGTCACATCCACCTTTACCTGGAAGTCTGCCAGGTCCGTATCGTTCGGGTTTGTGATCACCAGTTGGGGATTGGGGTCGCACGCATCGCCCTTGCCGTCATTGTCCTGGTCCTCCTGGTCAGAATTCGCGATCCCCGGGCAATTATCATTGCAGTTTTGGTTCTGGCCCCCTGTGCATGTCTTGTCAAACCCTGAATCAGGCACGCCGTCGTTGTCCGTATCGGGCTGGCACTGGGTTTTTACGCACACCTCCCCATCCCCACACCCGCAATCCGCGGGGCAGGTGGCGCAGTTTTCGTTGTAATCGGCCTCGCATTTGCCATTGCCGCAGCACTGGCCGCAGTCAGCAGGACAGGTATTGCAGGTCTCGTTGTAATTGGGATCGCAGGTGCCGTTGCCGCAGCAGGGCCCGCAATCGGCAAGGCAGGTGGCGCAGGTCTCGCCGTACTGGGCCTCGCACTTGCCGTTGCCGCAGCACTGGCCGCAGTCAAAGGGACAGGACAGGCAGGTTTCGCCCTGGTCCGCATCGCAGGTGCCGTTTCCACAGGTCGGGCTGATGATGCACTGGCCGTTTACGCATTGCAAACCGGGCTTGCACTGGCCGCACTTGACCTGGCCGCCGCATCCGTCCTGGTGCATCCCGCAGGTCCAGCCCTGGTCATCGCAGGTCTTGGGCGTGCAGCAGGCATTGTTGAAACAGGTCTGGCCAGTCCCACAGGCGCAGTCCGCTGCACAGCTTGTGCAGTTTTCACCGAGATCAGGCTCGCAGGTGCCGTTGCCGCAACAGT
Source organism: Deltaproteobacteria bacterium (assembly GCA_015493765.1). Lineage (GTDB taxonomy): Bacteria > Myxococcota_A > UBA9042 > DTJE01 > S145-11 > S145-11. The sequence goes on from WGCQ01000261.1 coordinate 3,973, forward strand.
CGCCGCAGTCCGAGGGGCAGGTCTGGCAGTTTTCGTTCTGGCCGCATGTGCCGTCACCGCAGTACTGCTGGGCCTGGCACTTGCCATCAACGCAGGCATAGTTTTTACCGCATTTGCCGCAACTGACCTGGCCGCCGCACTTGTTGGGATACACGCCGCAAACGCGTTCGTTGCATTTTTCAGGCGTGCAGCATTTTCCGTTGAAACACACATCATCCACACCGCAGATGCAGTCCTTTGTGCAGTTTCCACAGTTTTCACCCTTGTCGGTTTCGCAGGTGCCATTACCGCACACGGCAGGCACCACGCATTTGCCGTTTACGCAGGATTTACCGGTATCGCATTGGCCGCATGTCCCACCGCAGCCGTTTGGACCGCATTGCTTGTTGTTGCAGGACGGGGTGCAGGCGTCGGCGTCCGTGTCCGTGGCCGTGTCGGTGGCCGTATCCGTGTCCGAGGCCGTGTCAGCGTCGGTGGTGTCAACAGGGACATCGTGATGGATGTCCGAGGCGTCGGTGTCCGAGACCGTGTCCGCGTCCGTGACAGTGTCGGTGGTGTCGATGCGGGTGTCGGGGTGGATGTCCCTGGTGTCGATGTCGGTGGTGTCGATGTCGGTGGCCGTGTCGGTGGCAGTATCAGTGTCGGTGTCACGGGTGATGTCATGGACATCGGTGAGTGCGTCCAGGGGTTCGCACCAGCCAGTGTTGAAATTGCATGCCTGTCCCGAGGGGCAGGTGGGGTGGTCGTGATTGCATTTGAAGTGTTTGCCGGAAAGGTCGGAAAAACACCCGGAGAATATGAACATCAGGGCGAGGGCAAGGAGGGATAGGATCTTTAATTTACCGGGCCAGGAGGCCCGGGCACCGGGCAGGCGAGGACGCCTGCGCTCCGTGGTGTTGCAAACGTTTCGTGGAGCGCAGGCCTCCCGGCCTGCCTGGAACACAGGCGTCCCGCCTGTTCTTTCATCGTTTTTTTCAAATCCTTCCCGTTTCATTTTCAACCCCCCATTAAAATTGCGTGACATACCCGGCCATTACACCGTGGGACACGGGCACGATGCTGATTGCGTGCGCGTGTTTCTTTTCAGGCAGGACCAACGCGGTAATAACCAGGGCCGCGCCCGCGGCATACAGGCCGACGGACGCGTAGATGCCCTTTTTTGCCCGGTCGTGGTAACTCGTCGAAGTGTCATAGAAATCGCTGATCTTGTGACCCTCGGTCGCGGCCCAGACATTCACGCCCAGGCCCGCGATACCCAGCCCGATCCCGGACCAGAACAGGGCCTTTTTCAGGGTGCTCCACTTGTGTCTTGTGGGACGGGGCGCGGGTTTTGTCACCGCGATTACGGGTTTTACCGCGCGAGATTCGGGTTTTACCGCCTTTTTCGTCACGGGCTGGTGCCATACCCCGTGTTTTATGGCCTTCAGCGCGATCAACGGGCACTTCACGTTCAGGACTTTGCCGGTGATCGCGGTTACCTGTTTGGTGCACGTGCGAAAGCCCTCCTTTACCACCATGACCGTGTGCATGCCAGGGGTTACGGGTATCCTGCCGCTGCCCTGGCCTATGCGCCTGGTGTCAACAATGACCACCGCGTCCTTTTGCGCATGCACCAGCAGCCACGCCCGGGGCGCGGGTTGCGGTTTCTTTGGCTTTTGCGCGGCCAGGCGCCTTTGGACCGCGGCGATCCGGGCCTTTATGGCCGGGACCCTGGATGCGGGCGGGTGCATGGCCAGGACCTGCTTGTACTGGGAAAGGGCCTGCTGCAAATGCCCCAGTTTTTCGTTGCACCTGGCCATGTCCCACACGTACGACAAGTTTTTGGGCCGTAGTTCGTGGGCACGGGTGAACAAATCCAGGGCCTTGTTGTAATCGCCGGCCCGCCACGCCCTGACCGCACGGTTCAGCACGGTCTTCAGCCCGGGTTTGGCCGCGGCCGGAAACGCCAGCAAGAGAACGCAAAATACGGGAATTAAAACGGTTACGAATTTGTGCCTGACCATCCTTTTACCTCAACATTTGGTCCTGTCCGTTATTTTAGACCCAAGGCCCATGGTGTCAAGGTATTTTTACGGATTACCGGACTATGCCGGTTTTAGAAGGTATATTTTTAACGGTGTTCTTTCTTTTTAAATACATGGAAAAAAAGACACCTCATACTGTTAAGGATGTACTCAGTCTGTATCTATCTGTTTTAGCAATGCGTTTACAATCTATAAAACTTGGGATCACATGGTATATTATTACGAACAGTACCATTCAAATTGCTGCGTTCATGGCAATCACCTTTTATATTTTGATTAAAAACAAGGGCTGGAGTAAACGCATTATCTTTGGACTTATGTTTTCCCCTTTATACGGACCCCAAAATCAAGGCCCATGTAACAATATGTATGTGGGCGCTGCTGCTTGAAAGGCACATGGAAAATATTTTATCCTGCTCTGGTCTTTCCATGACAGCACCAACTTGTATCACAACACTTTCGTCATGCCACCTTAGCCGGGTCTTAATACCTTCTGGCAAGGGGACCGACCCGGAATTTGTATATACTCCAACCAGGGCCACTACCGAGCAAAAAGATATACTAAACAGATTGAATCTTTCCTTTCTGACAGACCCAATGAAGTTGATCGAACGGCTAAAAGCCAGGCCGTAAACGCCTGGTATTCAGACACCATTTTTTCATCAAAACAGGCGTGTTGTATCTACAGTTGAACCAAAGGTCCTTTATTATCAAGTGGTTATATACGGGGGTGGTCAACATGGGGTGACCGTGGCCGTTGACC
>WGCQ01000262.1 GCA_015493765.1 Deltaproteobacteria bacterium
CCACCAAAGGTCTGTGGGGTTAAACCCCGCGCGCGCTGTTTGACCACCGCGGTCGCCCTGTCAATCGTCCCTAAAGGGACAAAACGCCCTAAATGCAATGGCTGTGCCAAAACGCATACAAAATAAAATAATACTGTAATATCAACAGATTACAGCATTATGCATACATAATCTAAAATACAAACAGTCCGGAAATCCGGACCACCTGTCCGGAAGAGTCCGGAAATCCGGACTGTTGCATCACGATCCCCACGGCCTCGGCCTCGGCCAACAGTCACAGCCACGGCCTCGGTCATTGATTTCCCACCTTTGATCAAAATATGAATTTACCTGCTTGCAAAATTTGTAAACCTATTTAAAATCAAGACGACAACAGGTGGAGGTAACATGAACGACGGTCCTGACAAGAAACAGTCGGAACAAAGTCAAGGTAAAAGTAGCGGCACCACGCAAGCCCCCACGGAAAAGAAGGCTGGAGGGGGTGCGAACATAGATGACTTGAAGGCTAAACTTGGGTTATCTACGCGCAAACCCAAGCCAAAACCTAAGCCCAAGCCCAAAACAGAGCCTAAACCTCAGACCGGTCCTGCCGGTGTGAGACCTCCTGCCCGGGGACCCGGACAGGGACAGGTCCAGCAGCAGCCACAGGTCAGCCAGTTACCCCAGGAGGATATAAAGATCGACGAGGAAGTGCTGCAATCATTGCAGGGCAGCAAGTGGCGATGGCCTGTGGTGGTGGGTATTGTGGCGGTGTTTACATTATTGATAGGGGTCCTGTTTGGCAAGATCATGCGGGACCGCAAGATCGATAACCGCAAAACGGAGGAGGCCCGGTTCCTGCTGAAATACCTGGAGCATTCGAGGGCACCCAAGTTGACCGTGGATGAGGGAACAACCCTGCAGGTGGTGGAAGATTTCAACAAAAAGGTCCACGACCTTGCCGATGCATTTGCCAAGGCCAATACGCCGCAAAAAAAACAGGCCATGCAAAAGGCCTTAAAGGATTTTCTGAAAACCACCAGGAAATTTGTTGAGAAGGGCGCTTATTTTACGATAGATGCGGCATTTCCGGACGTGATCTACAACCAGAAAGTCGCATTCAAGGTGGTACAGTTCATCAATGACGTCAAGGATTTCTATCGCGTGGCCCTGGAACTGGCAAAAGAAGGTGCAACACTGAACGCTGTGGTTGGACCGGACCCGACAAAAAAGGAATATCGTTACGTGGAAATTGAGGCAACAAAGCAAAATAACATCCCGTTGAACAAGGGTACCTGGATTCAGGCCATTGACTGGGACCACGTGCGCAAGAGCAGGCAAGGCATTCTGGTGCCGGTTATGCCGCTGGGTGCCAAGGAGGGCTACCTCCTGCCCAGTAAAAACCTGACCAGGATCGACATTTCACCTATTGCCAGGGCAAAGGCGTCTATCTATCAGCGTTCGATTTTTGTCAGGGTGGCCGGACTGTTCAATGCACTGAAAAATCAAGGTGATAAATTGGATTTCCCGGCAGTAAAAAAACTCCTTGAGCACTACGCCCACCGTGAGATGTTGTTCACCATCTTTTAAAAACTATAGAGGTTAAAATGCAGGACAAAGCGGTTTTCGAACAGAGGCGAAAGCGTTTTTTTGATCGCATGGAGGATGGTATAGCCATATTTGTGGCTGCCCCGGAGACCTTTCGTAATGCGGATGTAACCCATCCATACCGCCAGGACACGGATTTTTACTATCTGACCGGCTTCGAGGAACCGGAGTCCATTGCCCTGCTAGTCAAAGAGGGCAACAACCGGCGTTTCGTGATGTTTTTGAGGCCTCGCGTACCGGCGGAGGAGCAGTGGACAGGACGACGCCTGGGACCTGAGGCCGCAATAGAGACCCTGGGTGCGGACGAGGCCTTTCCAATCGGTGATTTCTGGAATAAAGCGCCCGAATACCTGAACCGGAAATCCGTACTCTATTATCGTTTTGGCCAGGATATGGCCAGGGACTTCAGGCTGAACCGGATAATCGATGACCTGAAGGACGAGGCCAGGTTCGGTAACTGGGGACCGTGGTCCGTGGTGGACCCCAGGGGCATCCTGTGGGAGATGCGTATGTTCAAGGCACAGCCCGAACTGGAAGACCTGCGCCGGGCATGTGTGATTACGAGCGAGGCATTCAAGGCCACCATTGCCGGAACACATCCGGGCATGTACGAGTACGAGGTCCAGGCCTTGCTGGAATACGAATTCAGACGCAGGGGCAGCCCGCGCCTGGGTTTTGAAACGATTGCCGCATCCGGTTCCAATGCTACCACGCTGCATTACGTGAAAAACGATCGCAGGATCGGCGAACACGACCTGGTCTTGCTGGACGCAGGCTGTGAGTATAATTACATCACATCGGATGTCACCAGGACATTCCCCGCAGGTAGGGACTTTACCCCCGCACAACGCGACGTTTATACAGCGGTGCTGGAGGCGCAGAAGGCATCAATCAAGCAGGTAAAACCTGGAAATACCTATCAGGATGTGCACATGACCGCTGTCCGTGTGCTTACGCAAAGGATGCTGGACCTTGGCATATTGCACGGTACGCTTGACGAACAAATAGAGAGCAAAGGATACACCAGGTATTTTCCGCATCGGATAGGGCATTACTTGGGTATGGATGTGCACGATTGCGGACCTTATTTCGTTGATGGCAAGTCCATCAAACTCGCGGAGGGCATGGTCCTGACCGTGGAGCCCGGGTTGTACATACCGCCCCGGGATGAGGACGTACCGATCGCCTTCAGGGGCATAGGTGTCAGGATAGAGGACGATGTCTTGATAACCGGGGGCGGCAACGAGGTGCTGACCAGTCCACCCAAGGAACCGGACGACCTGTCACGGAAATGACATACGTGTTGTCACTTGGTTTGGGATCCTGGCATGACCAATGACATTTTGACATATCGCTGCCGTTTGCCATGGTGCTACGGTAAGGACATCCCCTTGTTTTATTAAGGTTTATGGGTGATGTCCATGTGGCCCGATTATTGCATGCCTGGTATATTCCGGGTGGTCCCGGCGTAAATCGCCGGGTACATGTAAGGTTTTCTTACGGAGTTACGGATGAAGGTAAGGCTATTGCTGCTGGCAATTATACTCGGCTTTGGGATTCGGCCGGCCTATGCAGATATTAACGGATTTCAGTTCGGCGGGATTACTGCGGTAGGGGATTTTACGCTGGATGCCAGGCTCGGCAAAACTTCCGCAGATAAGGAGCACGTGGTCAATATCGAGGATTGCAAGGTGTACCAGGGCCAGTCCATCGAGATTCACTGGTCTTTGAACCGTACAGTGGCGTCCGGTACGAAATACGCGGTGAAAATCAGCCAACCCGGTGGGTCCTGCGGAACCACATCCCTGTCCGACCTGGGCTCCACCTGCTACAACGATTTCCTGGTCTCGGAAAAGGACCTGACCTCTACTGCGGACAATAGTTTTTATGTGCCCATGGACGTGTTGATGGGTGGGGATTGCAACGCAAATACGGACAAGGTCACAAACGTGTATATCGTGCTGGACGAGGCCGGCGTGGTTACGGCCCAAACCATTGCCTTCGAGGTGGATTTGCAGCCTCCGGCGGCGCCTGCGATTACGGACATCACCCCGGGCGATTCCAACCTGACGGTAACCTGGGAGGACCCGGACAATGCGGGTGAGGAAGGCCTGACATACAAGGTTTACTGGTGTACACAAAAATTCACCAACAGCACCCGGGAACATTGCAAATCTTCGGATAAACTGACGGCGCTGAGCTACCAGGTTTCAGGCTTGGAAAATGACAAAACCTACTACATCGGCGTGGCTGCGACCGATAAACACGATAACGAGGGTCTGCTGTCGGAACTCCAGACGGGCAAGCCCGTTCCCGTACAGGATTTCTTTGAACACTACAAGTCCAGCGGCGGCAAGGCCATGGGCGATTTCTGTTTTATAGCAACAGCGGCATGGGGAACCAAATCGGCCCATGACGTGGTGATCCTGAGGCGCTTTCGGGATGTGTTCCTGCTGACAAATCCCGTGGGCAGGGCCTTTGTGCGGGCATATTATGCAACCAGCCCGCCGATTGCACGCTTCATACGACACAGCGAAATACTGCGTGCCGTGGTCAGGACGGCGTTAAAACCCTTTGTCCTGTTTGCACGCCTGTCATTGAAATACCACGTGCTTATGCCCCTGGCAACAGTATTACTGGTTTTACTAACTGCTGGTGCTGTTTTCGCATTGCGCAAGAGGAAAAAATGTACCGAAAACTGATCATATTACCATTTTTATTGTTGATAGCAGGCCAGGCCATGGCCGACTCCCCGCGAAGCATGGTCTGGGAATTGCGTTTCGGTCTGTACAAGCCGGATATAGATTCCGAGTTCAGTGGCTCAAAGCACCCGTATCAGGACATATTTGGCAGTTCGAATCACCTGATGTTTCAGACCGAACTGGGTTACGAGGTGTACAAGGGTGTCGGTTCGCTCAGCATAGCGCCTGGCTTTGGCTACTACGGCGTAAAAGGCAAGGGCCTGCTGCAATCCGGCGAGGCATCCAAGGATACTACAAAATTAAACATATTCCCGTTGTACCTGTCCCTGGTTTACCGGTTTGACTGGCTTGCAATTCACTACAATGTGCCCATAGTCCCGGTCATCAAAGGCGGATTCGACTACTACATCTGGTGGATCACCAACGGGGTCGGCGATGTGGCAACCTACACGCAAAACGGCCATACCACCAGGGCCAGGGGCGGTACATTCGGTGCACACGTGAGTTTTGCGATCCACTTCCTGCTGGACTGGCTGGCACCTGGCATGGCCCAGGAATTCGACTCGGACGTAGGGGTGAACAATACCTACCTGTTTGCTGAATACACCTTGTCCTTTATCAACAATTTCGGCAGCAAGAGCAGTTTCAACCTGTCGGATACGAAATCCGTATTCTTTGGTATTGCCTTTGAATTCTGAAAACCAGGCCGGACATGCCGATGTGTGCGCCGTGATTCCCTGCTATGGCACGGGGATACGGCTGAAGGCGTTACTTCAAGGCCTCAAGGACAAAGTGGATGCCGTAGTCGTGGTGGACGATGGTTCCCAGCCGCCATTACAACTGCCTGACATGGATTTGACCATTGATGTGCACCTGGTCAGGCTGAAACGCAACCAGGGCGTGGGCGCCGCGATCATGGCCGGGTATGAATCGGCCTTTCGCATGGGCGCCAGGTGGGCCGTGGTCCTGGCTGGAGACGGCCAGATGGACCCCAGGGATGTGCCCGTGGTCCTGGAACCCGTGGTAACCGGACAGGCCGAGTACTGCAAGGGCGAACGCTTCACGCACCCGGACAGCACGTCCATTCCCCGCGTGCGCCTGTGGGGAAACTACGGATTGACATACCTGACACGCCTGATATCCGGTTACGACAGGCTGCTGGACGCGCAGTGCGGATTTACTGCAATCGACCTTCGAGCCCTGTTCGAAAGGGTGCCCACGGGACTACTGTATCCCAGGTATGGATTTCCTAACGACATGCTGGTCATGGCATCCGTTGCAAATATGCGGCTGGCCCAGGTACAGGTCAGGCCCGTGTACGAAGGCCAGGCATCCGGCCTGAAACCGCTTTTGGCCCTTTTGACATATCCCGTGATCCTGGGAAGGGCCTTTCTGATAAAAATTGCATTTCGTATCCATGACCTTGTTTTGTGGAGGGGTAATGCGGATCCTGATGGTCACCAGTTCCTACCCTACTGGTGATGCCCCGTGGGCAGGTCGTTTTGTCGCCGAGTTGGCAGCGGCCCTGGAGGCTGCTGGAAACGAGGTAATGGTTACAGCACCGCACGCCGAGACCTGGGATGATGCATCAGGTCTGCCCCTTGCAGCCTCGCTAAGTTCGGGGTCAGGCGTGTTTTACGGTTCTGGCGTGGAACACAACCTGAAATCGAACCCACTGCGTGTCTTTCCCCTGGCCGTGGACATCATCAAGGCACTGCCCAAATTGTCGCTTGCTGCGGCCTTGTCGGACCTGGTAATGGTACACTGGCTGTATCCCTATGGCGCGGCAGTCGCACGCATGCGCAGTTTGTGGAATCGCCCGGTAGTGGTGGTTTTGCACTCTGTTAACCCGGTGGTATTCCGTTTTTCACCATTTACTGCCAGGGCAGTGATGAATGCGGACATGTTTGTGGCTGTATCCGATGCGGTCAAGGATGCGTTTTTGTCGGCACTTCCCGGGACGCTCAGCGAGGTTGCGCAACACAAAATACGTGTGCTGCCCTTGGGCACCAGGCAGCGGGTGGGCATCGTGAGAAGGCCGCACACAGGTCCGTTGCGCGTGCTGTTCCTGGGCAGGCTGCTGCGTATCAAGGGGCCGGACATTGTGGTGGACGCGGTACGGAGTTTGCCCGGTGTTACGTTGACCGTTGCCGGTGCCGGTCCCATGACAGGGGCATTGAAAAAGCGCGCAGACCCGAATAACACACGGTTCATCGGCGCCGTGCACCCTGATGAGGTTGATGATCTGATGAATGCCCATGACTGCCTGGTGCTTCCGTCGCGCAAGGCCATGGGCGGCAGGCAGGAGGGGATGCCCATGGTGCTGAAAGAGGCGGCAGTTTCAGGGTTGCCGGTTGTGGTGAGTCCATTTGGCGGGGCAATGGAGTTCGTTGAGAAGCACGGGTGTGGCAAGGTCCTGCAGGACCTGGACAAAAAGGTCTTGCGCCATACCTTGATGGAATTACAACAAGACCCTCAACAATTGACCGCGCTCAGCGAAAATGCCCTGTCCATAGCGGATACATTGACCTGGCCCAGCGTAATTTCAGGTTGGGTATCCGCATTGAATACATTATGAGTACCCTTACCACTGCAAGAGAAAAATATTGCTGTTTTTTCAATGTGTTGTAAATATTTTTCTTGCGGCTCAGGCCACTGGTTTGGCATTTCCGTGGCCGTTGACCGTGACCGAGACCGAGACCGAGACCGTTGGCCGAGACCGTTGACCGTTGACCGTGGCCGTGTGATCCCAGTGAAAACGAAAGCCGTGGAGCGCAGGAGGCCTCCCGGGATCGCCGGCTTCCAGCCGGCCTTTCCGAGACCGTCGGCTGTTGCCGTTGACCGTGGCCGAGGTTTCCGGTTACTACGGGAGCCTTCCCGAGAGGCCCGCAGGGCCGTCCCGAAGCAGCCGCAGGCTGCGTCCCGAGACCCGAAGCCAGAATTCAGTGGCCGTTGACCGTTGGCAGTTATGCAACAGTCCGGATTTTCGGACTGCTCCGGACTGATAGTCCGGATTGCCGGACTGCTCATCTTCATGATCAATTATGCATTATGGTGCAACCTATTGATGTGACAGCATTATTGCCTTTCGTATGCGTTTTGGCACATGACTTGCATTTAGGGTGTTTTGTCCCTTTCGGGACGTTTGACAGGGCGACCGCGGTGGTCAAACAGCGCGCGCGGGGTTTAACCCCACAGACCTTTGGTGGTGGAACAG
>WGCQ01000263.1 GCA_015493765.1 Deltaproteobacteria bacterium
AATCAGTATCATACAATGCCCGGCCCATGGTAGTACGGTACAGTTTTTTTACCTTGCCCGATTCTACTTCCGCATACAACAACATCCCGTCTTCCACATGAAAATCGGCAGGGTCACCTTGCAGATAGGGTGAAAGTTCCTTACCTTTCAAATGTCTTGCCAGGCGACGACTGTCCTGGATCAGCATCTCGAATTCTTCAATTCTGGATTCAGGTAATTCCAGGATATGCCCATCCCCCTTCTTATATGGGTAAAAGATTTCCTCGTAGTATTTTCTTTCAATGGTTTTGCCATCTTTTCTTAGATACCCGATATGGTAACCATCAGGGCAAGGGTCGGAATAATGTTTTACATCTTCAACAACATGGAAAGTCGTTACATCGAACCAACATTCTGTGTCCGTGGTCCAGTTTGCTGCCTTGGCAGGTTGTCTCACACTTTCATTGGACTCCCTGTCCTTAACATGAACCCTGAATCTATACACCTCGCCGGTGGCATAGTCCTTTATGCCATCCCCTGTGATGACACCACGGTGTAACTTACCATTTTTTAGTGCATCTTCGGCATCCATGTTTAGTTTCAACGTCTTTTGAAGTTCTTTCCTTGATGGCTTTCTGTTCCATATTGCCTGGTACTCGTAATTATTTTTCTTCTCCAAGGCCTTTGTTACATTATCTTGATGGGTGATTTTTACGACTTTTACCGGTACCGGCTTATACTTGAAGCAAACCTTTTCCCTGTCCTTAAATTCGGACAGGTCTATCCTGGGCCTGGGATAACCCGGGCTATGGATATCGGGATCCGGATCCCCGGCATAGGTCAGTACACGTACCTTTTGCATTTTTCGTGCTATCCAGCCATTATCGGTTTGTTCAATCATCACCGGAACCAAATCCTTTGGGCTTGGACCTATGGGATTATCTGTCTCTATCCTGTGACTAACCTTCTTTTCCGGTTGAAACATGGAAAAACACGAATTCGTCAATGCCTCGTACATGGAACGCCACGCACCTTTCAGCGTGGTTGCCGGTATATAGTCCAGGGTTTCGTAAACCCGGTCGTCTTCGTCACGGCCAGGTTTGGCCTTTGCGGAAAAATACGGTGTTTTCGCGGCCAACAGTACCTCTATACGTCCTGTGAGTTTGTCCTGATACCACATGTCATGCCCCGGAGGTTCAAACCTCCCCCACACAGGGTCGTTATCGTTTCTGGGCACAGCCTGTACAAAGGCATAGGGATTGTGGAAAGAGTCACCATCATAATCCGGATTGCCTTTACCTTTGGGAACGTGAACTGCCAGGGGAACAACCCCTTTTCTTCCTTCAGAGTCTTCTGTTGTAACCGGCTTTGTTAGCGTTACATCAAGTATGTCTTTTTTCTTTTTCTGAGGAGGAATAAACCAGCAAGACGTGTTTTCCGCCGGTTTAATAGGGTGTTCTGCAACCTTCAGGTGCAACCCTTTGTAAACTTGGCCATTACTGGTTGCCTCCAGTCGCCAGTAGTTCACACCTTTTCTGGTTACCCTTTTTATGGAGGTAATGACCCCTTGTGTCCATGAAACATTTTTCTTGCTTTTAGTATCAGGTAGAGGCTCCTGCCTGACATCATAGATTTTTACTTCACTCATCGCTCCCCCCAATGGTATCAACCCCTCTTATAATCGTGGCAACAACCCCCACGTTGCCGAAATCATCCACCTTGCCCAGGTATTCCTTTACCCGCAGGACCAGTTTACTGCCATCGGGGAAATCACCCCATTCCGACAGATCCACGGGCTGGATCTGGTATTCCTGCAATTGGTTGTTTTCTACCTTGCCCCACATAAAATAGGCCGGTTCCGTGGTCTCCAGGTAGGGTGTGACTGCCCTTTCGTATCCATCCAGATCCAGTTCCTGTTCGCTGAATACGGCAACCCCGCTGCCCATGACCCACCTGACATCGGTTCCGTTACCGAAAATCCTGGCCTCGTAAACCCGTTCCAGGTCCCGGGAAGCCATTTTTTCGATGTTGGTCAATTCAAAACTATCGGGCGACATCAACAGGACACGTCCGTCGGACAATGCGGAGCGGATATCCGTTATAACCTCGTCCAATCCGGGTTTGTCATTACGCCAATAGGTGTACACACGTTTTTCATCCATTGCCACCCTCCATTACCGCAGTGCTCCAGGCATTCAGAAGATCCTGTTTACTGCTTTCAGCCAGCCCGGTTACACCCTGTTCGGGACTAACCGTAAGTTCCTGATCTTTCATAACTATTTTTGCGTCTTTGACCTTTATTTTCCCAAGTCCACGTGTGGCCCCAAATCCTATTGGAATCATGCCGCTGACCAGGTCACGCACCAGGAACAAGAGCAAGGTTTTAACGGCCTTTGCCGTCTTTTCATCCACGGAGTCCGGCAGTCTCAGGTCCATTTTCATTTCACTCCAATCCTGGGGCGGGCGCAACAAATTGTACAGAGCGCCGTCCACCGCGCCCCCGGTGAACCTGTCAATGGCTACGTGGTCTTCCGCTTTGCCCCAGTTGCCGAAATCCTCGTTCAGGAATCTTTTCGGCTCAATGCCTGTGGAACCGTAAACATCCCGTATTCTCAACCACCCGGCACTGTCCTTGGAACCAAATAATTCTTTCACCAGGGGGACATCCAGTTGTTTGGCCAAATCCCCTTGGGCATGTTCGCCTTTCAATGTCCTGACGATCCTTTCCGCGTGGGCACGCAAGGCGCCTTTGATCGAGGAACCCGGGATCACCGCGTACACCCGGCCATTTCCCGCATAACCCACCTGGGGTAGCATGTCGATATCAGACCCGTCCACTGGCCCTTTGACCATTATCGCTGTTCCCTTGGGGGCAAGGCTCAGAGTCAAATCCATATCCGATGTCCGCATGGAAATCCCAGTGCAATCCACCGGTTCCATGGTATCGGCATTCTCCCTGTTCAGCCAGGCAAAAATCTGTTGTGGCCTGGTAAGGTCATACACCTGGATCCTCTGCTCCTTCAATATCACCCATCCAAGCCCCTTGGTTTTACCGGCTCCCAATTGGATCTTTTCACTGATCAATCCACAGGCAAGAAATTTCAACAACTCTATGTGATTTTCCTTGTTGTCTTCTCCCAGGTCCAGTTCTATTCGCATATCAATGGTTGTCCCCACTGGCAACACCTGGCGTTCGTATTTGAACCTGGGTGCCGCGCTGCCCCATTTTCGGTCGATACCCACGCCGCTCCGTAGTTCCGGCACCGCCTGTTCAGGCAGTGTGACCAGGGCATCCTCAACGAACAGCCAGGATGCATTATCCTGGGTTCCAAACACTGCATCAGCCGTTTTCCTGTCCCGGGTTTCCACCCATGCCCTCAATGCTCCTGCAATGGATGTGCCGGGGATAAAAAAACGCCCCAAGCCGTCCACGGTCAACGGGATATCCACACCTCCGACAGATTCACCTGCTCCCACGCTGATCGGACTGGTTGCCTTTAATTTACCGGTCAATATCACTTTCTGCACTATATTACGCGCCATGGTTCGACTCCTTGTGATTTCCCCTTTCCCTGGCATCCAGGACATCACCTATTGCCCTGGTCAAAAAGGCATGCACCGCGTATTCGTGATTGCCTTCACGCACCGATTTAGACGTTATTTTCAGTACGTCTTTCCATATTAATTCCGGCTCCCTTAACAAGGCTATCACATTCTTTATGGGCCTTTGCCCCCACCTGTTTGCACCTTTATTTTCACGCCCCAGCTGCTTTTCCAGCCACGTCCGTGCCATTGTCAGGTCCTGTGTATGGGCCACTGTTAGCAACAGTGCTTTCAACCCTCCCAACTGGCTGTTGGACGGCCCTGTTAGCAGCCCCAGCGGGTCAGGGGTATGCACCAGGTATTCATCCACCGCGTCATCGATCCGTTTTCGTGCTGCCATTTTTTTCAGTTTTCTCAAATAATCGGGTGTCCTGGATTTTTCCTGAGTCAGTTTGTTTGCTTTGCCCATATCAAGTTTTTCAGGAATCTTCAGTTCACGCATTCTTGTCGTCAACACGGGATGCTGGAACACTATCTGGCCGAATCCTTCCGCAGTTCGTTCACCAATGCCCGTGACCTGCAATTCGGCCAGTTTCCCGGTCAAACGGTCTTTGTCATCCGGATTGGCCCGGATTTTAATCTTCATGCATGAACCGCCTTGCAAACCCACCAGGCTGGGCCTGGGCAGCCCCCATGACCTGATCCAGCCTTCATGCCTGCGGTCACGAACAAAGTATTTTTCTGTTTCAAACAGTGTTTCATCCAGCCCCGCATACCTGGCAATCCATCGCACAATTCCCCGGGGTGAAGTATCCCACATCATGGTTTTGGGGTCTCGAATCAGGGTGTCGGACAATATCCAGACAAACAGGTTGTCCCCTGATAAATCCATGGGTTTCTTTTCCCTGGCAACGATTTTAAACCCCATCTCTACCTGCCCGAAATCGTCTTTTTTTGCCCTGCCTATGGAGTAATGCCTGGATTTTTCCCGTAATTCCTCTAAAAATCCTTCCGCATCTACCAGCCCTTGCACCCTGATTTCCCCGGACAACACCAGGCCCGCTGGCATGGTTTCATACGAGTACACACCACCCACGGCCTCTGTGGGTCGTTGGGATTTGTCTTCGATCACATTATGCATGCTGATCCCCAAATCCACCGTGGTGTACCTGGGCCTGAATCCCCTATCCGGTTCCTGTTCCACGTATCCATTCCGGTATTGTTTGGGTTGCACATCGCTATCTGGCTTTTCAACCATGAAATTGTAAACCCTGTCGTCCTTACCACCCTGGAGCCCCTTTCCTGTTTTTGCCTTGAACAATGCCATGGGAACGGGTCCCGTCTGTTTTTCACCAATCATTGGATACGCGTTCGTAACCACAACCCGCCCCTGTTTGACCGCTGCAAACAAATCCTGTCCCTGGGCTGCCAGGGTCTGATGAATTAAGGACATCAGGTGCGTTCCAGGGATGTAATCCAGCGTCCTGACCTGGTTTCCGTAGACGCCGTTGGGTATACAAACAGGGGTGACCAATTTCATGGTGTACCCTATTGTAACCCATTGATTATCCGGATTGTTTGTTGAGGATGCCACCCGTTCCAGTTGATAAGCCCGGGAAAAATCAGGCAGTTGTGGTGGTTGGGATAACACGGATTGCCATTCGAATGGCTCCATGTCCACTGTGAGGCGGCATTTCCCGAGTCCCCGTCTGCGTTTGCCTCCGATCCGCCTGACAGCCCGGGCCCCAGCGATCAACAAGGCCTTTTCGCTGATTGTCAGGTCGTCAGACACGTGGGCCTGGGCAATCAGGCAAGTCCCGGCCCTGACAACTTCCGTGAAAAACAGTTTATGTTCCTCTGTCCTGCCGGTTTTGGGATCAATTTTTACCTGGGGTTTTATAAAGGTCAGGAAATCTTTCAGACCCAAATCCCTGTCCGCCAGGATTTCGTCTTTGCCTTCCAGGTAAGCAGGACGGATCGATAAACGGGCCGGCCGGATTCCACTATTATGAGTGGTGCTCTGGGTTCCAAAAATGGCATCCACCACGTCATGCCATCCATTACCCAGCAGGTTCGCTACGAATTCGCATCCATCCCGCAATATCCCGGTCAAGGTCTTTGCTGGCACGTATGGCAGGCCGTCGTGGTCCCTGACCACGGCCTGGTCCGCTATACCCGGGATTTCCGTTCCACTACCCACGTGCCAGTCAGATTCGAATTTTATCCTGATTGAAATATCCATCACTTATCCTCCACTGATGAATTTCCGTCCTTCCCGGGTTTCATAAAATCTTTGGCCTCCAGGGCATCGACGAACAGTGTCATGGTCTTACCATCGGCCTCATAAAATAGTTGTTGTGCTGTTGGCCAGTTAAACCCATTCTTGTCCCTGTACCTGTATTTAAGGTATTCAAATCTTTTTTCCGCCATCTCGGGTTTTGAAAACAATAGTTTTCTGATTTCGTGGGCCTGTGAATTGGGCAACATCTGTTTGCCACCCTTATTACGCTGATTCGACTGTGTATCAAATATCTCCACCGCCTGTTCCAGCAGGCTCCATTTGTGTCCTTCCAGCCAATCCAAGTTGGCGGTTCCATCCAAATTTTCTTTGTCCGTAATTACGTAGGGTTTGGCGGTCAGCCATTTACCGTCAACCTTCAGCCGTTCCCTGATCCCGTCCAGATCGATCACGGAGGTGTCGTACATCACGTGAAAATCCACGCTGCATGCAGGAATGGGTTGTCCGTTAGGGTCCCGTATTTTCTGTTTCACGATCTTTGCGGATTCCGTCAATTCCTCGGCCAAAGAATACGCCGTGAAAAACGGGAAATGGTGTTTGACAATGGCAACCCCCGCACTCATCCCGAACCCTTTAACCCCGCATCTTTTAACAACATCACTGGCCTCTACCCGTTTCTCGAATCTTTCCAGCAGGGTTTTGACCAGTTGCAATGCGTCTTCGCCGCGGCAGATCAAGGTAATATCGTCACCACCTATGATAATGGGTGCAAACGGGAAATCATCCATGTCATCCAGGGCATCTTTAAATGCCTCCCTCACCACCTCGTCCAGGCCGAGGGATAAATCCCTGTACGCCTTGATATATTCGCGATTGCCAGCTGATTGTATATGGTCTTTCAAACCCATGAACACCTTGCCCAGGCCGTTGATATCCGCATGAACCACTGCTATCCATGAGGAATCCGAACCCCCGGTCAGCTTATCGATACTGGAAACGATATTTGCCCCAGGGAAAAGGGTTTGAAACCTGTTTTTGGCCGCCTTTCCCTGGAGATTTCGTTTGGTGAGGCTCATCCGGGAATACACATTATTATTGACGCTGTCCTTCCTCTGCCATTTAGGTTGCAGGCTTTCCGGGTCAGCGGGCAGGGAACTGCTGGCCTCGGGCTGCAAAAAGGGCAGGTTCTGGTCCCTCAGTCGATTCGAGCCGCTGCCCGTCCTGACCCGGTCATAGAGTTTGTGGACTTGCCTTATGGCCTTAACCAAAGACCCTGGCACATCAAAACAAAAATCCGCGTACACCGCCTTTGCCTGCACTCCGGGCAGTTCCATGGCCACGTCCAGGCTCCATTTTGTAATCAAATCCCTGGCCTTGTTTTCGTCTTTGACCAGTACCATGGCCTTGCCTGAAGTGGCTGTTATGACCTCCACTTGCACACCATCGCTTTCGATTGGCCGGTTTTTTTCAGGGTCTTGTAACCATTCCGTTATTTCCAATGGACTTTGCATTGGCATGGCCAGGTCGAATACATCGTTCAATGCCTGGACTATGTATTTCGTACCCACCCGGTAAATGGCCTCTGATGCGCCCGTATTTTCAGCCAGTTTGTTGGTGCCGAATATGTAGTCCTGGTTTCCTGAGGTTTCAAAAAAGACCAAAAAATTTTTGTCGCACATAACCCCTCCATTGGCTGTCGAGAAGGCGGAATATCTGCCAAATCCCGCCATTCAATGTCCCATTAGACATCCATATTACCCCCAATCTTAAAGGAAAAAGAACTCCTGTCAACAATTTTTTGCGTTTTTGTTTAATCCGTTTACCCCAACCACGGGTACTCCCGGAAACGCACGAATTCGAATATCGTTATCTTTTTGTTCCCTTCTTCCCGGACCTTTCGCGTGGTTGTGGCGGCCAGGCAGGTGATGCCCCGCTTTTGCAGTTCCCGGACCAGGGTCATGGTCAACACGAATTCACCGCTGACCATGGCGGCCCTGGTATTGGCGGGCAATTTGTCCAGGACCTGGCCGGCCAGGTCCTGGATCTCGTCGAGGTCCAGGTCAGGTGCAACCGGTGGAAAGGGTATATCGATTATGGTGTCAGCGTATTTTTTTGCCGCAATTATCTGTCTTTCATCCCATTTTTCAATGGGGTGGTTGGAGATATTCACAAAAACGCCTTGGCTTTTAGTGAAATGTTCAGGGGTATTTATGGAAACATATTTATTCCCCAGATCCTTCAGTAATTTCTGATAAAGTTTTTCAATTTTCTCCATCAAGTCTTCATTTTTCCTCGGACTAGAACGGAAACCAGCATGTTCCATATCGTTCCTGACATCCGAGATCTCCCTGGTCTCCTTTCCCTGCCAGATTTCC
>WGCQ01000264.1 GCA_015493765.1 Deltaproteobacteria bacterium
ACGTTTGACAGGGCGACCGCGGTGGTCAAACAGCGCGCGCGGGGTTTAACCCCACAGACCTTTGGTGGTGGAACAGGTCTGTCCCCGGACCTGGACTTGGCTCGGTGTGCCGGCGGGGGAGGGCCCATGCGTTAGCCCCGCCTTTGACCTTGGGCACTTGCTTGCGGAAAATCACAAAAAAATCAGATTAAAACGTACGAATGCCCGGAAATTCACTCTATTGTTTTGAACAGTCTATATTTTTCAAGGTCTTTTGCAGTTCCTTTGCAAAATCCTTATCCTTCATCAATTCGGTGCCAACGGTCTGATATTGCGCAGGGGACTTGAAACCGTATTTATTCAGGTATTCCATCTTCATGGCGTCTATATTTTCCTGCTTGTACTTGTTACCGGCCTTACGCCCCTTTTCGATTTCCTTGTCCACACAATACAGTGCAATAGTGGCCTTTACGTAATTGTCCTTGGCCGTTTCTGGCAGAGGCTCCAGGTCCGCCCCCTGGAAATCGGCCATGTACAGGCCAGGTCCTCTCAGAACCCACACGAGCAACTGTGCGTCTTTGACCGGAGGCTTACGCTTGGCATCATTGGTAATATAGAATTTTCTGGGCTTGTATCCCTCACGCTGGATGGTGATCAAGTATTCGTAGTGACTTATGGTTTTCCGATCATCGCTGGATTCCTTGACCGGCAAGTCATTCAAGGGCAAAGAATCCAGGATTTGTTTCTTGGATACATCCAGATGCAACGAAGGGTTGTCGATTTCCTTGGTCTCAGGTTTGGCCTTGGTTTTGTCAAACGGTTGTTCCAGGCATTTCAATAATTCCTTCTGGCCTTTTGCGCCGGAGCAATCCTGAACCCATTTATACTGAGTAATATGTACCTGTGCATCCTTTGGCGTATATACCAGGGTCAAACTGCCGTAATCGTTGGAAGTCAGCATCTCGATTTGACGGATTCGATCCAATTGTTTTTTTCGTATCTGATTTTTGTAGGCACTTAAGTCCCCGGCAAGGAACGCATTCCACTGCTGACGCAGATTTGGCGAGGCATACACAATCCCCAGGCCCACAACGGACAACACCACCACCGCACCAATAGTAATCCAGAGAATCTTCAACCTGCCCTTGTTGTTATCGGATTGAATCTCCTCGGCCTCGTGAACGGAATTCAGGGCTTCCGCATCTTCCGTTGGAATGAGGAGGTCCTTTACCTCTTCCAGTTCTTTTAAATCCACGTCTGTCTTTTTTTCTGTACTCATCACGTTACTCCCAATTCCAGCCACCGGTTAGTTTATGACGAAAGTGTTATTCACGTCAAGTCTTTTTTTGTGGTCCCCAAATTACCTGTCAAATTTCGAGTCTTTTGTAATATGCCGTGGACCCATGGGCCGACTTATTCAGAACAAATTCAGGAGATGATTTTACCAATTCCGGTCCCTGTATATCCCAAAAAAGCGAGATTGAGACTCATTGTATTTTGTTACGCAAAAAAATATGTTGCACATACGAACAGTTTCTCATCGACAGGGCAACATACAAGACATTTAATGCAATATTTGAAACATTAATTGCAACATTTTGATGCATTAGTGCAACATTTATGAAATACCAATTTTTTTGTCCAAAACTGACCAAAATCTCTCAAATTTTCTTCTCGACATTTAATCAGGTAATTTGGGACTGCCTGAAAATGATTCAAATACGCCTCGTAATATGCTAAACTGTGTCGGAAGGTAGAACTGCGTTTTGGGAGGCGCCTTTTCATGACTGAACACACGGACCTGACAAGTACGCTTACATACTTTTGCCCGACATGCCATTGCATTTTCCGCGATCCCGCCCGCCAGAGTTGTCCTGAATGCAACTCACCCAAACCCGATGAGGGCTGGGGCCTGCTGCCATATCCGTTCAGGAATAATTTTATCCTGATGGAACAACTGGGCCGCGGTGGCATGGGGGCCGTTTACAAGGCCATATCCAACGAAACCGGCAAGGCCGTGGCCTTGAAGATTGCCCGCATGGACAGGGATGTGGAGGAAATGAAACATCGTTTCTCACGGGAAATGGCGGTTGCAAACATGCTTGGCGAACGGGACAAGGACGCCTTCGTTGGTGTTACGTCAACCGATACCATGGCCCAGCCTTATTACATGGCCATGGAGTTCGTTGATGCGCCAACCTTGACGGGATTCCTTCTGAAAAACGGCAAAAAGGTGAATTCCGTTTATATTTTACCCTACATGGAGGCAATAAAACTGGGTGAGGCCATTCTGGCATCCCTTAGCGTGGCGCATCACCACAAAATTGTGCATATGGACATAAAGCCGGACAACATTTTTATACAGGAAATGGTGTCCGCGGACGGAAAAGTGGTGTACCACGCCAAAATTGCCGACCTGGGAGCCTGTATTTTCGAGGACGATGAATCCTCGAAGGACAACATGATCCTGGGTACACCTGGTTACATGAGCCCCGAGCAAATCATGGGGAAATCCATACACAGGAGTACTGATGTGTATGCCGTGGCTGCGATCATGTACGAATTGATTACCGGAAAAACACCCTATGAGCCGGAACCGGGGCTGCGTGGCATGGCCAGGGCAAAAGGTTATTTGAAAAACATGAAGGCGGGCAGGTTGCAGCAATCCGATTTGATCCCTTCGGATGTCTTTGCATTGCTACAAAAGGCCCTTGCGTACAAACACTCGGACAGATTCCAGGAGGCCGGCGAATTCAAAGACGCCTTGGTGTCGTTATTGGAAACCCAGGTACAACGCAATCGCAGCCAGCTTCAATCAATCCACGAACAATACCATGATTTGAAGGAACGTATAGACAACGTCAGGGAAAGCCTCAAGGACCTGCTGCAGGTGTCCACGGAATTGCTCTCACTGGAAAAACAACTCGACGCAATACCCACTGATGACCAGGATATCGCATTGGAGCCTCAGGTTATAAAAAACAGGCTCGGACAACTGGCAACAGAGGCCAGGAATCTTGAATCAAGACTGGACGCGGTGCGGAAAAACCTGGCGGCGCAAAACAAGGGTGGTGTCAGCAAACTTGGGACCAAAATGGCCAAGGGAATCAAGGGCCTTTTTAAACGGGACAAGGAAGACGAGGCAGAACCGGTTCAGGGCTCTCCAGTCCTGTCGAGGTCCACCCAAAAAAGGGCATCAGTTAACATGTCGCAAATCACCGCAGTGATGCACAAAGAGGAGGCATCAAAGAATGAATCCTTGTTAAAACTGGCGATAAAAGGACCTGCCAAGGTCGTTCCCCCTGGCACAGGGCGTGTGTTGTGCGTTGCTTTCTCGCCCTCCGGGAGGTACCTGGTAACCGGTTCCAACAAGGGATTGATCGCTGTGTTCGATTTACAGCATGGGGGAAAACCGGAGGTGTTCCAGGCCCACGAGGATTCGATCCGATCGATCGATTTTGCCCCTGACGGGTCATTGTTTGTGACCGCGTCCTGGGACAAGGTAATCAAGGTGTGGGACATCCGAACCCAAAAAGAGGTGGAAACCATGTTTGGGCATACCGCGGGCGTCTGGGGTGCCTTTTTCACATCCGACGGTCGCTACGTTGTTAGCGCAGGATCCGATGAATCTTTCAGGGTGTGGTCGTTCCCAGGCGGACGCATCGTAAACCAGGTCCGGCTTACGGACAAACAGGTGATTTCGATGGCCATTTCCAGGGAGGAGGATTTTGTCTGGACGGGCGGATGGAAGGGCCAGGTCGCAAAGTGGGCGATTCCTGATATGACCGTATTGGAAAAGGTGAAGGGACACAATGATGCTGTGCGCGCATTGGGTGTCTCGCCTGGTGGGCGACTCCTGGCAACCGGAGGTGCCGATGGTACGGTGCATACCTGGGAGGCGAAACAGATGACACATATTGCAACCCTCCATGGGCACACAGACTGGATTAGAAGTATTGCCGTGTCCAGGGAGGGCCAGATTATTGCCACGGGTTCCAATGACCGGACATTAAGGCTGTGGCGTGCCAACGGGGAATTTCTGGGCGTAGTTGGCAGGCGTATGCCAGCCAACATACCAGTGGCGTTTTCCGAGGATGGCAATTTGTTGGCCTCAGGCTACGAACCGGATACTGCCGCAATCTTTTCCACGTCAAAATTTATAAGATAGTCAAGAGGTTATAAATCCAAAATGTTGAGCAACCCGGTTTGAAACGGTTCAGTCCAGCAGCCGTTTTTCACCGGTCAGGGCACGAATATCCGTGACATCCTGGGTCACCTCCAAGGTG
Source organism: Deltaproteobacteria bacterium (assembly GCA_015493765.1). GTDB lineage: Bacteria > Myxococcota_A > UBA9042 > DTJE01 > S145-11 > S145-11. The sequence goes on from WGCQ01000264.1 coordinate 4,266, forward strand.
CCCAGGTATTCGCCCTGGCGATCCCGTACCGCAAAATAGCGGATATATACAAAGCGCTCCTTTATCCGGATCCAGAACTCAGCCGAATCCTTTGCCCCTGATTTGAAATCCCGGAGGATGCGGTCCACCATGTGCAGGCTCTTTTTGGGATGGCACCGCCTGACCTCTCGGCCGATTACGCCTTTGGCCCGCGGGAACAGCCGGTCCGGAACCATGTTGAAATAGCGAACCCTGTCATCCTTGTCAACGAACGTGATATCCACGGGCAGGGTGTTGAGCACGGCCTCGATTTCATTCTGTGTCATAACGCCGGTCTCAAAACGCAGCGCATCGGGTCCAGCATCCATGATACCCAACTGGACAGGTGCTGCCGGGGCAGGGGAGGGCGGTGGTAACAGACCGGTATAACCGAGTTCATCGAAACCTTGCCTGATGGCTCCCCACTCAGATTTAGTTAACAAATTCAATGATTTATTGAACAAATCACGTTCTTCCTGATTGTAATGATTACCAGCCAGTTTGTTGAGCCTGACCATTAGTTGGCGCAGCTTGAGTCGAAACTCATTAAAATGGTATTCATGAGTGGCATTCAACAGATCCATAACGGCTTTACGCGCTCCGCGGATCGCCTGGTGATCCTCCCATTTTTTGGCAGTGGACTCCTCAAGTCCATGGCGTTCGAGCACAGGAAACAATACATTTTCCTCGCGTACCATGTGTCCTTCCAGGGACTCCCAATCCTTGACGAGTTCTTTGATACGTTTCAAGGCATCCATGGATGCATCCAGATCTGAGGCATCGTACACCTTGAACATTGTTCTGACAGCCTCAGCGCCGATCTCCATGAATTTGATGTGCTCTTCTTTGAGGATAAAAATCGGGTGCCAGGAGGGCATAACCAGTTTCCACCTGGTGTAATATCGGTGGTCACCGGACAAAATTTTGGCCTCGTGTTCCGAAAAGCCGCTGTCCTGCAAGGCTGTCTGTAGTTGCAAAAGGGCATTGTCAGACTTTACAGAGGTCAGCAACGAGCGGACTTCAGCCTGGATTGACTGGCCCACATCACCCTGAAATACCTGCTGCAACAGTACATTCAATCGTTTGATATCTGTTTTTGTGCTCATTTTACATCCATATTATGTCAACTCAAGGCCGTATTTGACGACCCGGAGGCATTATTGTAACACAAAGGCCGTAGTCTCGTAAGACTGATAGGATGTAAGATTCCAGGTTACCGAGGCCGTTGGCCGTGGCCGTGACCGGTGACCGTTGACCGTGGCCGTGACCGTTGACCGTGGCCGTTGGCCGTGCGTAGTTGTGTGGTTTCCGGTTACAACGAGAGTCCGCTGTAAGCATTTCGCGTATATCCACATATACACACAACACTTAAACCGCTGTTAGAATCCAAATACGGAGTTTTAAGCATGCTTTATACCCATATGACGCCGGCTGGAAGAGGGTGTTGATTTGATGGTAATTTCAGGGCGGGTAATGTATTACAGCACAAAATGGATCATACGTTGTGTGATATAACGACTTTTTCAAGACCCTCGAGGTCGCCTGCGCTCCACGGCTTTCGTTTTCACC
>WGCQ01000265.1 GCA_015493765.1 Deltaproteobacteria bacterium
GACCGTGGGCCGTGGCCGAGACGGTTGACCGAGGCCGTGGTTTTAGGTTACTACGGGAGCCTTCCCGAAGGCCCGCAGGGCCGTCCCGCAGCAGCCGCAGGCTGCGTCCCGAGACCCGAATCCCGAATCCGTGGCCGTTGACCGAGACCGTGGCCGTTGGCCGGCGCTTTAGGGGAAATAAAATCTACAAACCGGCCAGGTCCAACCTGGTGCCTGCCTTTATGTCCAGGTATCGCGCATCGTACGCGTTTTGAAATGCCTGTTTTGCCGCATCACCACTGCAATGGCAAGGGCCTGCATACTGGACCCCGAGATCCCGAAATCTCTCGAGTATTGCCTGGATATCCAATTCCGTTGCATCTCTCAGGTGAAATCCTCCAAGGGCCATGAACACATGGTCCACCAGGCTATTGGTGCGCTCCAGTATATTGACGATGCCAGGATGTGCACAACCCGTAATCAGGACCCCGCCTCGATTCGTGGCCAGGACCAGGGATTGTTCCGGAATTGAGTCCCCCATGACCCCGGTGGTCAAAACACCTGGCAAAATCTGTCGTGCATCTTTCACCTCGATTACGCTGCGGGCAGCACGCTTCAATATGGCCTTCAATCCCCTTGAAAACGTGGCAGGTATGAATACATCCATCTCTGGATTTTCCTTCAACAGGACCTCGATCCCACCCACGTGATCCCAGTGTTCATGTGATAGTACAACCGTGGATAATTGTTTGGGATCAAATCCAAGAATTTCCATATTTTTCAACAACTTAAGGCCTTCGGATCCGGAATCAAACAATATGGGCGCCATGCCATTTGCCTCGATTATGGCTGCAAAGCCCCATGCGGTTTGCACTTCCTCGCGAACACCCCAGTTGTCGAAGACCGAAGTGATTCGAATTCCATCAACCAAAAGAACGCCTTTTTGTTGTTGTTCCTCGCCAGCCATTAAAACCTCCGGGACATAAAGATTTCAATTATATTATAGCACCATCCTGGATTTTTTGTTGTTATCCGAGATTTCCCAAATTACCGGACAAATTTGAGGACAAAGGGTGCGGCAAGTGGTTCAGATACGAGGAGTTAAGCCTGTTTGAGCGCAGGCGTGGTTCTGCGCATCCGTGGATGCTTGAATTCATTGCGCCTTTGACGCAATGACCCACAGCGCCACGTTGTGCATACACAGGTGCAAACGACAAAGTAGATGGGCCGCTTGCAGTGCCTTGCCTAAGGCCGCAGGCCGTGACAACGAGCCGTCAGGCGAAGTTTCACTCCCGAATTTAGTTCGGTAATTCGGTGATTTCATTGTGCCAAATGATTTGAGACAGGGTTACGAGGATGTTGAAAAAGTCCGTCCCGGGATCGCCGGCTTCCAGCCGGCATTTTAAAATAGATTTAAGAACAGCACATTACAAAACAATTGCGATCTCGTATCTGCCCAAAGGCAATCGAATCAACACCCTCATTACACCTGCTCGCAAATGGATTTACGTAAGATTCAGGCAACTGATAAATGAGAGATTATTCAACCGTCAAAACAGGTCAGGCGTATCCTCGGAAAGGTCGGGTTCGGAACCCGCCTCCTTCAGGTCCTCAACACTCATCCGCTCGACGGATGAAACCTTTTCACCCTTGCGCAGGTTAATCAGGCGCACCCCCTGGGTGACACGTCCTATTTCGCGGATGTCCCCCACTGGCAGCCGGATGATGGTACCTGAATCTGTGGACAACAGCAGTTCGTCGCCTGGTACAACATTCAGCACGCCCACGACCTTGCCGGTCCTGTAGGTCACCTTCAACGCCTTCAGGCCCACGCCGGCCCGGTGCTGCCGCCTGTACGCGGTTTCCTTGGTCTTCTTGCCCATACCCTTCTCGGTGACCGTAAGGATGGCATTGCCTTCCTCCAGGACCTCCATACCCACCACCTGGTCCTTTTTCTGGAGTTTGATCCCACGCACACCTGCGGCCATACGGCCCATCCTGCGGACCTCTTCCATGGAAAAGCGGATACTCTGGCCCTCTCGCGTGACCAGCAGTATATCCGGCGTGCCCACAGCCAGTTTCACGGACACCAGGTCGTCCCCCTCGGTCAGTTTGATGGCCCACATGCCGTTGGAACGTATATTTTTGAATTCGTCCAGGCTGGAGCGTTTTACTATGCCACGCCTGGTCGCAAACACCAGGCTGGCCTCAGGGTCAAATTCCCGTATTTTCAACACGGTACGCAGGTGTTCGCCCGCCTTGAATGTCAAAAGATTTACAATGGAGCGCCCCTTGCCCTGGCGTCCGGCCTGGGGG
>WGCQ01000266.1 GCA_015493765.1 Deltaproteobacteria bacterium
CTTGCAATCACGGGCCTGCGGCCCTTAGAGCAGTTCGCCATAAGCGGCGCATCTACTGCGTCGTTTTCGCCCATTTGATGCTCGACGTAGCTTAGGCTACGACTGCGCTCAAATTGGCTCAACGACTTGCACCTGAACCACTCCCGGCGACCTCGGTCATCGATTTGGTCTGCGAATTAGGGGTAATCCGAATGCAGGTATGCCGCACTCCAGAAAATCCCTGAATGCCTTTTCTACGTGTTTGGGTACCCCAGGGCCATCCGCCTGGTTTACCATGGCCAGCCATGTTTCCAGATTGTTCTGGACTATCTTGTAGAATGGGGTTTGGGCCGGGGACCGTTGCTCGTACATGAACAAGTTGGATGAATAAGAATCTGTTTCCACGGATGTGTACACACATGCCTCCATAATGAATATCGAGAGGAGGTGGATTTTTTTTCATGCGTTCACGAAAAAAAGGTTGTAAGTGATTGATAATCCGGTGGAATAAATTTATCTTACGCGTGACCACGCCAGGGCCATGCAGGTCAAAACCGGGCTGGGTCAGGGGGATATGGTTGCTGTCAAGAGAGACATGGGGATAACAGTGACAGTGACCGAGTCCGTGACCGTGGCCGAGTCCGTGACCGTGACCGTTGGCCGTGGTTTCCGGTTGCAACGGAAACTTCCCGAAGGCCCACGGGCCGTCCCGAAGCAGCCGCAGGCTGCGTCCCGAAACCCGCCACCCGACGCCCGAATCCAGTGGCAGTGACAGGGTGGCGTGCCTTGTCGCTTCAGGCCTGGTGCTTCAGCAGGTAATCCGCAGTCAAACGTACCGCATCCTTGAACTCGATGGAGGGCGAGTAATTCAACAGCCTGCCTGCCTTGCTGATGTCCGCCCAGGTCCTGGGCACGTCGCCGGGCTGCTCGGGCTTGAATTCGATGGTCGGCTGCCTGCCCAGTACATCGGCAACCACGGCCACCATGTCCAGCAGTTTTATGGGCCTGCCTGAGCCGATATTGATGATTTCGAACCCCTCGATGCGCTGCATCGCACTAATCGTGGCCCGGACCACGTCATCCACGTACGTGTAGTCCCTTTGGGAACTGCCGTCGCCGAACAACTCTATGGGCAAACCCCGGTGCGTATTCAGGATGAACTTGGATATGGCCAAATCCGGCCTGACCCTTGGACCGAACACGGTAAAATAACGTAACAAGGCCATGTTTATGCCGGAGGCCTTGTACATGCCCTCGGCAACGACCTCCATGGCCTTTTTCGTGGCCGCGTACGGGCTTTCCGGCAGGTCCGTTGAATCTGTCTCCCGAAACGGGGCATCGTCCTCCCTGCGGCCGTACACCGAGGAACTGGACGCCATGACCACCCTGTTTATGCCCTGGCGTTGTGCGAACTCCAGCAGCCGCACCGTGCCCAGCACATTGCTTTGCGTGTAGCCCACCGGGTCTGCCATGGACGGCCTGACCCCTGCCTTTGCAGCCAGGTGAAAGACCCCGTCGAACGCCCGGCCAAGGCCCTTGTACGTGCCAGGACTGGATATGTCGGCCATGACAAACGAGAACCCCTTAAAGGCCTTCAGCATGGCCACGTTTGATCCTTCATGGGTCGTGTCTGTCTCCTCCGCTACCGACCTGCTTGCGGCCGGGCTTGATTATTCTGCCGCAATAAAACGGATATGGCAAGTCCTACTCCCCAAATTGCCGGTAATTTGGGTTTACACTGCTACCCTGTTTCAGTTATCCTATGAACGTGAAGCGGCTTGCAACGACCATTTTAGGGTTAATGGGTATCGGGTGTGCTGCCACAATCGTGCAGTGGCAACCCCCGCCCGTACCCAGAGGCTGGTTTTCCGGAGTGGGGAGCGGCGCTTCCTGTGAAGAGGCCCAAACCCTGGCCTTGAAGGGCCTGTGTGAATCCCTGTTCGTACAGGTCAGCGGGACGACCACAGTAAGACAGCAACAACAACTGACAAACGCAATCGGCCCATCCGTGCGTTTTTCCCAGGTGGTGGACATAGTGGCACGGACAAGGACCCATTGCACCTTTGAGGGCCGGCCCTACCGGGTCTTTCGCAAAATCACCGCGGACGGTCGCTGCCATATCCAATTGACCATGTCCGGGGAGGACTTCGGCAGGTACCTGCACTCGCGCACCGTGGTGGTGCGGCTGCGCGGTGATACAAACCTGCTGAACCCTGGCGACGCGGAAAACATCCGTACTGCGATCTATCGCTACCTGGGACGCAAGGGCCTGCTGATACTGCGAAACCAGACGGCACATGCGGTCAGGTCCGGTGACGTAGTCCTGCATTTTCAACAGCGCCGTTCCTTAACAGGCATGTACGCTGCCAGGCTGGTAGTGGACATCCGGGTTACTAAAGGCGGCGCGGTGGACATGACCAGGACACTGCGGACGGACCTGCATTACGGGGCCAGCCCTGCCATGGCCATTGCCGCTTGCGTGCATGAGTTGCTGGGAAAACTAAATAACGAGGGGACCAGATGAGATACAGCATCTATGTTTCGGCCTTGGCTGCCATGGTGTTTGCTGCACCCGGCGTTTACGCGGAGGTGCCCCTGAAACCCGGTGACAAGGCCCCGGATTTCGACCTTTCCGTACTTGCCGACCAGGGCAAGCCCGTTCGGGACATTATCCTGCACGAGTACGTTGGACCACGGGCAAAACACCATCCCAAACTGGTGGTGGTGGATTTTTTCGCACTGTGGTGTCAACCTTGCAAACGCATTGCCCCGGACCTGAATGCCGTGGCCGAGGAATTCAAGGATAAAGGCGTGATGGTTGTATCCATACTGCTGGAGGGGGGCAAACACAAGCCGCCCATCGCGAAGGTCGAGGCAAAACTGCGTGCATTCAGGAAACAGCGGCACCTGGCATACCCCATGCTGTACGACCCGGAATTCAGGACCCACGACATGGTGGGGGCACGCTACGTGGGCAAGGACCAGTCCGTGTTGCCGTCCATATTCCTGATC
>WGCQ01000267.1 GCA_015493765.1 Deltaproteobacteria bacterium
AATCCGGCACCCGGCGCAACCATGCCGTAACAGAACATTTTTATCCACAAGAGACTCATACACAAAACAGATTGCACTACTACTAATTCCTTTGATTAGTTTGGGTGTCTCGTCCTTTTTGTTAAAGAAAAACAAGTTAATATAGAAGACACCCACCTAATCTGACACAAACATTGTTACAAAAACTTTGTCCTCAAATTTGACAGGTAATTTGGGTAAAGACTCGTTGCTTTTTTTCAATGAAATAGTATATTTTATCCATGAAGTATTTAATTTATCTGCCAGGATTATATTTTGTTATTTTCCTTGGATGTTCCGGTAGTTCCACGGGCAAACAAAATGGACCTCATCCGATTCCCGATGTGGTGGACCCGGGTCCTGTTAGCCTGGATATTGGACGGCAAATAGATACGGGAATGGATACACTACAGGCAAAAAGGGATGCAGGGGACTTGAATACCGACAGTGTATCCAGGGACACCGGCATAACCCCGGAAGCCTATGATACGCATGTAAGAACTGAGGTAAAAAGCGAGGATACCTGGAGTGGGACGCAAGAAGACACCATGACGGACGGCTCCGATATTTCCGAAGACCATGGATTGGATACGGGGAAGCCTGATGAAACAGATACAGCGGGGAAACCAGACATCATTGAAAAAGACCTGGTTGTGGTGGACGAGACGAATCATGAGGACCAGGGCCAGGGGGAAGAGGTCATACAAAACTACTGCGGGGACGGGGTTTGCGGCCCGGACGAAAACTGTAGTACCTGCCAGCAGGACTGTGGATGCGCCCCCGACACCGTATGCGAACAAGGGGTATGCAAGCCCTGCAGTACCGTATGCGCCGAGGCCGGGGCGCAATGCGGGGAGATAAAGGGGTGTGAGTGCGGGGATTGTCCAACCGACTATGAGTGTGTGCAAGGCAAATGCGAGTTCTCGGGCCAGTGCCTGACTGTACCGGACCCTGGAAAGGCCTCCCTTGACCCCATGGTATCGATATCCCCGCCCGGGAAAACCGAGGAAACCACGAAAGACGGCTTTCATGATGTGTACCTGTACAATTCCGATGGTTCCCTGAAGGTCGGCGTACGTAAGGACTGGGGGGCCACCATAGTGTTCTTTGGCATGACCGACGGGAAACCCGGGATCAACAGTACCAACGCGATAGACGCCAATGATACGGGCCGGGAGGTCCAGGTGGCATTCTATGACCCGGACAGGGGGGTGCAGGGTTGTGCATGGAACGCCAGTTGCCGGACCAATCCGTCAGCGGCCTGTCCCGGAGGAATCCCGTTCCTCGGGTGGGACCCTGTGCAAGGGGGTAACAAATGCAACATCGGTTCCGGCATTGAGAGCCTGATCGCAAAAAACGGGTCCCTTGTGGCCGTGACCAGACCGCTGTTCTGGAATCCGGGATGGGACCTGCAGGATTGCAGTAACACCGTTTGCAATGACCCCACTCGTCGTAATCGGAAATCCGACGTGCAATATACCCAGGTCCTGAAATTCGTGGACCCCAATATCGTGGAACTGGACATGACAGTAACGAATCTGGCGGATACGGCGCATGCGGCAACAGCCCAGGAGTTCCCCACCCTTTATGCCAGTTTTGGTAAGAGGGGACCCAACCTCCACGTGATCATGGACTCCAGCGGAAACATAATCAAGGTGGACCAGCCTGCCAACAATGGCTTTTTTCACAAGGTATTCACTTCCCCGGGGCACTTTGCGGCCCTGCAGAACGACAATCACGATTATGGGGTGGGCCTGTATTACGAAAACAATCTCACCGGGTTCAGCGCCTGGCAGAAGGATGGTGTATTCAACAACATCAGGGGCAGTTTTGTGTTCGGGATACCCGCCAAAGGCTGGGTCAGGGCAAGGGCCTATATTGTACTGGGCAGTTTCAACACGATCAGCCAGAAGGTGACATGGCTGAAGACACACATTCCCCCATTCGGTTCCCTGGATGCACCTATTGATGACGCGGTGCAACACGTGGGCACGCCCATGGATGTCAGGGGATGGGTAATGGATAACATCGGGGTCAGCAAGGTGGAGGTCCTGGTGGACGGTCAGGTGGTCAAGACCGTGGGCCTGCAGGTGAAACGCAAGGACGTATGTACAGCCTTCCCGGGATACGCGATGTGCCCCAACGTGGGCTTCCGGACAAAGGTGGATGTATCCGGCCTGACCCCATGTGCCCACCTAATGGAGGTCCGGGCCACGGACACGGACGGAAACGCCAGGGTGATAGGCCGTGCCAGGATCTGGATGGGGCACAAAGGTTGTAATCAGGACAAGGATTGTGATGACAATGACCCTTGCACTACGGACCGGTGTGAATCCAATCGCTGCGTGAATACACCGGTACCCCCGGGTGAAGGTCCCAAGGAGATATGCAACGGCAAGGACGACGATTGTGACGGGGAAACGGACGAAGGCGGTGTATGCGACGTCACCCACCCCGTGTACCGGTTCCTGTGGCAGTCCGGGAAGGATACCGACCACGCCTTGAGCACAAATAAACAGCCCCAATCCGGGTATCATCTGGAGGGCACGGCCTTTTACCTGTTTGATTCCCCCGGAGACGGCAGGATACCAATATATGAGGTTTACTGCGCATCCTGTACCGACCACATGACCACCACTAACAAGTCGGAAGGGGCACCTGCCTATGGGGGTGCGGTGTTATTGGGGTACGCATACGACCACCAGACATCCCAGGCCAATAACCTGGCCAAAAGATTCTACAACACTACCCAGTCGGACCACCTGACAACCACATCCACTTCCGAATGGAGCGCCCTCACGCAGGCCGGTTGGTCAGAGGAAGGCGGTTTTTGGGTCCCGTAGGCACTTGTTTGCAAGGAGGGCCGAGTGCAAAGCATGGGTCCTCGATGGTGTTGATTTGATGGATTTAGTGCCGAATTCGGAAACTTGTGTGTTTTGTAATAGTTTGAAATACAAAGATAATTCAAGATGCCGGCTGGAAGCCGGCGATCCCAGGGGGAGTTTGTAACACCCTCGAGGCCGCCTGCGCTCCACGGTTTTCGTTTTCACCGGGATCACACGGCCACGGCCAACGGTCTCGGTCTCGGCCTCGGCCAACGGTCTCGGCCTCGGCCACGGAAAAGGCGGGCGGGACGCCCGCGAAACAAGCAGGCGAGGCCGAGAC
>WGCQ01000268.1 GCA_015493765.1 Deltaproteobacteria bacterium
CGGCACCCCCAGTTACGTTTGCATTGCCCGGAATCGGTGCAGAACTCCCAGTCGTGGCAATGTCCGCATTCCCCGCCGCAACCGTCCGGACCACAATCCTTGCCCTCACAATTTGGGTGGCAACATTGTCCGTCCAGGCACTTATCACCGGTCGGACATGTGCCGCAGGACCCGCCGCACCCATCGTCACCGCAATTCCTGTTCTTGCAATACGGCACACAGTTGAAATCGCATTCCCTGGGCTGTCTGTGGGTGGGGTCCTCGTAATCAGGCAGTGTTGGGTCGCAAACGTATCCCATTAAATCATCCCACCTGCAGTTGGAATCACCACCGCAATCTTTAACTGCCCATTTGCCACCATACTTGGCGGTACACCTTAATGCCTTCCCCTTATAACAACAGGAACCGTACACCAGTCCCGGGGCGACCAGACCACCACACCCCTTTACACAGTGTCCCACGACACACTTCGCCGGGGACTGGCAGGTCCCGCACGACCCGCCGCACCCGTCATCACCGCACTCCTTGTCCGTGCAATCCGGTGTGCAGGCCCGGCTCGGCCGGGAAATACCCGTCAACAACACGATGCTGAATATTGCAAACAACCACTTCATCTTCTACCTCCCACTGGTCCATTATCAATGACCACCACGTGGTCCACCAGGTATTCACCAAACCCCTGCTGGCAAAATGCCATGGTCTCGCCATCCGAATCCACATCGAAATTCACCACCGCCACCCTGGTCCTGTGCTGGACATCCCTGTCATCCATGCCTGGAATGGATTGTGGCACCATCGCGTAATACTGCCTGCCCACTTTCAGCAACCTGGAATGCCAGGTGGATTGGATCCGATCATAGCCATTGATGTTCGAAAAACTTACGAACTCCTCCCCGTCGTACCAGGGACTGGCCCTGGTGTAAAACGGGATGTACGCGGTGTACGAGTGACCTTTGCGAAGCCCCGGGTCCAGCGTAACCGGGCACTGGATGTCCAGGCCGTCGGATTGGGCTACAAGGCTCCCAAAGATGGTTACATCCTTTGCCTTTGGGTCGGTCACAGGCTCCAGCCACAACATGGGACACTCGTCCTGACTGGCCCATGGGGGACATTCCAGGCTCATGTTCGTGGACTGTCCCACCTTACCCCTCACAACAGCGGCCTTTTGCGCGGAGGAATCACCACCCAGCAGGGTGGTGTACACCCATGGTCCCGTCCACTTGCTGTCATAGGTAAATGACTCACAATCCGGGTACTGGTCGCATATGCTGCACAGGTCCACTGTGTGCTGTGCAATTCGGACCACCGGACACGGCCTGGGTGCTGCCACGGGCTGTCTGCCTGTATCAAACGGCCACACCGGCATGTCCGGGGTACCATAGACCATCCAGTTCCTGGCCCTCCACCAGAGGTTGTGATGGGGGTCTGCATCCTGCGGGGAGAATTTGGATGCATTAAATCTTGCTGCGAAATGCCACAACATGGCAGCGGACGGGGGCACCACATGGCAGCGGACGGGGGCACCACATGGCCGGAAGGGTCCAACACTTTCAGTCCGTTTGACAGGGTGGACATGAATTTCAGGTATTGAGTAATCCTGAACCCAGCACCCCATTCCAGCACCTTGCTGCCCACGAACATGCTGGCACCGATATCCAGGTACTTCATGGTCATGTGGTAAACGCTGGTGTCTGTGGGATGTACTGATTCATTAATCGCGGCAGGGTGACAATCCGGGGATACGGTTATGGGATAGATATCCTGGTGTGCCGTGGGATTGGATGCAATGATGTCACTGGCACAAATAGCACGAGTCTGGACACTAGTACACATATTTGCCATGGATATATTCGTGGCATGACTTATTTCTATGGCCAGGCCCACACCAGGAACCACGTAACGCGTGTTGGGCCCCGGGTCGATCCCCTGTGCCAGGGCCTGGGCATCAAAGGTTGTCGGCTCAGGCACCAGGGGGTCCAGCCCTGCACTCTGGCACAAGGAAGCAGTATGTTTTATCCAACCGTAGTTCAGTGTGAATTTGGGTGTAAAATACAGGTCATTGGTATCGAGGTCTGAACCTGCCATCACAACCTGACGTTTGTGACGTTCTGCTTCTGCGATTGGGAAGCTCGCAGTTTTACCGAGCCCGGGTGCTGCTGACAACAGGATATTCGATACCAGGTGGTCGAACCCGGGCAATGTTTGAAGCTTAAAGCCCCCGTGTGCGTCCGGTATCACCACGGACCTGGTCTGATAGGCCAGGGCCTTTGCAACAGCAGCCCTGAACTGCATGATTTCCTGGGCCTTTGTGCCTGATACGTATATCCTGGACACGGATACAACCGGCGCATCCCCGGGCTTGCCAATCACGCCGTAGGCATAGTCACCAACGGTCTGATACTGATAGAAATCGAAAGGCGATGGTTTTTCCAATTCTGTTAATTCCGGGTTATCAAAGCCCCAGTATCTACCGGGCGGGATCCCTTTGCGGCAATCCTCCGGATGGTCATCCACCCAGGGTGGGACCAGGAACGTCCGGTTGTCCTTCCAGCCCTCCAGTACCACATCCCTGGTCTGGACAAAATCCTTGTTGTACCCGTCAAAGGCCAGGTGTTGCAGGGCCTGTTCCACGGTAATACCAGCGATTTCAGGGTCATGGTCCTCTGCATACATACCCAGTCTATGGGCAAGGATACGATCCAGCCACTTTACCCGCACATTGTAATGACCTGCTGTCATGACCCCGTCTTCCAGAACACCCACCTCAGAGGACTGAATGATATGCTCCTGCACATACCAGGCCATGAACAGCGAAACAAAAGGTCCGAAATTCACCATGTCAACCGTAAATGGTACCCAGAATACGCCATTTATTTTTATTCCGCCGAGTTTATCCGGCGGGTCGGGTACTAATATCAACGGTAATGAGTCCCCTGAAATGCCTCCATTCGGACCATAAAGGGTACTTTGTAACGTCTTTGAACCTACCGGTCGGCCGTCAGCCCCACAACCAAGGCATACCTTGCACCACCCCCAGGAACCGAATGAAAGCGTCACATTGCCCTGGTCCCCGGCGAGGGGCCACTTCAGCCAACCGGATATCCTTATCGCGGAATTCCCCGTATAGTCGGTTCCCCACGGACCGGTGCATGGATACGCGTACATGGGCACCTCGAACTGGTCACCCACCAGCAGGACCTGGGCCAGGTTGTTTGTCTGGTAGTCGCGTTTAATCACTCTTTTTAATCTTCCCCAAACTGTAAAATTACGCTGAATAGCCTCCTGTCTCAACCTGTCCGTATCGTAATACACCCACTTGTAAAACTCCCTGGCAGGGTGGCGATCGACAAAATCCCGGTACACCTCGTCCTTCAGGTACGATGGACCCACTATCAGGTATTCCGGCTTGCCCTGCAACACCGTGCCTATCACGTCCGCTATATCCTCGTGCAGATTGCTGTAATCCCCGGGGTTTACCACCATCTTTTTCATCAAGGCGGGTATGACCGCGTTGGCCATGGACCAGGACCTGGGCTCGGCCATGGGATCGGAGGGCGGGTCGAAAAGCAACCGCAGTCGCGTAACAGTAAACCGGGTAAGGGTCCTGGTGACCGCGTCGTACATGAACGGCATCACCATCACCTTGACCACTTCCCAATCGCCGGCCCTGCTTACATCCAGGACCTGGACCTTCGGGTCGATACGCCGTTGCACCCCGTGTGATGTCCCCCCTTCATAGAATTCAGCATCATATTCAAAATCCCCGTTGTCATCCAGTTCGTCCTGTTGCGGATAAACCACCACGTTGCTGATACTGACCGGGTCCGTGTAATCCAACCCCTCCCTGGACAGCCTGATCGAACCGACCCTGGTCCCGAAGGGCACCTGTACCCAGAACACCTTTACCGGCAGGGCAGGCCGGCCGATTGTCGCGGACCAGTTGCTGTACCCCTGAACCATTGGTTCCACCATCGGCCCCTTCGGCGTGTCGCGATACCTCAGCCCAAGGCCCTGCGTTGTTACAATGATGTCTATTGCGGCACCCTGGTTTTGCGTGTCGACCTTCGTGTCCGCAGGATTGCCGCAGGCATCACCGAAACCGTCGCCATCCGCATCCGCTTGGCCGGGATTCGGCACAGTGGGGCAGTTGTCCTTATCACCGCACACGCCGTCGTGGTCGATGTCGTTGTCAGGGTCATTGGGACAGGAATCGTCCGCATCGTCGATACCGTCATGGTCGTGGTCGGTCACGGGCTGCTCGCAGTGGTATTTGCACAAACCGTCCTCGCATTTGAATTCCCCCTTGGCGCATTCGGGATCGCCTGTGCCCTGGCAGTCGCTATCCTCCCGGCAAAAGCCCCCACCGTAGTTGCAGCGCCAGTAACAGTGGTGCTCCAGGCACTTCCAGTATCCCTCGCAATCAAAGGTCGGCCCGCCTTCACAATCCCCTTCGTTTTCACAGTAGCCGGGTCCCTGTTCGCACTTCCACTTGCAGTCCCCCAGCAACACGGGACACTTCTTTTGGCATACCCATCGACCGGGACAATCCGCATGGCCAAGTCCCTGGCAATCCGTGTTTTTGAAACATTTCCCGGGCGGGGGGTTGCAGGGTTGCTGCTGACCCATCAGGGGTAACATGAGCACCATGAACAGCAGGAATCGATACTTAGACCATCCTACATGGCCATACCTTTGTTTGTTTGTTTGTTTGTTTGTTTGTTTGTTTGTTTGAGCATGATGCCTCCCCTGATTCGCCTTCAATGATAATTGTCATGATTTTTTATTTTTATGTCAAGGGTTTTTATCCAAATTACCGGTCAAGACAAAGAACGCCGGCTGGAAGGTGGCGATCCCAGGGCGGACACCACACGGTCAACAGCCACGGTCAACGGATTCGGGCCTCTGGCATCGGGATCCGGGACGCAGCCTGCGGCTGCTGCGGGACGGCCCTGCGGGCCTTTCGGGAAGGCTTTCGTTGTAACCGGGAGCACACTGCCACGGCCACGGAAAAGGCCGGCAGGATGCCGGCCCCACTCGGTCTCGGCCACGGCCAACGGTCAACGGCCACGGCCATCCAAAGGCGGGCGAGACACCCGCGAAACAAGCAGGCGAGGCCGCCTGCGCTCCACGGCTTTCGTTTTCACCGGGATCACACGGTCTCGGCC
>WGCQ01000269.1 GCA_015493765.1 Deltaproteobacteria bacterium
GTGCCGCAGGTCTCAGGCATTTCGAGGGTGTTGATTTGATGGCAAATTCAGGGCGGGTTTGGAACCCTCCCCTCGAATGTTGCGTAAATTCAGTGTGTTACGAAACAAAATGGATTGTGCATTTCGGTCTCGGTAACAGCCACGGCCACGGTCTCGGCCTCGGCCTCGGTCAACGGCCACGGCAAGGCAGGCGTGACGCCCGCGAAACAAGCAGGCGAGGCCGCCTGCGCTCCACGACTTTCGTTTTCACCGAGATCACACGGTCACGGTCAACGGCCACGGTCAACGGTCAACGGCCACGGACTCGGGCATCGGGCCTCTGGCGTCGGGTCGCAGCCTGCGGCTGCTGCGGGACGGCCCTGCGGGCCTTGCGGGAAGGCCCCCGTGGTAACCGGGAGCACACTGTCACGGCCACGGCCACGGTCAACGGTCACGGTCAACGGTCACGGACTCGGCCACGGAAAAGGCGGGCGAGACGCCCGCGAAACAAGCCGACGATCCCAGGGGGGACTTTGTAACACCCTCCGGAGGCCTGTGCTCCAACGGAGACTTTACACAGCCTCTAACAGGTTATACGCCTCCATCCGGTGATAACAACCTGAATTACCGGCCAAATTTGGGGTTAATGGGCCAGCATCACGATTTGTGTGTCTATGACCGCAGGTCATTCAGCAATACCTCCAGGTTTTGCTTGAATTGATGCAGAGTCTTGTCATCCATGGTGCCGTATCCGATCCTCAAACCACCATCCGCACCGAATGCACTGCCGGGCACAGCACTGAACAAACCCAGTTCCATGGCCCTTTCAACCACGGAGCGGTCGTCCAGGCCAATATCCCCGGGCAACCATGCCAACACACTGATTCCGCCCGCAGGCGGCAAGCCCTTACGCCGCCTGACATCAATCCCCGCCTCCTCCAGGACGCGAATCAACGCATCCCGCCTGGTACGCAGTTGCGCACGTATCATGGACAAAAGTGGCGGCTGCTGGTGTCGTTCCATGGCCTCCACGTCCGGCTTTATAAGTTCAATCAGTCGTTTTTGCCCCAGGACATTAGGATTCGACGTGGATGCACGCACCAGTTTTGACATCCACTGGTTCGTGAATTCCGGGTCTGCACTGATCACATAACCCACCCTTGCGCCAGGGATCAGGTATTCCTTGGACGCGGCCCCTATCACCACCGTCCTTTCCGGTGCAAATTTCAACATGGACAGGGGCTCACCCTCGTAGGCCATGCCGGCATACACCTCGTCGGACAGCAAGAGCAGGTCCATATCCCTCGCCATTTCGGCGATTTCCTCGTATTCTTCCGGTAGCAGGCCCTCGCCTGACGGATTGGCCGGAAAATTCAGCAAAAGAGTTCGAATGCCATGCGCTTTTATTGCACCCGCCGCCTTGTCCAGGTACAACCGGCCTGTCTCGTCAAACAGTGGAACCACAACAGGTTGGCCGCCGCTGATATTGATAATACCCTTGTAATTCGACCAGTAGATCCAATTGATGCCCACGCGGTGACCCGGTGAGACCAGGCGCAGGTTTATCGCAAGGGCCTCAGTGGCCCCCGTGGTGATGCATACGTTTTCAGCGCCCAATTCAAGTTCCAGCCCAAATCGATTTTTCCAGTAACGTGCCACCAGGTCGCGTAATTCCGGCAATCCACCGGGTGGGCCGTACGGGATTTCGTATTCCGGCATCAGTCCCAAAATCTGGCCCTGGTCGGAACGCACAAAGCCCGGATTATCCAGTGCAATAATTGCGGCTTTTCTCGCGATGGCCGGAATGATCGGCTGGGCCTTGACCACGGATGACACCTCAGGCCTGACAAGGCGCTCAAATAACGTAACTACTTGGTTCTGAAACATTTTTATACCTCCATTAAACCCGGATACCGGATCCGGTTGAACGACCCAAATTGCTTGTCAAAAATGAGGGCAGGATATTCCACCGTGTATAGGCTGCACACAACATGACTAATGATATTGCAGGCATACACCAGGGTCAAGGATTTTTCCGTATCCCAAATTTGACAGAGGTAATTTGGACGGAAGAACATCATTTTTCGTCGGCTTTTGAAGTAAATCGTTTTTAACCACTCTACAGAGCCTTACAGAACCTTATTCAGGAGGATAATTTACTACAGTGGTCCGGACAAAAAAGGAACAAAATATGACCATTCTTATTGACCAGACAGTATCATAATGTTATATGATGCCTGTCTTTTACGGGAGGATGCTGATGAAACGGAGTTTGATCTCGGCCCTGATGGTGCTCTCTTTGCTGGTATTGTCGTGGACTACCTGGGCAAAGCCGCCGAAATATCCCCACAAGGACTTCATCGATTCTTATGACGGCACTCAGACCTGCCTGGGTTGCCATGAAGACGAGGCCAAAAACTTCATTCACACGGTGCACTACCAGTGGCTGGGCAGCATAAAAAACGTGGTGAACGTCAAAGGCGAGAAGTTGGGCAAGGCCAATACCACCAATGACTTCTGCACGAATCCCATGATCAACTGGATCGGGATCCTGAAAAACAGCAGGGGCCAGGTGATTGCCCAGGGGTGCTCGATCTGCCACGCCGGCCTGGGCAAAAAGCCCCAGGACAAGGTGGATGACGCGGAACTGAACAACATCGACTGCCTGGTTTGCCATGCCCAGGGCTACAAACGCCACGTGGTAAAGGAAAACGGCCAGTTCAAGTGGGTACCGATCGGCACGCATGAGCAACTGACCGCCATTGCCCAGAAGGTGGGCATGCCCACGCGTGCAAACTGCCTGCGCTGCCATATCAAGGCTGGCGGCGGCCCGAACTTCAAGCGCGGTGACATCGAACCCACGTTGAAGAATCCGCCCCGTAATTTTGACGTACACATGTCGGCCAAGGGCATGAACATGAATTGCACGGACTGCCACTGGGCCAGCGGACACAGGATCGGCGGTGGCGGGGCCGACAATCCGGTGGTGGACGTGACGGACAAGACCCTATCCTGCGAGGGCTGCCATACAAATGCGCCACACAAAAGCCCGCTGCTCAACAAACACGCGCGTACCGTGGCATGCGAGACCTGCCACATACCCACGTTTGCCAAGCAGTACGCCACGGACATGTTCCGCGACTGGAGCAAAACGGAATACAACAAGAAACGTGACAGCTACGAACCGGAAATCAGGTTCCAGAAGAACGTCAAGCCCGTTTATGCGTGGTGGAACGGCAAGACCTGGTACCAGGACGTGCATAAGCCGATCAAACTGGGCAAGGACGGGAAATTCGTGCTCAGCCGGCCCGTGGGCGACATCAAGGACGTGCACGCCAAAATCTATCCGTTCAAGTACCACGAGGCAAAACTGCCCTACGACCCCGCGACCATGCAGTTGATTCCCATAAAGGTCGGCATTGTGTTCAAGACCGGTAACTGGAAAAAGGCTATCATCGCGGGCGCCAAGGCCTTCTATGGCAAGGCGATCAAGGATTTCAAATTCGCAATCTCGCAGCGCTGGATGGGCATCTATCACGAGGTGGCACCCAGCAATAATGCCTTGCAGTGCAGCGACTGCCATACGGACGGCAAGGGCAGGATTGACTGGAAGGCCATGGGCTATCCGGGCGACCCGATGCGCATGGCAACGGACAGGTTCAAGTTGTTCAAGATCAAACCCATTGAATAATTGATGGAGGCTGGGATGATGAAACGAGCATGGTTGTTGGCAGGGGCAGTGGCAATGCTGTGGTCCCTGGGGGCACTGGCTGACGACGGGTCCAACCCGCACGAGCAGTACGTGCAGGAATATCACGGTACGAAAACGTGCCTGAAGTGCCATAAGTACCAGGCCTACGAGTTCTTTCACAGCGACCACTACCAGTGGAAGGGCCCGAATCCTTACCTGGTGCCGATGCCGCACCACAAGATCGGCAAGATCGACAGTGTGAACGATTTTTGCCAGGACCCGCATGCCAACTGGATGACGCCAACGTTTGTAAAGATGCCCAATGGCAAGAAAAAGATGGTCTTTCCAGGGTGTTCGATCTGTCATGCAGGACACGGCAAACTCCCGGGGGACAAGGCGACCGAGGCGCAACTGGAAAACATCGACTGCCTGATCTGCCACGCCAAGAACTACAAGCGCATGCCCAAAAAGGTGGGCGATCACTGGGCATACGTCCCTGCAATGAAGCCCGACAAACTGCTGGATGCAGCCCAGCATCCGATCATGCCCGGAAAGGCCGAGTGCATGCGCTGCCACCTGAAGGGCGGCGGTGGGCCTAACTTCAAGGGCGGTGACCTGGAAAGCGCACTGATCACGGGTGACCGGACGTTTGATGTGCACATGGGCAAGGGCGGCGCCGGTCTTTCCTGCATCGACTGCCACAAGGCCAGCCATCACAGGATCGCAGGGGCAGGCGCGGACGGCGCGGTAAACGAAACTCCTGGCGAAACGGTCAGTTGCACCAATTGCCATGGGACCAAGCCCCACAAACTGGCCATTTTGAACCAGCATACAAAACGCGTGGCATGCGAAACCTGCCACATACCGACGTTTGCCAGGACCCAGCCCACGGACATGGTGCGCGACTGGCGGAAAAACCACTTCATCAAGAAAGAAGGCATCTATCATGTAAAGATCAAGTTCGGGAAGAACGTGGTACCAGCGTATGCCTGGTGGAACGGCAAAACCAAGGACTTCTGGGACCCATCCACGCCAGTGGTGCTGAACAAAAAGGGCGAATTTTATACGTACAAGCCCATTGGCAGCCGGGACGACCCGAATTCCAGGATCTATCCGTTCAAGCACCACCAGGCTTGGGTTGCATACGACGGCAAGACCCACATGATCCTGCCGGTCAGCATCAAGTACATGTTCAGCCACAAGGACAATATCGGTGGGATCAAGGCCGTATCCAAATGGCGTTACGGACATGAGCCGTTTTCGATCAAGTGGGCCAAGGTCAACCGCTGGCACAACATCGAACACGGCGTGGTCCCCAAGGAAAATGCGCTCAAGTGCCAGGATTGCCATGGCAAGAACGGCAGGCTGGATTGGAAAAAACTGGGCTATCCTGGCAATCCGGCACCCGGCGCAACCATGCCGTAACAGAACATTTTTATCCACAAGAGACTCATACACAAAACAGATTGCACTACTACTAATTCCTTTGATTAGTTTGGGTGTCTCGTCCTTTTTGTTAAAGAAAAACAAGTTAATATAGAAGACA
>WGCQ01000270.1 GCA_015493765.1 Deltaproteobacteria bacterium
GCCCCCACCACCACCGCCACCACCTGGTGTACCGTCCTGTCCATCCTCACCGTTGCCAGGCAGCCATAGATGCTCAGATGATAAAGACATGCTTAATTTGCCACCCTTGCCGTCATTACCGTTGGGGCCGGATTTTCCAGCGGTACCAGGCCTTCCATCTTGCTTGGTTCCACCTCCAGCCCCTCCTTTACCACCGACAGCAGCCGGTTTTCCATCTTCTCCGTTTCCACCGCTGTATCCCCGTTTTTCCCCTGTTCCACCTTTACCGCCTCCATTGTTACAGTAGCCTGTTCCACCTGGTCCCCCTTTGCCAGTATCAGGACCATGACTACATCCCAACAAATCTGGTCCTCCGTATTCTCCATCATCATCCCCTTTGGTACCTGGCTCACCATTTGGCCCATTTTCCCCGTTTTCTCCATTTTCGCCGTCACCGCCATTGCCCGATTCGATCGTGTTGTTTGATATTACGAAGTTCTTGGAACAGTTATAGGCCCATATTCCGTAGGAACTGCCACCGGACTGCGGATTACTGGCACTCTTGATCATAAGGCCGTCGAGTACTGTTTTGTCCACGATATTTTTTGCAACCACTGTCCGGATCGCAAGTGGCTCCTGGCCGTTGTACATCACCGCACTCTTGAATATGTCCAGGTCACGTTTCCATCCCTTGTCCGCGTTGTATCCACCGTAAATGGATATGCCGTCCTGCATCACGATTTGCTCGTTGTAAAGCCCGCGCGAAATTAGCACGTTATGGCGGTCCTTGGTACCCTGGGCAAAGGCAATGGCCGCAGTAATCGTCTTGAACGGGTGTTTCATGTCGCCCTTGGTGTTGTCGTCATCGCCCTTGGATGAATCCACGAACACGGAATGGGCCACCTCGCCGTCGATCCCGTCGCAGTTTGCATCCACGTACTGCGTGTCAGGCTGGTCCTTGTCCGCTGTCTTGTGACAGTTGTACTCGCATCCGTTGGTCGGGTCCTTGTCAATGTCCCACCAGTCCTTGTCGCATGCCCCCATCTTGCATTTGCCCGCCTCGCACAAGGCCGTGGCATGGGGATACACGCACTTGTGCTCGCATTCGCCACAGTTGTCCGGGTCGGTCTGGTAGTCCACGTCCACACCGCACACGCATGAATCGGTCACCGGCCAGCACTGCTTGGCCGTTACTGAACCGTCGAGGTTCTTGACCTCCTTGCACTTGTAGTTGTCAGGGCATCCCGAGTCATCCTCGCACGCGGTCAGGCAGTATTGATGTTGTCCCACTTTTACGCACAGGTTGTCCACACCGCAGTCACCGTCGCCCTGGCACTCACGCGTACACAACACACTGGTCCTGGGCATGCACAGGAACATGGCATCC
Source organism: Deltaproteobacteria bacterium (assembly GCA_015493765.1). Classification (GTDB taxonomy): domain Bacteria; phylum Myxococcota_A; class UBA9042; order DTJE01; family S145-11; genus S145-11. The sequence goes on from WGCQ01000270.1 coordinate 1,367, forward strand.
TGCCCCCCTGTGGCAACGTTCACACAACCCCAGCCCTCCGGGCAATCCCCGGCGTTACAGGTAAACGTACAACGCTTGTCCCCGGTACTCGGGTCCACGATCACGCACCACTGTGAACGACAATCCTCGTTACTGTCACAGGGGCAATCGAATCCCCCGGGACAAGAGGACGCATCGATTGTTTCCGCCCCCTCGGACGTATCCGTGGTTTCGGCATATCCCCAATCCACGAAAAATCCCGGGCCGTCTGATACACCTTCCTGGATTTCGGTACCTTCCCCAACCTCACTGTCCAGCGTATCACCTGCTGCCGGTGTACTACTGGTGCTGCCGCCGGAACAGCCCCATGCAGTAGCGATAACTATTAATAAGGCAAGATACCCCTTTTTCATATGCGCCTCCGTTCCTAATAATAAGAATACTAAATTGGACAGGCAACTGCAAATTAACCGCAATCTCCCGCATTTAGTCCGGTAATTTGGGTGGTGTCCTCCTTCTTGATACGAAATGGTCATTCTGGTACAATGCCTTGGATTGACCCTTGGAGGCAGTCATGTTACGCAAAATACTGGTTGGTAAATTGCATCGCGCCACCATTACGGGCGCAGATCTGAGTTACATGGGTAGTATCACCATCGACCCGGTGTTACTGGAGGCTGCTGGTATCGCCCCACTCCAGGAGGTCGAAATATGGAACATCAATAACGGTGAACGGCTGACCACCTATGCCCTGCCAGGCAAAAGGGGCAGTCGCGAGGTGGTATTGAACGGTGCTGCTGCGCGCAAGGCCGAGCGGGGCGATGTCGTGGTGATTGCGGCCTACGGACTGGGGGACCCTTACAATATGTCCGAGATCAAAGCAAAGGTGGTAATGTTGGGCCCGGATAACCATATCGACCGCAGGATGGAGTATTACTATTCCTTGTATTATAGGGACCTGGACTCGGGACTTGATACTTTCGAATTGAGAGATTTGGAATGACGACCCTGTACATCTTCATTGCCTTGAGTGGTCTGCTGGCCGTGGTCTGCGTGTTTCTGGTGCTAAAACTCGGTAAAAACAACAGGTTACTTGATGAAAGTATCCGGAAAACAGGGGAGCTGGATGGCCGGATTCAACGGTTAAAAGAACAACTAAAAGCGGCGGAATCAAAACAGCAAGAAATGAAGGCCAGGGTGCGGCACCAGATAGAGACTGCGTCCGGGAACATGCAAAAAGACCTGGAAACGATGAAAAAGGAACGCAATAACTTGCAACGCAAAATGGATGCCTTGTCGGCCGCCAACCAGCAACAGGCCCGGGAATTGGCGTCAGCCCTGCGGGAAAAACAGGAACTAAGTGCCCAGGTACAGGGACTGAGCGCACGGGTCAACGAGTTGCAGGCCCAAGTGGCGGCCCGTGACAAGGAACTGGCGTCGAATACCGGCAGGCTCAGGCAATACGAGGCCGACATAAAGAAATACCAGGAGAAACTGGACCACTTTGTAAAGGCGGAACTGCGCAATTCCAAATTAAAAAATACGGTTAACGACCTCCAGGTGCGGCTGAACGAATTATCAAAGATCGCAGAACACAACAGGATTGCCTGGGTGGTGACGCAAAAACAGTTGGAAATGGCTGAAGACCGCATCCACATGCTGTTGACAGGTGCTCCCAGGCCAGGCAGTCGCGAACACGACCCGGACGTGTTGCTGGCCGAAATGTTATCCCAAAAATCACAGTCAAAGGGAAACCAGGCATAAATGGAATACAGCATTCGCCAGGCAGGACCAAGGGACCTGTCAGGCATAGTCGAAGTGTTTGTAGATGTGGCTAAGGACCCTGACGTATCCATTGCAACAGCCGGTGAAATGCTGACAAAAACCCCTGTAATCAAGGAATACCTGGAGGCATCCGCTGAGCCTGAGTTTCCATGGCATGCACTAATTGCCATCGTAAAAGGTCGCATCGTTGGGGTATGTGACATCCTGCGTACACCCATGCAACGCACCTCACACGTGGCCGAACTGGGTGTTGGGATCATGTCCGGATACCGCGGACAGGGGCTGGGCAGGGCGTTGATGGAGGCGGCATTCCGGTGGATGCGGACACACGGCATTACCAAGGCCAGGTTATTCGTGCTGGAAGGCAATGAAATCGCCCAAAAACTGTACAAAAGCATGGGTTTTGCATACACAGGGGTTTACAGGCGGGAGGTGAAAACCAATAATGGGTTTACGGACCTTTTGATCATGGAGCGAATCCTTTGAGGTTATGGATTGTTGCAATTACAGCGTGTGTTGCGTTCAGTGCCTGCGGGTATTCGACCTCCATTGAAGGGCTTTACCAGGCATCGCCCGCGATACGCCTCGACCCCGGTGCAACGGCTTTTTACATGGAACTGGTGACATCGCAATACGGCCCGGAGGTGGGCGGACTGGTGCACCTGTTTTCGGACAAGGACTTCCTGACGCCCCTGGGAACCTACAAGGCATGTTACTGCATGCCCCTGGAAAACGCCGTGGTCAAGGATGGGGTATTCATGTTTACCTTTGAACTGCCAGGTGCGTGTATCGGCACAAAAAAGGACATCGTATTCCTGGGCTACGGCTTTAAGGCCGATACGAAACGCATGACCGGCAGCATGAAATGGCGCAACAAGGACGATGCCTCCTGGCACCGGTTGGATACCGGGGTCACCTTGATTCAGGAAAAGGGCCTGAAGGAACTGACCATAGAGGACAAACAGTGTCAGTAAGGGCATTTACAATCTGGGTGTGTTTGGGCCTGGTTTGCAGTACCGCCCTTGCACGTGGTTCCAGGGTCAAGGTGCTGTTGCTGCCGGCCCAGGACTGGCGCTCGTCATCACCATTCGTAAGCCCTGGCCAGCCGCAACAGACAAAACATAATCCCCTGAAACATCTACAAAAATCATTCATTCAGGCACTTCAGGCATCAAAACAGGTACAGGTCATCCATTCCGTTTATGCAACGAATCGAAACTCGCCATCCACCGAGGAATTGCTGTTGCGCGGTTTTTTGCAGTTGGGCGTTGACCTGTACAGGCACATCCACCTGAGTCAATCCATATCCAGCCTCAACAAGGGGCTTGATGTGGTTAACAGGCTGCATGTGTGGTCATGGATGCCGCATCTGGCCGCCCGTGTATATTTTTACCTGGGCCTGTGCAACGTGGACCTTGGACAGCCGGAAAACGCCCAGATGTACTTCAGGCGGGCCTTCATGTTGAATCCTGCCATGAAGATACAAAAGGGCTACTATCCCAACAGGACGGAACGCGCGATCCGGGCGGCTTTCACGGACTTCAGGGCATCGCTGCATGTGCCGGACCTGCCCCCTCAATTCGACCCCGGTAAGGTCATGCGCCAGGAAAAGGCTGACGCAGCAGTTTTCGTGTATGCCTACAAAAGTGGCACCGGGCACACAGTGCTTGGGGTGCGTATCATAGACCCCGGTTTGAAACAAGGCCATTTCGACAGGGAATTCGACAGCCCTGCAGACACGGACATAGACACAGGAATACGTGCACTTGCAGACGCATTTTTATCATGCGCACGCCTTCCATGGAAGCGGATGCATAAGTCCGGCAAACCATACAAATTAATCATGGATACCACGGCATTGTACACCTTTTACGCAAAATATCCCACCAGGCGTTTCTTTCATAACGCGGGATTTAACCTGTCCTTTTCCTTTCCCGTACAACACGGGCTGGATATCATGGGTGCATTCGAACTGGCCACCAGCATAGGCGACCCATATCACGACATGGTGGAGGGGCTCACATCCTACCGGGTCCACGTGGGTGCATCGTATTATTTTCAATGGCCTTGGGGGCAGATATTCCTGACCCCGGGGCTTTCGATCGGGTACCTGGGTGGGTACAAGATTACGACCAACGCAAACTGCAAGTTCCTGGGACCGGACGGCCCCGGATGCCTGCCCACATCCTTTGATAAAGGCGGCAACGCGATCACGTTTTCGTTGTCAGTTCTGTTCGGTGTACGCCTGAAACTGACCAGGGTGCTGTTTTTTAGGCTGTCGGCCGAGGTGGAGGGTTTGTTTGCGGAAATTCCCCTGTCCGGTCACCAGTCCATGACCGATCTGAACTTCCCCATCGGGTTTCAGGCAGGCCTTTCATACAGGTTCCAGTAAATCATAAACCGCGTCCCGCGACAGGAAGGAAGCCTGTTTGTCCTCAAATTTGACCGGTCATTCGGGGGAATTTGGGCACAATACTTGACTTATCTTTATACTTTAGTAAAAATCAATGCGTGGTTACCGTGTACTCAAGATTTCAACTGGAAGCCGAAAAACTTGGCAGGCATATAGTATTCCAGGTCACGGTGTACCAAAAGACCACGAAGAACAGGTCCGTACTGTTTGCAGAGACCCAGTGCAGCGACCCGTACCAGTTCCTGGTTCAATTTATTATCCGTGATTGCACGGATTTTGACGAACTCTTGTCAAAATTCCTGGATCAGTTGGACTACAGGGGGTATGCAGCCTTGAGATACAGGATCAGAGGGGAAGGCAAGTGGAACGAATGGATCGCTATTCCACCCAGACCCTCGGCCAGGAATGCGAACAGCCACGAGTTTTAGACCGAAACGACACTATCTTTTGTTGACTTCAAAGGCCTTGGCGAGGATTTGTTTCGCCTTTCTGGATATGTAACCCGGCACTTCGTGGCTCTTGGAGAGACCCTGGAGGTCACGCTTGTTCAGGTAGTTCAACAGTTGCATTGCCGTGGCAGGTGGCGTTTTGGGGTTGACAACGAGGGCCTTTTTTACTGAATACAACCTGGTCCATTCCCTGTTGCGGGCGATCTTGCGTATCAATTCCTCGTTCAAACCCTTGTCAGAGGCAAACGATACGATTTCGTTTTCCGACAGTTTGGGACTCTCCAACACGGCCATATATACCGGACGCCGCTGGTCCCGAATCAGGATCGAACGTGCAAAGGCCGTACCTACCAGGGCCAGTCTGACCTTCTGCGGTACATCCATTTGTTCGATCTTTAACCACAGGGAACGGGGTTCCTGCTCGTCCTCGGCATCCGCCTCTTGTTCCGCAAGCAACAGTTCTTTCAGCGGGTCTTCGGTTTCCTGTTCGCCGGACTCCCCGGTTGCATCCGGGCCATCAACTTCCTGCAGAGCCTCATTGAGTGCCTGCTCGAGCGTCTCCTCATCAACAGCCACGTCCTCGACCTGGATCGGCTCCACATCCTGCTGCGGTTTTGGCGGCTCCGCCTCCCGTGTGACCGTAGCGCCCTGTCCTTCGGGTACGAACCCGGCGCCCATGATGGACTCGACGACCTGTTGCCAGCCCGGTATAACGGACAGGTCCGCACCCGCACGCACCGCGTTTTCCACGACCTTACTGACTATATCCATCCCGGCGTTGGGGTTGAAGTATAACGCACGTACAATCTGGGGATGCCGGACATAACGCATCTGGTTTGCGGCGACAGTGGCCAGCAAAGGCCCCTTGGCGCTTTCGGCAACGAATTCAAATGTCACATCGTCGCAGTGGTTGTTTCGCAGCACCCTGGTCATCAGGTCGGTATCCAGCAGCCTGGTCCTTGCCAGGCTATCCAGGACTGCCGGCGATTTAACCGCCTTGATGCCTTCCTCCAGCACGCCAAACGGGATGGATCGCAACGTGGTTTTGACCAGTTCCCTGATCGCTTCGTCCTTGTCATGGAACAGGTATGCCAGCGTCGCAACCAGGTCCTCCGGGGGCATGGGCACCGCAGCCCCGGCCATGGCCTCCTTTACCACATCACCACGGGTTTCAAACGCCTTTTTGACCTGCGCTGGCAGGTCGGCTTCGGTAGGTATTAAGGGATCTACACTCAATCCTCGGCCTCAGCGGACTTCGACTCCTCAATAATCTTTTGTGCAATATTGGCCGGTACTTGTTCATAATTCGAGAAGGCCATGGTAAACGAACCACGCCCCGAGGTCAACGCCCTCAGGTCCGAGGCATACATCAATACCTCTGCCAGGGGCACCTTGGCCTTGATAACCTGGTTTTTGCCCCTCTGCTCGGTGCCCTGGATCCTGCCGCGGCGCGAGCTGATATCGCCGATAATATCCCCGGTATTTTCCTCGGGTGCCACGATTTCTATATCCATTACAGGCTCCAGCAACACCGGACCGGCCTTCATGAATGCATCCTTGAATGCCTTGGAGCCGGCCATTTCAAACGAACGGCCATCGGAATCCACGGGGTGATACTTGCCATCGAACAACCTGACTCGTACACCTATAACAGGGTATCCTGCCAACACGCCCTGGTTCATCTTGTCACGGATTCCCTTTTCCACGCTGGGGATGAACTGCTTGGGGATGGCACCGCCAAAGATGTCATCGACGAATTCGAAGTCCTCACCGTTGGTCAAGGGTTCCATATCGATATAACACAAACCGAACTGCCCGTGGCCGCCCGATTGTTTTTTGTGTTTGCCTTCTATGCCGGTCACCTTTTTGGTGATGGTTTCGCGATAAGGGACCTTGGGGACCTTCAAATCCACGTCAACGCCAAATTTTCTGCGCATTTTTTCCACCGTGGACTCGATATGCACCTGGCCCATGCCTTCGAGCAGGTATTCCTTGGATGCCTGTTCCCTTTTAAGTGCCAGGCCAGGGTCCTCCTCCATTAGTTTGGCGATTGCCATGCTGACCTTATCGTCATCACCCTGGGTTTTGGGCTTTACCGCAAAGGAAATGGACCTCACCGGCAATTTTGGCGGGATTACCTGGAAGGCTTCCGAACCCTCGGCAATCAGTGTATGGCCGGTCCTGGTCTCTTTCAACTTGGCAACTGACACAATGTCGCCTGCAAACGCGGCCTCCACCGGGTCCTGTTTTTTGCCGAGCACCTTGAATAACTGGCCGAAACGTTCCTTTGAATCGGTGTTTACGTTGACCACACTGGTATCCGCATCCAACTTGCCCCGAAGTACCCTCATTATGGTGGATTTGCCGGCCTGCGGGTCCACCATGGTCTTGAACACGTATGCAGCGAACGGTCCTGTTTCCGTGATTGCCACTTCGGTCTCTTCGCCGTCCTTGGTTGCGGGCATACACTTGCGGTCTTTGGGTGTCGGACCGAAATTCACTATAAAATCGAGCAGCCTGTCTATGCCAGCGAGTTTAATGGTTGACACTGACACAACCGGGACGATTTTGCCCGCCTTTATGCCTGTGCGCAGGCCCTTCAATACCTCTTCCGGGCTCAGTTCGCCTTCCTCAAAATATTTTTCGATCAACTCGTCGTCCTGCTCTGCGACCTTTTCAACCAGTTGTTCCCTGAAGGTGTCCACCTGGTCCTGCATGTCAGCAGGTATATCGACCTCCTTGCCCTGCCAGGCCTTGCCATCGTATTCGTAGGCCTTTTGCTCCAGCAGGTCAACCACGCCATGGAATCCTGCCTCCTCGCCCATGGGGATCAAAACAGGTATGACCTCCTTGTCCAACTGGGTTTCCATTGAGCGCATGGTGTTTTCGAACGATGCCCGCTCCTTGTCGAGTTTGGTCACAACCACCACCACCGGCAACTTATGTTCCTTGATGTATTCGTAATATTTTTCAGTACCCACCTGTACCCCGTCAACGGCGCTGACAGTAACCAGGGCCAGGTCGATTGCAGGAAACGAATACACAGCATCCGCCAGGAAATTCGTATCACCTGGGGTGTCAATGATATTTAATCTTTTGTTTTTCCAGGTCCCATAACCCACGGCAGTGTTCATGGTAGAATGACGCTTGATTTCTTCGTCTTCGTAGTCAAAATTCGAATTTCCCTGATCCACTGAGTGCAGGCGTTTGGTTGTTCCTCCCAGGAATACGATTGCCTCGGACAATTGCGTCTTGCCGGAACCCTGATGTCCATACAGGCCGACATTTCTTAAGTCTTCAGTCTTAAACACTTTCATTATCCACCTTCTTATTAAAAAATAAGGCCAAAAACAGACCCGTATTTATACCTGTAAATGATGCATGCTGTCAAGGGGTTAAGACAGGCCGAGGAATCTTCGATGTGAGATTATTTTTCAATCATCTTATTTATCAAAGCATTACAAAACCCTGGGTCAAAATCATCCATTCCGAGAAAACGCATGTACAGGGGATTAGGGTAAACACTTGGTGGCCATAGCGGCGTATTTAGATGGATTTATAGCGTTTTTTTGAATTGCGAGCTTTTTTGTTGATATGCGATGCATATCGGTTGCATGGGTCCGACTGTGTCCCTGCCTCCCTGATTCCTCGCCGGCTTCGAGGCCGTTTTTCTGCGCTCTGCTGCGTGACTCGCTCGGCCCTCCCGGGCCTCACTCAAACACGACTTTGCAGTTCGTCTAACGCAC
>WGCQ01000271.1 GCA_015493765.1 Deltaproteobacteria bacterium
GTTTAACCCCACAGACCTTTGGTGGTGTAACAGGTCTGTCCCCGGACCTGGATTTGGCTCGGCGTGCCGGCGGGGGAGGGCCCATGCGTTAGCCCGGTCTGCGTCCTGGCGCCGGCCATCCGTGGACGTTGGCCGTGACCGTGGCCGTTGACCGAGTCCGTGGCCGTGGCCGGGGGTTCCGGTTGCAACTGGAGCCTTCCAGCAAGGCCCGCAGGGCCGTCCCGAAAGCAGCCGCAGGCTGCGTCCCGAATCCCGCTTTCCGAATCCAGTAACCGTGGACCGTGGCCGTGACGGTGACGGTGTGGCGGACAGGCCTGCCGGAGGGTGCAGATTTTATGGCAAATTCAGGGTGGGTTTAGAACCCGTGCCTACGAATCTTGTGTAAATTCAGTATATTACATTACAAAAAATAAATTGCGTGTTGTGTAATATACCCAAATTACCTGTCAAATTTGAGTACAAAGTACGCCGCAAGCGGTTCAGATGTAAGAAGTTGAGCCAATTTTTCTGCGTCCCTTTGGGACTTGAAATCATTAGCCTTCGGCTAAAGAAGAGCGCAGGCGTTACCGGTAAGTCGAGCATCAAATTGGTACAATGACGCAGCAGATGGACTGCCTGCTGCAACTTGTCTAAGGCCGCAGGCCGTGACAACGAGCCGGCAGGCGAAGTTTCACTGCCGAATTTAGTCAGGTAATTTGGAATATAACGGCTTACCCTCTTGAACTGCTGGTGTCCGCCCCGCTTTTCCACAACCGTGGCTCTGCCACGGTATCCCGATTATCCATTTCATGTGACCGTATTAGAACCAGCGAAGGGAAATTGTTTCAAATCAATTTACGTGATTTTATGACCGAAAATGGTTGACAGTCACATCTGAGTGCTTTATGCTTGAACTGGCTTTACAGGTGAGGTGCAACAGATGAAGGTAAAAGACGATTTCAGGGACGTGAGGGAAAAGGTGTTGGCCGTGGCCCGCAGCCTGTTTGCAAAGCGCGGTGTCAAGCACACCAGCGTGGACATGATCGCAAAGGAGTCAGGCATTGCAAAGGGCACGGTGTACAATTATTTCGAATCGAAAAACGATATATTCCGCGAGGTGATTCACAACGAAGCCATGGCCGTTTACAGCGAGATCGACAATGCCGTGCGCCAGGCCAAAAACGTACGCGACAAGATGAAGGCCTTTGTGGTGGCCAAGGTCCAGGCGATTCGCTCCAGGATGAACCTGTACAACCTGACAAAGGAACGCTACATAAACATGTCCCACCTGGTAAGGCACGAACTGACATTTTATTACGAGCGGGAGGTGCTGCTGGTGGAGGATATCCTGTCGGAAGGCATCCGCAAGGGCGAGGTGGTGGTGAAGGAACCTGCGCTGCTGGCCAGGGCACTTGTGGCCGCGGTAAAGGACTTCGAGGACCCATGGGTGGTTACAGAGGACTGGGAGACCATGGAACGCTACCTGGATACATTGCTGGACGTGTTGTACAACGGACTGCGGCCCAGGGAGGCTTGAACAAATGCGAAAACTCGCTGAATTTACAATAAAATACAGGTATGTCCTGTTTGTCTTGGTCCTGGGGGCCGTGGTGTGGCTGGGTATCCAGGCCAAACACATCACCATGAACAACGATATGACGGCCTGGCTGGACCACTCCAAGCCGTCGGTCAAACTGTACATGCGAACCGGTGAAAAATTCGGTGCAAACTATATTGACATGGTGGTCCTGAAAACCAGGGATGTTTTTACGAACCGAAATCTGACCCTGGTCAGGAAACTGACCAAGTCTTTCGAGAAAATCGATGGTGTGGACCAGGTGTTGAGCCTGACGAATATTCTGGATGTAAAGCCCACTCCTGATGGCCTGGAGGTCAAAAACCTGATCGAAAAAGGCCCCATTCCCAAAGATCCCAAAAAATTACAGGCATTGAAACGATACGTGTTGTCCAAGGAACGCTACCGCGGGTTCATGGTAAACAACACGGGCAGTGCCACCATGTTGATGGTCAGGTTGCGCCTGCACGCGGACAAAAACAAGGTCAGCGCATTGATCCTGAAACAGGCTCAGGCACTAACCCGAACCGGCAAGGGGATCCAGACCTACGTGGGCGGGATGCCGGTTGCGATCTACGAGGCAAACAAACTGGTGAGCAGGGACATGGGCAGGCTAACGCCCATTGTGACGCTGCTGATCCTGCTGGTACTGTTTGCCAGTTTTCGCACGGCCCAGGGCACGTTGCTGCCCCTGATCACCGTGATCCTGGCCGCCATATCCACCGTGGGCCTGATGGCCCTGTTCAAGGTGCCCTTGACCATGATCTCTGCATCCATGCCCGTGGTGTTGCTGGCAACGGGCACGGCGTATGGAATACACCTGATAAACGCCACACGCGAACTGGGCATGCAGGGCGTCCTCGATGCGCATGAACGGGTCGTTGCCGGCACGGACAAGGTGGGACTGGGTATCCTGATGGCCGCACTGACCACGATGTTCGGGTTTGGCTCCCTGGCAACTGCCCAACTGATTCCCATCCGCAATATGGGGTTGTTTCTGGCGGTGGGCATATTTTTGTCCCTGATTTACACGTTTTTGCTGGTGATCCCCGCACTCACCGTGTGGAAGGTAAAGGTCAAGCCGCTGCCAGAAGGCCGGAACGTGTCACAAAACGTGGACCAGGGGGTTTTATCAACCGTGCTGACCAAAATCGCGGATTCGGTCACCGCACACCCCTGGTCCTATTCCGTGGTATCCGGGGTGATCGCACTGATTGCCCTGTTTTTCGCATTTCACATGACCCGCGAGGTAAACCTGACCAACTATTTTCCGCCCAGTAACCCGGTACGCCGGGCCGAGGACATCATGAAGCGCGAGTTCGGCGGGGCCACGCCGGTGGTCGTTGACTTCGAGGCAAAGACGATCAAAAACCCCGCGGTCCTGCGGGTCATGCAAAGGATACAAAAAACCATGCGCGCCACCCCGCACGTCAAGCACCCATCGGGCGTGGTGGACTTTATGACGGAAATGAACTACGTGATGAACCGCAAGCGCATGACACCCAGCACCCAGCAGGGCGTGGACAATTTGTGGATCTTTATCGAGGGGAAAAAGGAACTCAGCCAGATGCTGGATGACCCGAAAAAGGAGGCGATTGTCCAGGCAACGATTGACCAGAGCAACAGCAAGCTCATGGCCGATGTAACACGCGAGATGGAGGCGAGACTGAAACACGTACCCAGAAAACTGGTCCGGGTCGTTAGAAGCAAATTGACACCAAAACAACGCGAAGGTATTGCACGGGTCGTGACCAGGGATGCGCTGGCAGAGTTGAAGGATGACCTTGCATACGCGGGGATTCACATAACAAACGAAAAGCCCGTCCATGACGTGATGCTGGATGCGGCCAGTGGCAGACTGCTGGGCGATGCCATGCGGCAAAAAGTGGTAAGGTCCGCAGTGGACAAGTACATGATGTCCGATTCCGCGGAACTGGAGGTGCCCCAGGCCGTGGCCGATGCGGTGGCCGATGCTATCAGCGGCATGAAGGCATGGAACAAGGCCAGCGTGCTGGCAATCCTGAAGCAAAAAATACCGGAAAAACTGTGGAAGGACGACCCGGACAGCCTGCCGGCCATGGCCGATTCCCTGTCCGCGGTGTACTCGGGCGCCAGGGACGGTGCCATGGTGAACCTGGCATTTGCGGCATTGCAAAAATACCTGTCCCGGCCGTTGAAAGGCGTTGCGCCCGAGGTGAAACAGCGGGTCAAGGCCGATCTGTGGGAATTGCGTGAGCCAACCACGTACGTGGCGGCCGGGGACTATGAAAAGGTTATGGGACACCCTGCCAATGCCTCTGCGGTGACAAAACTAAAGGTCGAACTGACCGGCGAGGCCAAGGTCATGACCAACGTCAACAACCAGTTGATCACCAGCCAGGCGGAAAGCCTGGGCATCGCGATCCTGCTGGTTTTCATCCTGATGATGGTGCAATTCAAGTCGTTTACGGGCGGACTCTTGTCCATGATCCCCATCGTGTTCACGATCCTGTTCAATTTCGGGCTCATGGGCATGTTCAAGATCCCCCTGGACAACGCCACGGCCATGATCGCCAGCGCTGCGATTGGACTGGGCATCGATTACACGATCCACGTGATGCTGCGGTTCAAAAAGGAGTACGAGGCAACCGGGGACACCAACACCGCACTGCGTGGAACCTTGGCCGGTGCCGGCCGGGCCGTGCTGGTCAATTCCCTGGCCGTGACACTTGGGTTTCTGGTGCTGTTGTTGTCCAGCATGGAACCCCTGCGCAGGTTCGGGTATTTGATGGCAATCACCATGGTGATCAGCGCTGTCGCGGCGTTGACCGTGTTTCCCGCGGCCGTGCTGGCAACCAGGGCGAAATTCTTGACAAGGTCCGCTGGACCAAAGGAGGCAAGATGAGGTTTGTACGTGCAACGAGTATTGCGGCCCTGATACTGCTGGTTGGCAGTGTGGCATGGGCCGACAAGGCTGTCGACTATGTCCACAAGGTGGACAAGAACATGCAGGCAGGCAAGGACCTGACCGCAGTGTCCAAGACCACGATCATCAGCGCAGGTGGAACAAAGGAAACCCGCGTGATGAAGATGTACCGCAAGGGCCAGAAGAAGATATTTTTCTTTATCTCGCCCCCGGGGGTCAAGGGCGTGGCCTTTTTGTCCCTGTCGGATGACAAGATGTACCTGTACATGCCTGCATTCAAAAAGGTCAGGCGGATCGCGTCGTCCGCAAAGGGCGGCAATTTCATGGGCACGGACATGGCCTACGAGGACATGGCCACCACGGATTACACGAAGAAATACAACGCCAAACTCATATCGGAGGACGCAAAGGAGGCGCATATCCTGATGACGGCAAAACCGGGCACGGACGCCGCGTATTCCAAGATGGAGGCCACGATCGACAAGGTACACTGGCTGAGGAAGTACTCGAAGGTGTATGACAAGTCGGGTAAACTATTGAAGATCATGAAGATGACCAACGTCAAGGTGATCGACGGCTACGTGGTGCCCACGCACATCGAGATCAAAAACGTGCAAACGAACCACCAGACGATCATCGACCAGTCCGACATACATTTTGATACCGGGTTGAAGGACTCGCTGTTTTCGAAACGCAGGCTTTCCAGGATCAGGTGATTGGATACGAAAATGAAGAAAATCCTGATACTTATTAGCATTGTCGCATGTCTGCCCGTGGTCGCCCGCGCAGGGACGCCGCAGTTGTCCGGTTACTGGGAGTTCAACGAGCGCATGCTGACAAAATCCTCAAACGTGCCGTTTTCCGACATGTTTTCCCGTTTGCGGCTGCGGATCCACGAGGACATAAACGACCACCTCAGCGCGCACGTGAGCGGGGATTTCCGGTTGTACGGCCGCACCGGGGTAATCGATATGCAGGGGCTTTCCGACCCGGGTGCCGCATACCACGTGGATGCCACGTTGTGGGAGGCGTGGTTCGGGCTCTATGACCTGGTGGACGGCCTGGAGATCAAGATCGGCAAGCAGCGCATCGCGTGGGGCACCGCGGACAAACTGAATCCCACGGACAACCTGAACCCCTACGACCTGTCCGACATCTTTGACATGTGGGAGCACACGCCCACGCTGGCCGTAAAGGTTTCCTACACCGTGAATGATTACTTTGGATTTGATGCGATCTGGGAGCCCGCGGCCAAGCCCGTGCTGCTGCCCAGGGACAAGTCCCTGCAGGGCATATTCACCCAGTACATGCAGGCACAGTTCACCGGGAACATGGGCATGATGAACGGCATGACGCTGAAGGGCATGGACACGGTGCAGCCGGACGTGAAAATCCATGCACCGCGGTATGACCTGAAGCACAGCGTGGAAGGCGCCAAGGTCAGGGGCACGATCGGCCCGGTGGATTACTCGGTCAGTTACATCCACGGGTGGGACTCGATCCCCCTGGTTACGAACGTGGACATTGCCGTGCATCCTGACCCCAAGCTCAAAAAGACCCTGGACCTGGACTCCATCGAGGCGGATGGCAAACTGTTCGAGTACCACATGGCCGGTGCTGACCTGGCCTGGGAGATGGCCGGCATGGGATGGTGGCTTGAAGGCGCCGTGTTTTTCCCCACGGGCCGTGTTGACACGAAAATCAACCTCAGCACCAACCCAAAATTGCCGCCCGCACCCATTACCACGATCACCGCGCTGCCTGACAAGCCCTGGTTCAACCTGACCGCGGGGTTCGACTACAATTTCGATTGCAACCTGTACCTGAATTTCCAGTACGCTCACGGCCTGTTCGTGGAAATGGGGGACGAAAAGAACATCAACGACTACTTCATGCTGCACCTGGAACAAAAACTGCTGTACGACAAGTTGATCCTGTCGCTGACCGGGATGTTCGGCATCATGGACTGGTCGGACATCCCCGGAAATTACACGTGGACCGTGGTGCCCGAGGTCAAGTGGGCACCATTCGACAGCGTGGAACTGGCTATTGGCGGATTTATCGTGGACACCAGGGGTGAGGGATTCTTTACTGCAATCAAGGACCTGGACACCGTGTACCTGAAAACCAAGGTTAGTTTTTAGGCGGAATTAGCCTGGTAATCTGGGAGTGGCCAACAGCGCTTGCCACTCGCTGCCACGGCCACGGGAAACCCAGGCCAGCGGCCTGGGTTACAAGCAGGCGAGCCACCTGCGCTCCACGGCTTCCGTTTCCACCGGGATCCCCACGGTCACGGTCTCGGTCAACGGTCACGGTCTCGGAATTCGGACATCGGGGACCCTGCTGCCATGCAGATTTGAACAAACATACGCTTCGGATTCCCTATCTTTTGTCCAGGTATTTGAAGAACTCTTCAGGCGGTGTACCAGTTCTTGTAATTTCAACTGGAGCCTGGAGTTTGGACCTGATTCTTTAGCCCGCCCTTTCCAACTCAAAGAAATCAGCAGCAGGATTACTACTAACATTATCTCGCTGTAAGTCGATTTTATAAGATACATTTCATACCTCCGTAATAATTTGATTTTGCGAAATCCGTATAAACAAACCATTACGGAAGGCTATGGAACCCCCCCCCGCATACCTGTATAAATACAGGTTGAAATCCACAAAATTTCCGGAAATAAATAGATTTTTAGTAACCCTGATCATTACAGCACCTGCCTACTGTTTAATAATAACAAAAAGACCTCTATGATTCAAATATCGAGATCAAAAAGGTGCAAACGAACCACCAGACGATGTAACCCCATCGGGGCCGCTCCAAGGGGGGCTTATGCATCTTGCGCGGAGTGCTTATTTTTTATATAATTTTCTGTGTCCAGTTGGGGAGGAATCCATGAAAATGCGTTTTGGCATAATTTCTTTGGCTTTGCTTGGGGCATTGTTTATTGCTTGCAGCGGCGGTGGTGTGCCGTCCGGTTGGGGCGTGGACAATACGCCCAATGACCAGGCCGGGCCTGATGTGACGGATTCATACACCCCTCAGGATGTGGCAACTGATGCGGTGCCTGATCAAATCGATGAAATCCAGCCCGTACAGTGTACACCGGGCGAGAGTTGCGATGACAAGGACCCGTGCACGATCGAGGACAAGTGCGGGGACGATGGAATTTGCCACGGACGCCGGGTGGAGGCCTGTGACGACCACCTGAAATGCACGAAGGATGCGTGCACATCGGACACGGATTGCACGCACGAATTGCGCCATGGCTGGTGCCTGGTTGAGGGCAAGTGCTACAAAGAGGGCGACGTGGACCCGGACAACCAGTGCATGGCATGTATCACCTCAGTGGCAACGGACAAGTTTACACCGGACGATACCCTGTCCTGCGAGGACGGCAACGAATGCACGAAACACGACCAGTGCCAGGGGGGCAAGTGCGTGGGCGGTCCAATTGACTGCGACGACAACAACGTGTGTACCGCGGATTCCTGCGACGAGGCGAACGGAAAATGCGTGCACACGCCCGTGGACGGCAGTTGTGACGACGGCAATGTCTGCACGGTGAACGACACCTGCGTGGACGGCCAGTGCAAGGGACAGGGCCAGGTCGATTGTGACGACGGCAATCCCTGCACCGATGATACGTGCGACCCGCAAAAGGGCTGCGTGCACACGCCGAACAGCGCACCCTGCGACGACAATAATAAATGTACGGAAAACGACGTGTGCAAGGACGGAAAGTGCCAGGGTGACCTGGTTTCCTGCGATGATAACAATCCTTGTACCGATGATTCCTGCGTACCATCAAAGGGTTGCGTGCATATCCCGAATACCGCACCGTGTGATGACAACAATCCCTGTACGGTGGGTGATTTTTGCCAAAACTCCAAATGTCAGCCCGGGCCTGACCCGTTGAACTGCGACGACAATAACGTGTGTACGGACGATTCGTGCAATCCCAAGGCACCGGTACCCAAGGACATCGGCGCAGGCGTTGACCCGCATTATGCGTGCGTCCACACCCCCAATTCGAATCCCTGCGATGACCACGACGTGTGTACACTGAAGGATTTTTGCGCCAATTCGACGTGCCAGCCCGGCCCCGGGAAACTGGATTGCGATGACAACAACGTGTGTACCGCGGACTCCTGCGACCCCATCAAGGGATGCCAGCACGAAAACCTGACCGGCCCGTCCTGTGACGACGATGACATCTGCACGGAGCACGATACCTGCGCCGCGGGCCAATGCAAGGGCACACCCGTATCCTGCGATGATGGCAACCCGTGCACACTGGACCATTGCGATGCCAAGCACGGTGGCTGCTGGCACGAGGCGGACCTGTCCAAGCCGGAATGCCGGCCCAAGATCGAGGTCGATTTCCCTCCCCGCGGGGCCACGCTGCTGCCCAAGGACATGAAGGACGGCGTAAAGGTTGTGCACGTACACGGCAAACTGACAGTGCCGGCCGCGCAGTACGATTCCTCGCATTCGATCCATATCGCAAAGTTCGTGGCGAACGGGCAACCCGTGATCCCCATCCCGGACCCCTCAAATAAGGGTGTATTCACGTTTAGTTTCGACATGGACAGCGCACAGGGCATGAACGTGATCGTGATCGATGCCCAGGACAGCCTGGGTATCAAAAAGCACCTGGTGCAATCATACTACTTCAGCCACAAGTACCTGAACACGGATGCCAGCCACCCGGCCGATTCCTCGGTCAGCGACGGACTCATGCTGTTCATGGGCCCGGAGGTATGGAACACGCTGGCCGGGGTGATCAGGAAATTCGTCAACAGCATGGACTGGAATTCGATCCTGCCCAGCGGCGAGGTGGGCACACAAAAGGTCGGCTGGTGCAAATATCATTTCTACGTGTCCAATTTCCGTTATAACAAGGACGCGCTGGAATTGAGCCTGACGCCCGAGGATGGCTACCTGCACATGTTCATCAAGATGACGGACATAAAAATTGACATCAAGGCCAAGTCCAGCGGTTTCGGGTGTCCGGATTTCAAGGGCTACGCATCGATCAATTACATGACCATGAGCGTGGACATGAACATCAGCGTGGATTCCAGTGGCAATCCCCAGGTCACGGTCAGGAATTCCAGCGTGGATGTGGGCACGGTAAAGATCCATGGCAGCGGGTTCGGCAGCAGTATCATTGCCTGGCTGGCCAACACGTTTTTTGGCGGGACCATGAAAAAGGAGGTCAAAAAGGCGATTGACGACGCGGTGAAAAAACAGATCGGACCTGCCCTGGCATCCGCACTTAAGGCGTTGAACCTGGACCAGGACTTCAAGGTGCCTGCCATGCTGCCCGGCATGAAGGCAACCACGGTGCACTTGAAAACCAGGCTGCACAGCATCACCATGAAACATACGGGCAGTGTGGTGACCATGAACACCATGACCACGTCGCAAAAGGACCCTAACCTGGGGCATGACCATGTCCTGGGCTCGATCACGCGCTCGGGTTGTTGTATCGGGGGAACCGACGCAATTGCCATGCCTGTTTCGACCAACCCACTGGAACTGGGCCTGCACGACGACATGATCAACGAGGTGGTATTTGCCGTGTACAACGGTGGGTCCCTGAAATTCGATTTGACGGAAAAGGACCTGGGCCAGGACCTGTCCCAGTACGGGATCGACCACCTGGTCATGCACATCGATTTCTGGCTACCACCCATAATCACGGGGTGCAAACGGCCGGGTAACAAGTTACGCGTTGAGATCGGTGACATGGGCATACACGCCACCATGAACCTGATGGGGTCGCCCGTGGAGATGCAGTTGTTCGCATCAGCGGCTTTCGATGCATCTTTCCAGATCGTGGATGGGAAGCAGGGCAAGGAATTGTCCGTGAAGATCGACGACGTAGCGTTCCTGGACGTGGAAGTGGCCAGCCTGGACGGGGCCCTGGTGGGTGCCGAGGATATGATCCGTGGCATGATCAAGGACCAGTTGCTACCCATGGTGATCCAACAGATCGCGGGTAAGTCCCTGGGTTCGTTCCCGATTCCTGCCATGGACCTGCATTCAATGGACCCGTCGATCCCTGCGGGAACGGTGATCAAGATCGTGCCCCAGGAGGTTATCCGGAAGAATGCGTACACCGTGCTGAGTGGAAACATGGAAGATTGATGGAGGCATTCGATGCGTAAGACAGGCCTTGCAGGCATTATTCTGTTATTTGGAATCGCGTGCGGCAGCGGTCAGAATCCCGTGAACATGGACATACACATAGGCGAACTACAGGCTTCGGATGCGGATGCGGACGTTGGCGTGGGGCAGGACCTGGTCAAGGACACGGCAGGGGAGGGCACACCTGATGTAACGGCGGACGTTGTCCGGGACCAGGGCCAGGCGGATGTGTCAGGCTGTCCCGAGGGCACTGCTTGCGACGACGGCGACCCGTGTACGTACGGCGAGACCTGCCACAATGGCAAGTGCACCGGCGGGAAGGCGTATAAGTGCGATGACAAGCGCCCCTGTACGGAGGACAAGTGCGACGGCGAGGGAGGCTGCATATTCACGATCAAAAAGGATGCGTGCCTGGTCAACGGCAAGTGCTATGTCAAGGGTGATGCGGACCCTGCAAACGCGTGCCTGACCTGTGACCCGGCCGCAGACAACAAGGCGTTCAGCCCTGTCAAGGACGGTGCCAAGTGCGATACTGCCAAGGCCCCGGACCTCTGTACCCTGATTGTTTCGGGAAAATGCGTGAAGGGCGAGTGCGTGCCTGACCAGACTATGCCCAAGGGGTGTGATGACTCCAGCCCGTGTACGGATGATTCGTGCGACCCTGAAACTGGTTGCGTGTTTACGCCGGTCAAGGACGGGACGGTGTGTACGCTGGATGACCCGTGCAAACCCGGGACATGCCTGAACGGCAAGTGTTTCGTGCCGGATGATGCCAGTTGCGATGACCACAATCCGTGCACCAAGGACGAGTGTGACAAGACAGCGGGCTGCGTGCACACGCCGCTGACCGGACCCAACTGTGACGACGGCAATGCGTGCACCGTGGGTGACAAGTGCGATAATGGTGTGTGCAAGGGGATCGAAAAGAACTGTGACGACGGCAATATATGCACCCAGGACGGGTGTGATCCGGTTGTGGGGTGCTGGCATGATACGGTGACGAACCCGTGCTGCAAGGGCGGGCTGTCGATTTGTAACGACAACGACCCGTGCACGGACGATACATGCGACCCGGTCACATTGAAGTGCAAGTACGTGAACAACACGGCCGCCTGTGACGACGGAAACAAGTGCACGATCAACGATACGTGCAAGGACGACAAGTGCGTGGGCACTGCCAGCGCCTGCGACGACGGCAACCAGTGTACTGCGGACAGCTGCGACCCTGACACGGGCAAGTGCCAGTTCACACCCAGGCCTGACGGCAGTAAGTGCGACGACGGGCTCGCCTGTTCCACCAATGACCATTGCCAGGATGGAAAATGCGTGGCCGACACATCGGGCTGCGTGTGTACCCCGACATTCTCCAAGGTGGTGAACAAAGTGACCAGCCTTGTGATTTCCCAGACCGGCTATCCTGGTGATGGGCTGGATATCGATGACAACCCGTCCACCTGTGCACCTTCGGGCAAGTGTTCGGACGGGATCGACAATGCATTGGGGCCCATTGGCGGATTGCCCGTTGCCAAGGATTCAATAACGCAGGAATTGACAAAAGGCGATATTATCCTGTTGTTCGATAACCTGGGCTTCAACACCAACGGCAAGCCCTATTTGCTGTCGATATACCAGGGCAAACTGGACCCGAACAACAAAACCTGTGATTTCCAGACCCAGACCTGCAATTACCTGGTGGACCCGGGGTCCTATGACCCGGACACGTGCAAGGCGCTGGTGTCGTTTGACAACGCAAAGGTCCGGGGAAACAAACTGACCGCTGGGGGGCAAAATTACACGTTCCCGTTCAAGATACCATTGAGTGACCAGGTCAGCCTGGACTTTTCCCTGTATTACGCCAGGATCGAGGCCACGGTTACCGTGTCGAACGGCAAAATTACCCACATCAAGGGCATAATCGGCGGTGCAGTGCCCAAACAAAAGATACTGGACGGGATCGATGCGATCCCGGACGATACCCAGTTGCCCAACGGTATGACCAAGGACCAGTTGAAGAACCTGGTCGATCTGCTGATCAAACCCGATATCGACGGTGACCACGACGGAACACCGGAAAGCGCCAGCATAGGCATCCAGTTCGAGGGGATCGCGGGCAACATCACTGGTGTAAAACACTGAAAGGCCAAAAAAATGCAAAGACTTACAAAGATCGTGGCGACCATTGGTCCGGCCACTGATACGATGGAAACCTTGTGTCCCTTGATCAAGGCCGGCGTTAACGTGGTGCGCATAAATGCCAGCCACGCGGGATTGCAACAGATCAGCGAACTTGCCGACCTGGTCGGGTCATGTGCGAAAAAACTGGGCCTGGATACGAGCGTGATGCTGGACCTGCCAGGCCCAAAGGTCAGAACCGGCGAATTCGACAGGCCGGTGTATTTGCGGCCCGGGCATCACATAGCCATGCGAATGGGGCAGGGCAGGGGGGATGAGACCGGGTTTTTCGTGGATTTTGCGCCCCTGTTCCGGGAACTGAAGGCAGGCGACCCGGTGTTGCTGGCCGATGGGAGCGTGGAACTGAAGGTCACGGCGAATCACGGTGACCACGTGGATACACAGGTCGTGCGCGGTGGCGTGTTGCGCTCGCACAAGGGGGTCAATTGCCCTACTGTGCGCCTTGAGGGGTCTGCGTTTACCGACAGGGACCGCGAGGCCGCTCGTGTTGGAGTGCAGGCGGGCATCCATTTATTTGCCCTGTCTTTTGTCAGTTCGGCCGCGGACCTGGCAAAGGCGCGTGATTTTTTTGCCCACATGGGGGTGAAACCGTTTCTGGTTTCCAAGATCGAGCGGGGCGCCGCGATCCAGAACCTGGACGAGGTGATCGAGGCCTCTGACGGCATAATGGTGGCCCGTGGTGACCTGGCCGTGGAAACCGGGCTTGAGCGCGTGGGCTTGCTGCAAAAGCAGGTGATCGACGCTGCATTGGCCGCGGCCAGGCCCGTGATCACCGCAACCCAGATGATGGAAAGCATGGTGGATGCACCCAGGCCTACACGGGCCGAGGTAACGGACGTGACCAACGCAATCATGGACGGGACCAGCGCGGTGATGCTGTCCGAGGAAACGGCTGTTGGCAAGTTTCCGAAGGAGGTGATCGGCTTCATGGACCGCATCTGTCGCGAGGTCGAATCCAGCCGGTGGTTCAAACCGCGCGTGGAGCCCTTGAAAAAGACCTGCTCGCCGCACCGTACGATCGTTTCCCTGGCCGCAACCGCTGTGGTCGAACAGCCTGTGACCGCAGTGGTTGCACCGACCGCATCCGGCCATACGGCAAGGCTGTTGTCCGCGTTTCACCTGCCCGTGCCTGTAATTGCGCCTGTGACGAATTCCGATGTGGCCTCGGAACTCAACCTGTGCTTTGGTGTCCACGCGGTGGTGTTGGATCACGGGCTCACCACGGACAGCCTGATGAGCGCCTTCATCCAGCAAACAGACGTAATTCCCCGGGGTATCGTTGTCGTTTCCGCCACGTCACCAATGGGACCTGACCAGCCGGAATTCTCATTGCGATTGTACGAAAAGTCCTGAATCTTCGTTTGCTGTCGATATGTCGTTTTGTGGAGTCTGTTACAATATCCATTTTAACCCCCTTTGTACTCGGATCTGACAGGTGATTCGGGAAAACGCCTGCACATTTACAAATTTGTGCTATAATTGCAAATGGAGTGGATAATGTCTGTGGAGCAGGGAATTTGTCCAAATTGCGGGGAACACAAGGGCCGGGTTGGTGATGGTTGTCCGAATGCCCTGTGTTCAGCCAAGGGCTATCACCTGATCCCTGTTGCCTGGTACGAAGCGGCCCAGGAATACTCGACACGCAAGTCCAAGCCCATGGATACCATGCTGGGCCGCATGATCGCCAATTACCTGCTGATCGGGAAACTGGGGGAAGGCGGCATGGGCGCGGTGTACCTGGCCTTGCAGCACCCGCTGGACCGCGAGGTGGCCCTGAAACTGATATCGGGCATGGAACTGACACCTGAGGCCAGGGCCAGGTTCGAACGCGAGGCCCGGACCATGGCCGCGTTGGAACATCCGAACATCGTCAAGTTGTACGACTACGGCGTGGGCACCATCAAAACCAAGTCCGCTAACGAAAGATTCCAGGTCCCTTACATGGCCATGGAATACGTGCGCCACGGCAAACCCCTGGCCAGGGCCTTTCGTGATGTGCAACAGGAAAACAACGGACGCATACCGGGCCATGTGGTGCTGCACGTGTTCACCCAGGTGCTCAATGCAATTGCCGAGGCACACAGCCTGGGCCTGGTCCACCGGGACATGAAACCGGACAACATACTGATCACCCGGGTCCGGGGCAACCCCTTGATGGTCAAGGTGCTGGACTTCGGCCTGGCCAAGGCCGTATCCGATGTGACCGGCTTTGTCAGTGATGTCACCCACACCGGCGCGATCCTGGGTACTCCCATGTACATGGCCCCGGAACAGGCGATGACAGGCAAGACAAAGGACGGGAAAAAGGTGGTCCTGGACGGCCGTGTTGACCTGTATTCCGTGGCCGTGATGCTGTACGAGGTATTTACAGGCCGCACCCCCTTCGATGCGGACACCAGCCTGGCGATCCTGATGCAAAAAACGGACCCGGGGTACGACCCCCTGGCATTCCCCGAGGCCCTTGTCCTGCCGTCCAACTTGCGCGCATTCCTGGCCAAGGGCATGGCGCGTGACAGGGACGACCGGTTTTCCAGCGCCGACGAGATGCTGGAGGCCTTGCAAGCGGCCCTCGCAGGCCAGGCGATCACGGGCCGCGGCCTGGTTGCCACGGGAGACACATCATCCAAGTACAGACCCGTGACACCTGTCACGCCGTCCCGGGAACAACAACCCACCCGTATCGACGGGCATGCATCGGACACGGATACACCGTCCTCATCCGTTGGGGCACACCCGCGTCCTTCCCGCAAGGGCCTGTACATCGCGGGCGTTATTGTCCTGCTGGCCGCGCTGGCCGGTGCGTTCTGGGCATTCGGCCGCGGCACCCCCCGTCCCAAGGACAGGCCTAAGGTTGTGCGTATTCGGACGCAGGTGCCACGAAAGGCCGGGCTTGCAAAAAACGCTACAAAATTACGCGATAAAAAGCCCCGCCCCAGGCCGCAGACACCTGTTAGGGCAGCCCGTACGCATGTTATAAAACCGGTTCCCGGGGCGCCTGCGCACAAACCTGCGAAGCCCGCTTCACACAAAACCGCTGTCGTGTCCGCGGGCAGTAAAAACACCCAAATTGCAAAGAACAACAAAAAGACACCACGCAAGGCCGTTGTGCCGGCACCTGTGCAACACAACCTGCGCATCGTCACATCCCCGCCCCACGCCAGGGTCAGGATCAATGGCAGGCCCGTGGGCCATGCGCCAATGGCCTGGAAATTCGTGGTGAAAAAACCGCAGGATAAGGACCGGCCGATCCGCATCCACGTGCAGGCACCAGGCTACGTATCCAGGACCCTTGTCATAAAACAGGGCATTGCAGCGGCAAAGTCCGCGGTGCACATACAATTGAAAAAGCAGGTGCACCGCACCAGGGTCGGCCATAAGAAAAAGCAAAAACAAAGGCAAAAGAAAGGCAAAAAACCGAATATTGGTGTGCCATTGATTTAAGGGGGATTTTATGAAAGGCAGGTTTGTGCTGTTCGTGCTGGTGGCTGTGCTGGCCTGGGGTATGGGCGTATTTCGACCGACCCCATGCCTGGCGGACCAGTCCGGTGTAAAAGAGGCCAAGCACCTGGCCCAGGAGGGCGTGGCCCTGATCAAGGCAGGCAAATACAAACAGGCGTTGAAACTGTTTTTCCGGTCCAAGGCCAAGGCCGAGGTACCGGGCATCAACTGGGACATTGCCCGGTGCTACGAACTGATGGGCGAACCTGCAAAGGCCCTGCCGTATTTCGAGGCGTTCCTGAAACATGTCCGGGGCACAAAACTGGAGGCAAGGGCAAAACAGAAGATCCAGGCGATGAAACAGCGCATTGCAAAGGCCAAGGCCCGGCCGGTCGCCAGGGTAAAACCCAAACAGGTGCAGACCCCGCAAAACAGGCACCCGGTTTTACCCAGGCCCGTTGTCAGGACCCGTACCCCTGCAATCACGTCGAGGCCGCACAAGGCGGTCATGCCTGCAAGAGCCAAGGCCCGCGTATCCAGGCCCGTGGTGCATGCCCGCATACTTAGGCCCGTGCCCGCGTACTCAAAGGTCAAGCAAGGCCTGTTTTGGGGCGGGCTTGCCGTGGTGCTTGCAGGCGCTGCATTAAACATAGCGGGTTACGTTGGCTGGAAACACGCAACCCAGGGGCACCCCACTGTGCAGGATGTGGATTCGGCCCGTTCGTCCGCAAGGTGGAAGTTTTACACTGCCTATGCGCTTTACGGCACAGGCGCGGCAAGCATTATCACCAGTTTTTTCGTAGGCCACGGCAGGCACCCCCTGGGGTTTGCCATGTCGCCTTTGCCCGGCAAGGGTGCGGCCGTGGTGTTGACCGGTACGTGGTAAGGTGTTGATTTGATGGATGTGTCATACACGGTTTGTTGGACCGCCACCTTCCGGGTGGCAATGCCGGCGGGACGCCGGCGGACCAGGCAGGCCAGCGGCCTGCGCTCCACAGGGATGCTGGCGGTTCGCAGGGATGTGCAACACCAAGGGTCAAACACATCGATTCGTCGGTTGAGTACATTACTTTGCGACTTCTGTACATTACTTTGTCGCTTCTGTACGTTGCTTAGCCGATTGAGTACATCGATTTGTCGTTCCAGTACACTACTTTGTCGTTCCAGTACACCGCTTCGTCGCTTCTGTACGTTGCTTTGTAGATCAAATACATTGCTTTGTCGGTTGAGTACATTGATTCTTTGGACAAATACATCGAGGGCGGGTTTAAAACCCGCCCCTACGGACCCCAGGGATGTGCAACATCAAGGCGTTGGTGGAGTGCATGGGGCGCATGGAGCGCAGGCCTTTCCGGGGGTGTTAATTTGACGGATTTGTCATTGAATCGTAGGGGCGGGTCTCAGACCCGCCCATTGGTGACCCCACCCCACGGTGATGTGCAACATCAAGGCGTGGGTGGAGCGCAGGCCGCTGGCCTGCTTGTAAACCGGGCGGCCCGCCCGGCATGCATGGAGGTTTGTCATGATGCGTAAGGGTTTTAGTGTCCAACTACTCGTGTTTTCAGTACTTGCAGGGTTTGCATTGTCCATGGGCGGATGCGACATGTCCTACAGCGGGGCCTATGGGTGCAAGACGGACAAAAATTGCCCCGCAGGCCAGAAATGCGGACCAGACCACATCTGCCACGTACCGGATGCATTCATGGATGTGACACACACCGACACGGCCCTGGACGCGGATGCCGATACACGCGCCGACACCGCACATGACACCGTGATTGACGCGGACACCGTTACTGATACTGCGGACATCCATCGTGACACCCGTATTGACACCACCGACGCTGACACGGCCCCGGACACGGACACTGTCACGGACACGGACACCGTCTCTGATATCGACACTGTCACTGACGCCGACGCCGTCCCTGACGCTGACCTCGGCCCAATGCCCCCGATTGACATCATCAT
>WGCQ01000272.1 GCA_015493765.1 Deltaproteobacteria bacterium
GATTGACAAGGGTTGCACAGCAACCGCGCAGCGGCCTGCCCTTGCAATCGCGGCAAGAGGGACTATTTTCTTGATTTTTTAGGCACACCCCAGGAGGTCTGAAACACCCGATTCCACCTCCGCCCACACGGTCACGGCTGAAAGACCAGGCGAGCCGCCTGGGTTACAAGCAGGCGAGGCCGCCTGCGCTCCACGGTCTCGGTCTCGGTCACGGCCAACGGTCACGGCCACGGAAAAGGCTGGAGAAGACGAGGGTATTGATTTGATGGCAAATTCAGGGCGTGATTAGAACCCACCCCTACGAATATTGTGTAAATTCAGTGTGTTACATTACAGGACAAATTTTGTGGTGAGTAATATAACGACTTTACCCACCCTCGAGGCTGCCGGCGATCCCAGGGAGGTCTCTTTCAACGCCCTCGTAATAGCGCTACGTTGTGCATACATGGGTGCAAACACAACGTAGGTTAGCCGCTTGCGGCGTACGACTGCCGAATTTAGTCAGGTAATTTGGGAATCTATTGAAATGGCTTGAAATGGCGCTTTGTGGGTGGTAAACTATACGTCGGCTGGTGTAGGTGACATGGAAATAATCTGTCCATCCTGTGGCACAAAATATAGAATCAAGGACGAAAAGATACGGGGTAAGACCGTAAAGATTACGTGTCGAAAGTGTTCCGCAACAGTTTACGTTCGGGACCCGGCGCTGGGTGAGCCTTTCGTATTCCTCGGCAGACCTACAAAATCCGTGCCCGTAAAGAAACCACCCGTTAAAAAGCCCAAACCCAAACCAGCACCCCAAAAGGAACGCTGGTACGTATTGCAAAAAGGTAAACGCAGTGGCCCGTTTACCAGGGATGACCTGCTGAAAAAATTGAAGAACGGCGAGATCACCCCTCGCACCTTCATGTGGAAACCCGGTCTGCCGAAGTGGAGACGGGCTGAAAGGATCGATGACCTGAAGGACCTGTTGAGGGAATTCCAGCAGTGGGTCGATTCCCAGGAAGAGGAAAAGACGTTAATAACACGGATTCCTTTGCCATCGCAGGAGGACTCAGGGATTATACCGCCGCCACCGCCCGGTCAGGCAGCCCAAGACCAGTCCAATATATCCGGAATATCGGAGGTACCTGAAAATACGGGCATGGCGGATGATTCGATCAGCAGTATCTCATCGGTAAAGGATATTTTCGGCACCGCCAGGATACCGTCCGTTTCAGAGGATGCGATCCATTCAGCCACGGCCAAGGTCCGTTCCCAGGTCGAGGAACTTGAGGAGTCCGACCTCCATGAAATAGTGGAATCCCAGGAGGAAAAGAAGTTTTTCACCAAGGTGTTCGAGCCGCCTGTGCTTGACCAGGTGGAGACCCGGCAGCCAATACACCAGGAAATGGACCCGTTGGAAAAAATCGCCGCGGAGCCCGTTACCCCGCGAAAGGATACGCTCAGGGAATTTTCCGTACTCACACAGATAGAGCAAAAGTCAAAGAAGCGTAACCTGATATACCTGACAGCAGGCCTGGTGGTTATTGCGCTGGTTGTCGGTATAACGGTATTCTTTGCCGCCAGGGCACCAAAGAAGGAAACCATAAAATTACCGGATACGGGCGATGACAGCGGTTTCAAGTATAATACGTACGCAGTGGCCGAAAAACCGAAGCAACCTGAGCGCGTTGTACCGGTCATCAGCCGGGGGCATGCGGCTGTACGAAAAATGCCAAAGGCCACGGTTGCCAGGCACCGTCACGTCAGGACTTCAAGGACACATGTGTCGCACTGGCGTAAACGAAAGCATACGCCGTCACAAAAGGACCTGGCCCTGGCAAAGGAATACGGTTCCTTGTTTTTGAGTTCGGGCCACACCGAGGCGCCGGTGAAGGTGGAAAAGAAAACGGTTGTGTCCATGCCCAAGATCAGTTTGACCCGAAAGGGCATGGAGCGATTTCTCCAGGGCCGAACCAAGCAGTTGGTGATCTGTTCCAAGCGCAAGAGTTACCTGATGGGCCAGACCGTCAAGGTGGTGTTGAATTTTACCGTTGCCAGTTCGGGCAAGGTTACGCACGTGAAACTAAGGCAGCCGGAAGGTTTGTCCGATCCTGCATTGTTTAATTGCATCAGACAAAAGGTAAAGGGATGGTTGTTTCCGCCGGACCCGACCCGGAAGCCACTGTCCTTCCAGACAACTTTATTGTTGTGATCTGTGAGGTGATGCATGAGAAATATGATCAAATTATGGGTGTTATTGTCGTGTGTGGTGGTGTCCTCGGTAGCCCTGGCCTCGGCGGACGAGGAAATCAAGGTGACCTTCTGGGGGTTTTCAGCGGATGCCAGGATGGCCATGGCAAAGATCGTGGACCCGAATGGAGGGAATCGGGTTGCCGTCTTTACAATACCTGAAGGCAAAATGGTGACTTCCAGGCCTTTTGCCACGGAGGCACAGGCCAAACAAATCAAGAAAAAACTATCGAAAAAATATCATATTTCTGATGCCGGCAAGAATTCCACGCAGGGACCGCGGGGCAAGATCACCTTTTTTGGCATACTAAAAGGCAAGTATTTCGTGATCATGGCCATGCGGGGCAACCGGACCGCCGTATTCGACAAAATTTCCGCGGGTAAGGCGCCACAGGTCCAGTTGAAAGAGGTATGGTGGTCCGCAGACGGACGTAGCATGGTCGTAATCATCAATAAAAAGAAGTCCTCCGCCGATTACGGATTTGATATCGATACTTTGCGTTTTTACCGCTATTATCCCAGCGCATTGAAATTCAAATGAAGGACAGGAGGCGACACCATCATTACAGCCGACCCTCTTTCCAGTCTTCTGGAAAATTGTGGTGGCGCTTGTTTTTTTATGTCCTTTTGCTTGTAATAATCCTGGCTGGCATGGGTATGCTTTCAAAGGGCACCACCGCTTGTTTCATGTCGATTACGGCCAAATAGTGACCATGGCGTTGTAATGGAAACCATTTGGGGCGGCTTCAGTGCATTTTTGTTGATCCTGTCCATTTATTGGGCCGTCAAAGGGGGCAGGCGAGCCCAGAAGATTACCCTGTCGGCAGCAATAATTATAGAGGTCATTGTCACGTTCACCATGTTTATGGATTGGGGGTATTCATGGGTGGAGGAATCAGGGATCCATATTGCCATGGAGCACAATATTTGGGTTTTGGTGCCTCAATTAATGGCCTTGACGGTACTGGTGGTATTGCTGGGTTCTAAATTACGCAGGGCCTGGCTGGCCTTTATGCTGTCCATACTCCAGGTCCCCGTGATCTTCTACAGCATTTACATGGTGCAGATGGACCTGGACTTGAGTATGTTCACTATTGCCGCTGTGATCTGCCTGGGCGGGGCCACCACGGCCGCCATATTGCTGCTGCCTACCGTGGTCAGGACCATGCCGGACGAAGGGTCACACCTGTGGAAACTGGTGTTTGCCAACAGGCTGGGGGTGTTGCAGGGGATCAGGGCGGCGGCCCAGGAAATGGGACTTACGTACGAGCCCCCGGCAACTATCCTGGAGTCTGGCTCTGCAAAAGGTGACAGGCCGAGCGGTTCATGGGTTATCCATAGTCATCCCTCCCTGTGGCCCCCGGGTTACGGCCTGACCATAGACATCGATACAACCGCAGCGGATATACAGCAAAAATCGGATACCGGTTCAGTCGCCGGTATCGGCAATAACAACCATCACACGCTGGATATAGGGGATAACGGCTTGCATTATTCGTGCATAATTCGTACCCCCGGTTCGGTTTCCAGGGACGATGTGGTGCACCTGGCCAGGGATTTGGAGCGATTAACTGCTCCAGGGATTACCTGAGTTTGATGTATTCTGCGAGCCGTTTCTGGAACCGCTTGAAGGCATCCTTGTTCAGTTCATAGTAAACATGTTTGCCTTCCTTGCGCTTGTTTAAAAAGCCCGCACCCCAAAGCGTGTTTACCTGGTTGGATGAAGAGGGCTGAGATAGCCCCACTTCCCGGCTGATTTCGATCACGGATTTTGCACTTTTGCTGACCGTCTTCAGGATATCAACCCTTACCAGGTTACTGAGTGCCCTGAGTTGCATCTCGAATATCCTCTCGTCATACGTCTTGTTTTGAATGTCTTTGTCATCCATTATTTCCTCCCCAA
Organism: Deltaproteobacteria bacterium; assembly: GCA_015493765.1. Classification (GTDB taxonomy): domain Bacteria; phylum Myxococcota_A; class UBA9042; order DTJE01; family S145-11; genus S145-11. The sequence continues at coordinate 4,139 of WGCQ01000272.1, forward strand.
GAAAAAATACCAGGATAAGTTTAAACCATTTAACCTCTACATGCAAGGACTTTTTTGTTATTTGTTAAGGTTTTGTAAAATCAACAACTATATCTAAATCAATATAATTACTGTTTATGTTGACTAAATTATCAATTTTCTGTTTTTAAAAGCAATTTGATCGGCACCCCCTCAAAACCAAAATATTCCCTGAAACGCGACAGCAAGTAGCGTTTATACTGGTCCGGTATTGCATCCGGGTGCTTACAAAAGGCTGCAATTACGGGCGGTTCAGACCTTACCTGGGTAATGTACATGACCCTTGGGCGCCTGCCACCCCTGGATGGAGGTGGATGCCGTTCCACAACCTCGTGCAGGAAGGTATTCAAACTGGCGGTCGGTACACGCCTGCGAAGGTTTTCATGTACGGTTTGTATGGCCTGTAACAGTTTATGGAGGTTCATCCCTGTTTTGGCGGACAATCGAACCATTGGCGCAAACGAGGCGAAAAAGAACCGCTCCTTGACCTTGACAGGCACGGCAAGGGCATCCGGCGTGCCCTTGATGAGGTCAGTTTTGTTGACACACAGTACCAGTCCCCTGCCCCTGTCGATGGCAAGCCCGGCCAGCCTTTTGTCCTGGTCAGTGGCCGGGTCCTTTGCATCCATCATCAAAACCACGACCTGGGCCTCCTCAATGGCGCGTATGGCCCGCATCACACTGAAAAACTCTACCGGGTCATGGACCTTCGACCTGCGGCGGATCCCTGCCGTATCAACAAAACAGTACCGCTGCCCTTCGATTTCCACGTCCACGTCCACCGCATCCCTGGTGGTCCCGGGCTGTTGTGATACCACCATTCGCTGGTCCTGGACGAGCCGGTTGACCAGCGTGGACTTACCCACGTTGGGCCTGCCTATGATCGCCACCCTGATCGTATCATCCTGTTCAGATACCTCACCTGTGGCTGGCAACAAGGCACATATCCTTTCCTTCAGGTCCCGAATACCCCGGTTGTGCTCTGCGGAAACCGCCATCACCTCGTCGGCCCCCACTTCGTACAGGGCACCCACCTCATTCAGGTGTTTGTCCGTGTCCACCTTGTTTGCGACAAAAAGCACGGGCTTGTTCGTATGCCTGACCATGCCTGCCACATCAAGGTCCAATGGGGTGATACCCGTATGCGTATCCAGGACAAAGATTAGCAGGTTTGCCTCCTGTATGGCAGCCCTGACCTGGGTCTGAACATCGTCATTGGATTCCTCACCCGGCACAAGCCCGCCGGTATCCACCAACAAAAAGGAACACTCATCGCCCTTTACAACAGAATACAATCGGTCCCTCGTGACCCCTGGCCTGTTATCCACGATAGCCTTGCGTCTCCCTGCAAGGCGGTTGAATAAGGTGGACTTACCCACGTTGGGCCTGCCAATAATCGCAACCACGGGCAAGCGTCCACGGTTGGTTGTGACATGTGTTGCCTCAGTACTCATGCTGTCTCCTGGATACATGGGCGGTCCCCGGTGCCGAGGGCGGGACTCGAACCCGCACGGAGGACACCTCCAGAGGATTTTAAGTCCCCTGCGTCTACCATTTCGCCACCCCGGCAATACAGGCCGATTCTATTGTGAAAAACACGTTTCGTCAACCCAACGTCAAATCCCCAAATTACCTGTCTAAATTCGGGAGCCGGGCCCTGCAAGCGGCCCATCTACTGCTTCGTTGTACCTGTTTGATGCTCAACGTACCGCTATTACGAGGGCGTTGATTTGATGGCAATTTCAGGGCGGGTCTTAGACCCACCCCTACGAATATTGCGCGAATTCAATGTGTTACGTTACAAGACAAATTGTGCGTTGGGTAACATAACGACTTTTTCAACACCCTTATTACGCCTGCGCTCCAATTGGTTTCCCATTGCCATTCATTTAAAATTCTCGTACTCCTGCCTGGTCAATGCGAAATCCGGGTCAATAATCTTTACTTCTGCGTAATCCAGCCCGTACAGTTTGTACACCATGATGTCGATCCTGCGTTCCTGGGCCGAGGTGTCCTGGCCCAGGGCCTTTTTCGCAATGATTTGGTCCACCAGGTCCTCGAAGGGCTTTTGTTGTGCTTCTGGGATTTTGGGGATCTTAACTTCTGAAAGAAAATCTTGCCCTTTTCCTCCGGTTACATTTGTACTTGCCAGCATCATCCTGGCAAACAAAAAAGAATTCAGGACTGCCAGAATCAATTTTAGCCTTTCACCCGTTATCAGATAAAGTTTGTTATTTGTGTACAGGCCCTCCTTTACCAGAGTTGCATTCATTGCATCACTTATTTCCCTATAAATGATCTTCTCTTTCTCGAATTCTTCATAATACCCTATCTGGTCTTGAGTCTCAAACCATTGATTTCCTGTCTTTTTTCGGCTTTTTTTCAGGTCCGACATCTTCAGCTTAATCCCATATTTCCGGGCATGTTCCATCAAGGATTGCCGTTCCTGTTGGCTTATTGGCCGTGCCTCTTGCACCAGTTTCGGCCAAAAACCCTGCAAAAACGCCTTTATTGCCGGGTAATCGTCAATGTCCAAATGTAATGCCGGAAACGTGGCAATCAACCACTTATCCGCGAAATTCGCCCTGTAGCGTTCGATGTCGCGGCCACGCAAGATCGGTTTTATGATTTCAGCGCTCTTTGGGTCCTTTTTTATCAGTTCGTCCCTGGTTTTGCCGTCAATAATAAAGGCCGGGTTGAAACCGGTCTTGATCCCGTAATTGATCTTTACATCCCATTGTTCCAACGGCGTGCCCATGCGCTGGATCTTGTCCTTTATTTGCTGTTCCTGTTTCGAAATAATGATCCAGCTTTGTTCACCCAGGTCATCCAAAGTGATGAATTCGTTGTCATCCAGCGCGGCCAGGTCGGTTTTGGCGTCTTTTCCAGCGTGCAACGTGATTGCCCGTACCCCGCAGTTTTCCTTTTTTATGTTCACGTCCTGCAATTTTTTGCCGGTCTTGCGGATCAACAGGATGTTCGTGTCCACGGTGGCCGTGTTGAACACGCCAGGCCCCAAATCGAGCAATTTCATGGGGTCATGCACGCATAAAAAATGCCGCAATTTTTTGCCGTAAGCGGCACGCATCCACTTGTTCGACGTGATGTAACACAGCACGCCCGAGTGCTCCAGCAATTCAATGCCCCGTTCGTAAAACAGGGCATAGATGTCACCCGTGCGGTCAAAGGTGTAGTAATTTTCGTTTTTATAGAAATCAGCGAATTTTTCCCCGCTGCCCGATGCCTTTTGCAACTGGATATACGGCGGATTGCCTATTACGATGTCGAACGCATCCCTGCCAAACATCATTTTCGGGTCAAACCACGGACTGGGCCTGTTGCCAAAGGGGGCCCAGTTGCCCACTTTCGTGATCCACCCTGCCGAATGCGTGGCCTTTGCCTCTTTTTCAGCGATCAGGTCGCGCAACTCCAGGATCCTTTTTTTCAACCCTGACTTGTCATCACCGGTTGCATACATGTATTCGTCGCGATAGCGCTGTAATTCGCGGATATCCGCATCAGTTCCGGTGAAATCCAGGTCCGGGTTCCAATCCTTGCCCAGGTGGATCAACGTGTTGGCAGTCACGAATTTGAATTCCAGGTTCGGCAAGGCATAGATCCCGCGGTTTTTTGCGTGATCGTCTATGCGCTCGTCCACCACCAGGCTCAAAAAACACCTCAGCCGGGCGATTTCCGTGGCAATGGGCTGGATGTCTACGCCGTAAATCGAATGCTGGATCACGCCCAGCTTGCGTATGTAATCCACCTCGGAATCATCCAGTTTTTTCCTTAAACTTTCGCGATAGGCCGGGTTTTCGATCTTTGCCAGTTGTCGGTCCTTCCACCACTGGGCATCCGGGTCCAGTTTTTGCAGCGCCGTGGTGATCTTGTGCAGCGCGCCCATTGGAAAGGCCCCGCTGCCGCAGGCCGGGTCCAGCAGTTTCAGGGTGTCAAACGCAATCAACAGGGCGTTTTTTTGCTCCCCGGTGAATTCCACGTCATCATCCGTGAACAGGGCGTGCAATTTTTGTTCGTCGAGCCCTGTTTTGGCCTGCAAATGGGCCATCAGGGCCTGCTGCACCATGTAATCCACCACCGGGCGGGGCGTGTAAAAACTGCCCGTGGCCTTGCGCGCGGTCTGTTGCGTGGCCGGGTCGATTTCAGCCAGCAGGTTTTCGAATATGGTGCCCAGCATTTCCGGGTCAATGCTGATCTCCTGGTCGTTCAAGGAGTTTTCGTCAATGGTGAAATTGAACTGCTCCAGGGTTTGGAAAAAATCGACGAACCACTGGTCCGGGACCTTTAACGTGTTGTGGGAAAGGGAAAATCCACCGGGTCCGGGTTTATAAAAATCGTCCGGGTCCGGTTCGAACAGCCCGCCGTTTAAAAACGGCACGTACCGGTGTCCGTCGGGCAGGGTCGCATCGTCACGTTTGTCAACCGGCGTGTTCAGCATTTCAAAAAACAGTTTTTCCAGCAGCCCGTGATAGTAATCCCTTGTTTTTTCAACGTATTCGGATGACAGCCAGGCGTTTGGGATCAGGGGCTTGCCACTGTCGGATGACTTGTTTTTCAAAAACCACACGAACAGGGTACGCCCGATCAGTCGCACTGCGAACTGCCGGTATTTTTCCGGGTCCGTGTCAATATCCGTGGAAGGCAGTTTCAATGCGGGCTGGTAACGTTTTTTGTTCGTGGTGCTGCCCACCAGCCGGTAAAACGCATCCGCCACCCTGGTATAAAACTCCCTGGTCACCGGTTCCACGCTGAATGCCTTTTGCAGGTTGTCCAGGTCGGTGAAATCCGCGCTGCCCACCTGTTTTTTGAACGTGGCGTTGGTCAAATTGGGGCTGACAAAATACGTGTAGCGTTTGAACGTGGTGAAATCGCGGTTGCGGCCCTTGTACTGGGCGCGCACCAGGCTGAAACGAAAGGCGCCCGCATCATCGTAAAACACGAAGATCGCGGCATCCCGGTTTTCGTATTTCAGTATGTCCTTGGCCACCTGGTACTGCAATTTTTTGCCTGTCCTGGATGTCAGGGATTCCCGGCTCCTGGCCGCGATCACCACCAGCTCGTCGGCATTTTCCATTTGGGCAAAGCCCACCACCCGGATCCGTTCATATTTTTGCCGTATCTGTTCGTGAATGCGGGTATCACCCTGAAACAAAAAACCGTAATCCCGGTCATTCGGCCTGAAATCCGGGTTCACATCGCGGAAAAAACCTTGCAGGTTTTCAATGGAAAAATTTGCTATCAACCGCTCCAGGCGAGTCATAAAACCTCCCTTACGCGCCAGTATAGGCCGCACAAAGCGGCCCTGTCAAACGTTTTTTTGCCGTGGCCGTGGCCGTTGTCCGAGGCCGTGACCGTTGGCCGAGACCGTGGCCGAGTGGAGCGCAGGCGTCCCGCCGGCCTTTTCCGTGACCGAGACCGTGGCCGAGGGCTCTCGGTTACAACGGAAGTCTTCCCGAAAGGCCCGAAGGGCCGTCCCGAAGCAGCCGAAGGCTGCGGCCCGATACCCGATGCCAGACACCCGAGTCCGAGGCCGTTGGCCGTTGACCGAGACCGAGGCCGAGTGGAGCGCAGGCGTCCTCGCCTGCTTGGTTCGCCGGCGTCCCGCCGGCCTTTTCCGTGGCCGAGACCGAGGCCGAGGGTTCTCGGTTACAACGGAAGTCTTCCCGCAAGGACCGAAGGGCCGTCCCGAAGCAGCCGAAGGCTGCGGCCCGATACCCGATGCCAGACACCCGAGTCCGTGGCCGTGACCGTTGGCCGAGACCGTGGCCGAGTGGGGCCGGCATCCTGCCGGCTATTTCCGTGGACGTGGCCAATGGGATGACGGACGGTCACGGAAAGGCCATTCATGTAATTTGTATAAATACTACGGCCCGACTTGTGTCCATGTGTTATAATGCGGATAAGCCCAGAAGGGAGCAGGGGATGATAAATTTATATACAAGCAACCGCATGGAAGTGCTGGTCAACAGGCTGGCAGGGAATATCAATGACAACATGGACCCGTTCGCGAGGCCTGCGATAGTGGTTCAAAGCAAGGGTATGCAGCGCTGGGTCAGCCTGAGGCTGGCTGAACAACTGGGCGTGGTCGCAAATATCGATTTCCCGTTTCCCAGGGCGTTCATACTGGGGGTCCTGCGTGAATGCACGGACCTGAGAGGCCAGGACCCGTTTTCGGTTGAGTCCATGGCCTGGCGAATCTATGCTGCGGACCGCTCGATCCTGCCTGAAAAGGTGCGGGAGTACGTCGAAGGGTCCCCGTTGAAGGCGTATCAACTGGCCATGCGCCTGGCAAACCTGTTTTCCGATTACATGCAGTACAGGCCCGCGTTAATCATGCAGTGGTCAGGGTTGAATGTGCCGAAGGGTGTGGATATTCCACCTTTGGAAAAGAAGGACGAATGGCAGCGGGAACTGTGGAAAATGCTGCTTCAGGGCAATGAAAAACACCTGCTGACCGCCAGGTTGATGGATTTCCTGCACATGGACGAAGCAGGCGGTGATTGTCACCTGCCCCCCGGGGTGCACCTGTTTGGCATGTCATCGCTGTCCCCATTGTACCTGAATTTTTTCCAGCATTTATCACGATTTACCGGTGTGTCACTGTACTACCTGTCACCCACAAAGGAATTCTGGGCCTACACGGTTTCCGAAAGACAGCAGATTAAAACGGTGTTAAAGGATGGCAAGGCCGCGTACCTGGATGTGGGCAACCCCCTGTTGTCGTCACTGGGTGTGCTGTCGCGTAATTATTCAAAACTGGTATTGTCAATGGACTTTGTCGAACAGGGGGAGGAAGAATTCCGGGAAAACAACCAGGATGAGGACCTGCTGCACCAGGTGCAAAACGACATGCTGAAACTGGAAAACCCCGCAAAAGGATGCAAGCGCGTGGTCCGTCCGGGGGACCGCAGCCTGATGTTTCATGTCTGCCATTCGCCCATGCGCGAGGTGGAAGTCCTGAGGGACCAGTTGCTGCTGCTCATGCGGGATCGAGGGGTCCAGCCCTACGATGTGCTGGTCATGACGCCGGATATGGACAAGTACGCACCCTACATAGAGGCCGTGTTCGGCAATCCGGAAACCAGGGAAACCAGCATCCCCTATACCATTGCCGATGCGCCTCCCATGGCCGGAAACCAGGTGCTAAAACTGGTCATGGACCTGGCAAACCTGCCCCAGTCCAGGTTCCGGTTGAGCGAGGTGCTGGCGCTGTTCGAAAACCCGGTGGTTTACCCGAAATTCGGGCTGGACGAGGATGACCTGCCCCAGGTGAGGTCCTGGCTGGAGGAGTCGGGTATCAGGTGGGGATTGGACGCGGATTTTCGGAAACGGGAACTGGGTGGTAAGGCTGGATTCGAGGCGAATTCCTGGGAGTTCGGTGTCAACAGGCTGCTGTTGGGGTGGGCCATGGCACAGGGCAGGTGGCAGGGCATTGCACCCTTGGACATACCATCCAGCCTGGTGGAGGTGATGGGCGGTTTCGTGGAGTTCGTACAGCGGCTGAAGTGGTGGTACAACGAACTGAAGCACCCGCATAACCCGTTGCAGTGGCAGGAACTGTTTTCCGAAATGACATCCGAGGAACACGGGTTGCTCCACGGGCGTGACAGGGAGGTGGACAGGACCTTCGTGGAATTTACGGGGCAAATGGCGCGGCTCGTCGGCAACATGGCTGCGGTGCAGGGGGAGTGTGTGCCGGTTGACGTGATGAGGCAGGCGATCGAGGATGCAATACTGGACCGGGAAAGCGCAATGAATTTCCTGTTTGGCGGGGTGACCTTTTGCAGGATGCGGCCCATGCGCAGCATACCGGCAAAGGTGATTTGGCTGTTGGGCATGGACGACGGTGTATTTCCCCGCAGCGGACGCAGGCCGGATTTCGACATTACAGGCCAAAAACCCAGGCCCGGGGACCGCAATCCCAGGCTGGACGACCGGAACCTGTTCCTGGAGACCCTGTTGTCGGTTCGGCAAACCCTGGTTATCAGCCACGTCGGCCGCGGATTGATCGACAATGCCCCGAAACCGGCTTCCGTGGTGGTGGAGGAACTGAAAAACTATGTCCGGCGGTATTTTGTCCTGCCCGGCCAGGCGCCTGACAACCGGGATGCCCTGATCGAAGCCCTGACAACGGTACACCCGCTGCAGGCGTTTTCGCCCAGGTATTTCCAGTCGCGGGAATTGAGGAGTTTTTCCATCCAGAACCTGGAGGGTGCCAGGGCTGCATTGTCAAAAAGGACACGGCCTGTGGAGCCCTGGAAGGTCCGACGCGTGAGCGGTGAACTGCCGACCGAACTGGATGCAAACCAGTTGATTTCCTTCCTGAAAAGGCCGTCAAAGGCCTTTTTGGAACACTGCGTGGGCATAAAGGTGAGGGACACGCCGGAGTGGCTGCCTCAGGACGATGAGCCCATGGCGTGTGCCCTCGATTTTTTCCGGGAAAGCGACGCGCTGGCGGCATTGTTACAGGGTGGGAGCCAGCGGGAAATCCTGGACCAGTGGAACGCGGAAGGCATACTGCCGCCTGGCAAGTTCGGCCAGGAAAGGTGCGGGCTGCTGTTGGATGAACTGCAAAAATTTGCAGATAAAACAAAGGGATACGGATGGCAACAGCGACTGGCACACATGGTTGACGTGAAGCTGGACAAGGTTCGGGTACGCGGGAGGATCAGTATTGATGGGACGGCGGATAATCAATTGATGGTGTACAGGTATTCCAAGAACCAGGGGTCCGTGTTGCTGGAGGGCTGGGTCAAGGGCCTGGTGCTGGTGGCGTCCGGCGTACTTATGGTGGACAGGGTCCGGTGCGTGTTCAGGGAAAGGGACAAGGGCTATGCAACGGCATTGGACCTGAAGATACCGCAACCGGAGGATGCCTTGAAGATACTGAATGACCTGGTGGGATTGTACATCGAGGGTATGCAAACCCCCCTGCCCTTTTTTGTGCACACGTCCTTTGCATACAAGAACCATGGCAAGAAGTTGCCTGAGGATGCGGCCAGGGCGGAATGGGAGCCCTCTTTTCACCGGCCGGGCGAGTATGCGGCCGATGGAAACGACTTGCTGTTCCCGATGGACCTGCTGGACCAGGATGCCCACCCGGAACTGCTCGAGCGTTTCAAAAAGGCGGCGGAACTGGTGTTTGGCCAAATGACTAAGGCTGCCGGAATAGGAGTGCAAGATGCCTGATTCACTGAATTTTATGACGATTCCGTTGCAAGGGGTGCACCTGATAGAGGCCAGTGCCGGCACGGGCAAGACATACACCATTGAAAAACTGTACCTTCGGTTGGTGCTGGAACGCGGGTTGCAGGTCGATGACATGCTGGTGGTGACCTTTACCGAGGCCGCAACCAAGGAATTGAGAGACCGTTTGCGCAGCAGCCTGGAAACGGCGCTGGATGCGGTGGAGGGCCTGGGCAATCCCACGGGCGACGAGGCACGGATCGTGGAACAGGCCAGTGGCAAGGTGGACGACAAGCGCAACCGGCTGCGCCTGGCACTGGTCAGTTTCGACCAGGCCGCGATCTTTACGATTCACGGCTTTTGCCAGCGCATGCTGGGGGATTATGCATTCGAAAACAGGGCCTTGTTTAACATGGAGGTCCTGCCGGATGACACCGAACTGATCGCCCAGGTGGTCGGGGATTTTTGGCGGCAGTACTATGACCAGGACCTTGATTTCCTGGTGGGTGAAGCGGATATCTTGAAGAAACTCCGGGAACTGGCACGGGTGCTCAGGGGCAACCCGGACCTGGAAATCCGGGCCGACGCCCAGGATGATGTGACGGCCTTTCTGGAGGCATTTACAGGGTATTTTCACAAGGCCTATCCCGAACTAAAAAAACGACTTGGCGTGTTGACCTTTGACGACATGCTGCGCCTGGTGCGTGACGGGCTGAGGGCGTCACCATCGTATGCGGATGTGCTACGCAAACGATACAAGGCGGCCATGATAGACGAGTTCCAGGACACGGACCCGGTACAGTACGAGATATTCCGTCGTATATTCGTCGAAAATCCGGATCCGGACAAGGCGGTTTATTTTATCGGTGACCCCAAGCAATCGATCTACCGGTTTCGCGGTGCGGACATCTATGCGTACCTGAATGCGAAGGACGCGGTGGACCGGGAGTGGGAACTGGATACGAACTACAGGTCCGTGTCCCTGCTGGTGGATGCGGTTAACCTGCTGTTTCAGCAGGTGGACAATCCGTTTGTGGAAAAAAAGATCCGGTTCATTCCGGTACGGGCGCACAGGCAAACCAGGGACATCGAGCCCAGGATGCATGTAATGACCCTGTCAAAAACCAGGGATGTAAAGAGGCCAGAGCAAGGGGCCTTGAACAAATACGAGTCCGAGTACCTTACCGTAAAGGCCGTGACCGCTGAGGTGGTGCGCCTGCTGAAACACGGTTATGTGTCCGGCGGTGAAAGAAAAGGTGTCAGGCCCTCGGATATCGCGATCCTGGTTGATACCAACGCGCACGCGGCTGATGTACACAACGCCTTGTCACGGGCAGGCGTGCCAAGTGTGCTGAAACGCACGGGCGATGTGTTTGCCTCGAAGGAGGCGGGGTACATGCTGGACCTGATGAATGCTGCTGCTGCGCCGTCGGACCGGACGATTAGGCCGGCCCTGGTATCGCCCGTAATAGGCGTGAACATGCAGGACCTGATCGACAAGGGCGAGGACCTGGTGCCCAAATACTACGAACACTTCCTGCGTTTCAGGACCCGGTGGCTGGAGGAAGGGTTTATGGCCATGTTCACCGAGATGGCCAACACCCTGGAATTGAGGAAACATACGCTGTCCCTGGCCGACGGCGAGCGTGTTTTGACGAACGTGCTGCACCTGGCGGAACTGCTGCACCAGGCGGAGAAGGAGGGGTACGACAGCCCAATGGCCCTGATCACATGGCTGGGCAGGAGGATTGCCGAGACCCGGGACCATTCGTCGCAGTCCGAGGAGAGGGAAATCAGGTTGGAGCGGGATGATGAGGCACTAACCATAGCCACGGTGCATGCCAGCAAGGGGCTGGAGTACAAAATCGTGTTTTGCGCGTACGAATGGGCCAGGACAAAAAAGAAACGCAGGGAGGAGCACTTTGTGCCCTTGTATGACGCAGGCGGGCATGGCAGGGTCCTGGACCTGGGTAAGCCCCAATTGACGGCCCTGGAAAGGGAGCGGGAAGCGGAAAACATGAGGCTGTTTTACGTGGCCGTGACCCGGGCCAGGGAATTGTGTTACCTGGTGGTGCCCCGGTACCAGATACTAACAAAGAAGGGCGCCCAGAGGAGGGGCTCAGGCCTGCAATGCAGCCCGTTTGGGACACTGACAGGCAAGGCACAGGTGACAGAAATCATACAGGCCATGGAGCGGCTGGATAATGGGCTGTTTTATCGGCACCAGTTGACGCCTGACAATATAAAAATCGAGGATTACCAGGTGGTTGCGAATAAAGGGGAGGGCACCTTGCAGGCTGAGAAGTTTACCGGGGACATCGACCGCGAGTACAGGATCGCCAGTTTCAGCAGCCTGAAGCATGGGGCTGCAAAGGAGATCCCGGAGGCCCTGGAAAAGGCGGTGGAGGAGGAGGTCCTGGATGCGGTGGAAGCAGGGGCGGCGGATGTCCTGCCGAAGGGTGCTGCCACGGGGTCTGCTGTGCACGGGGTCTTTGAGGTGGTCGATTTTACGGACCTGCATGCCCTGGATGAGGTCGTGGATGCCAGGGTAAGGGAGTTCGGACTGGACAGGTTGGCCGACCCTCAGCAGGTGCGCAGGGCCATGGGTGACATGGTCAGGCGTGTACTGGAGGCGGAAATACGACCCGGGTTGCGCCTGAACACGGTGGGGTCAGGGGATTGCGTCAAGGAGATGAAATTCTTTTACACGCTGGCCAATGGGGGACTTTGGCGGATGGGCCAATTATTCGAACACTACGGCCGTAAGGACCTGCTGGCCACTATCGAACGCCTGGGCAGGCACGATATACACGGGTTCATGACCGGTTCGATCGATTTACTGTTCAGGCATGGCGGCAAATACTACGTGCTGGATTGGAAAACGAATCACCTGGGCGATTCCCCGGATGCCTATTCGCCGGAGGCAGTGGAACGCGTGATGGATGAGGCCATGTACAAGTTGCAGTACATCATTTACACCGTGGCGGCGGACTTATTCCTGAGGCAACGCCTGGGCAAGGGGTATGATTATGGTCAGGACTTTGGGGGCGTACTGTACGTGTTTACCCGGGGGATTGACCACAACCGGGGGCCGGGCCACGCCGTTTACCATGACATACCGGACAGGGGCCTGGTGCAGGACCTGGAGGCATGTCTGACAGGGGGCAAAGATGCTTGAATGCGAAAAATTGAAAGGTAAATACGCCTGTCCCTGGTTCAAGGCCGTGGACCATCACTTCGCGGGATTGCTGTGCAGGTATTCCGAAAACTGCGACAGCAGTGGACTGTACCTGAGTAGCCTGGTGCTCAGCGCCATGACCAGGGCCGGCCATGCGGCGATCGATTTAAAGGCGCTGGCCGGCAAGGATATTGGTGTACTGTCACAGGACAAGGGGTGCGCGGGCAGGTTACCGGAATACGGACAATGGAAAGGGGCGCTGAGGGCGTGCCAGGACGTGGTCGGGGACAGGACGCATACTGACAGGCCGCTGGTGTTGGATAACGATTTGTTATATTTGAATAAATTTTGGAAATACGAGGTTTTTACAGCCAAACGGATCCTGGCGATGTCCCGGCGGACGCACCGGTTCCAGAGGCACGCACTGACCGGCAAACTGTTTCCTTGTGAACCGGATGACATCAACTACCAGTTCGTGGCCGCAGCAGCCACCATGGGTGCAAATTTTACGGTGATCACCGGCGGTCCTGGTACGGGCAAAACCTATACGGCGGCCCGGGTCCTGGCCTTGCACCTTGCGGTCAATCCGGACATGGTGATTCGGCTGGCAGCGCCCACGGGCAAGGCGGCCCAGCGCCTGGGCGAGGCGATCAAGGCGGCCAAGGCAGGGCTGGCCGGCATACTGGACCGGCAGACCCTGGATATTATACCGGAACAGGCGACCACGCTGCACAGGCTGCTGGGTTACCACCCTGATGTTGGATTCAGGTTCAACGCCGAAAACCCGTTGCCCGTGGACATGGTGATCGTGGATGAGGCTTCCATGGTGGACCTGCCGCTGTTTGCTGCATTGTTCGAGGCCTTGCCAGGGGATGCGGCGTTGGTGCTGCTGGGTGACAAGGACCAGTTGGCATCCGTTGAAACGGGCAGCGTGTTTCACGAATTGACCGGTCCGGGGATGTTGAATCGTTTCGACCGGGATTTTGTGTCAGGACTGGACCTGTTGGGATACCGGGGAAAGCCACTGCCCACAACAGGCCAGGGAACATTGCAGGGCCGGGTTATCCGTTTGATAAAGAACCACAGGGTGGCAGGCGGCAGCGGCATAGGTGTGGCAGCAGTGCTGGTAAACCATGCGCAGGATGCACAGGATGTGGCGGGGCTGATAGATGTATTGCGTACGGGCCGCCTGGAGGATGAGAGATTCAGGAAACTGGTGTATGAAAACACCGGCATCCAGCCCGGGGACCGGTTCGACGACCTGGAATGGAGACAGGTGGAAGAACCGGAAGATGCGCTGAGGAGGGCCGTGGGGCCAGGAAACATATTGTCCGGTTTCACCGGGTACAGGGAAAAGGTGGACCTGGCGGCAAAAGGCAGGGCAAATCCGCAGGAGGTGATGGACAGCCTGGCGCGTTTCAGGGTCCTGTGTGCCACCAACGGGGGTGATTTTGGCGTGACAGGCGTAAACCGGGTGTTTGACCGCCTTATGGGGCACGCTCCGGATGAACCGTGGTACCACGGCAGGGCTGTCATGGTCCTGCACAACGACTACAACCTGAACTTGATGAACGGCGATGTGGGCGTGGTGCTAAGGGCGCAGTCCGGATTGCGGGCGTATTTTCCGGCAGAAGGTGGCGGACTGAGGAGTTTTCCCGTTTCCTCGCTGCCGCCTAACCAGACTGCCTTTGCCATGACCATACACAAAAGCCAGGGCTCCGAGTTCGACCAGGTCCTGGTTCTTTTGCCCGCGACGGATAACCCCGTGCTGACAAAAGAATTGATATACACCGGCATTACGCGTGCCCGCAAAACTGTGGCAATATGGTCCACGCCCGAGGTTTTTACCAATGCCGTGCTCAGGCGTACCCGTCGCGTGTCAGGCCTGCTTGGGCGGCTGAAACAGCAGTAAGTGGCCGTTGACCGCTGGCCGTGGGCGGTGGGGATCGTGGTGGTGACGAGCGCAGGCGTCTCGAGGGTGTGTAAAGTCCCCCCTGGGATCGCCGGCTTCCAGCCGGCATCTTAAATTGTCTTTATTTTCAATTTGTTACAACTTTTTTCACGTTTCAATCCAGGGACAGACACATAGGTCTGCCCCTACGATCCAATGCGAAATCCATCAAATCAGCACCATCCTTGCCCACCTTTCCGAGGCCGTGATACAACAGTCCGGATTTTCGGACACCTGGTCCGGATGTGTCCGGATTGCCGGACTGTCGGTTTCCATTACCAAGTATGCATAGTGGCTTAATCTATTGATGTTACAGCATTATTTTATTTGATATGCGTTTTGGCACATCCATTGCAATTAGATGTCTTGTCCCTTTCGGGACGTTTGACAGGGCGACCGCGGTGGTCAAACAGCGCGCGCGGGGTTTAACCCCACAGACCTTTGGTGGTGGAACAGGTCTGTCCCCAGGCCTGAAACTGGCTCGGTGTGCCGGCGGGGGAGGGCCCATGCGTTAGCCCGTCCTGCGTCCTCACGCTCGCCACCAGGGGCCGAGGCCCTGGGAGCGCCGGCTTCCAGAGGGTGTTGAGCAAGCCGTTATATTACACAACATACATTTGGCATTGTGGTGCAACATACTGAATTTACACAATATTCGTATGGGCGGGTTCTAAACCCGACCTGAAATTACCATCAAATCAACATCCTTTGTCCTCAAATTTGACCGCTAATTTTGGGGTGCCGTGAGCACTTGACAAAACGCGAATGATGCATATCTATTAAGCGTGGCCCGGAAAGGCCAACCGGGCCTGAAAATCAACAAAAACAAGGAGGTGCATCATGTTGGTGAGATGGGATCCTTTTAAAGAAATTGAACGTTTGCATGACGAAATCAACAAGGTATTCAATACGAGCAGGGTGCCTTCTCTGCAGGAAGGCGAAGAAAAGGTTACCTGGTACCCGATGGTTGACATCTACGAGGACGCTGAAAATGTAAGGATCACGGCGGAACTGCCGGGGATCGACCCCAAAAACGTGGATGTCCAGGTAAACGGGGACGTGTTGACCCTGCGCGGTGAACGCAAACTGGAAAAAGAGGACAAAAAGGAAAACTATGTCCGGGTGGAAAGGGCATACGGCACGTTCATGAGGAGTTTCACCCTGCCTGAGTACGTAGATGCCAACAAGATCAAGGCAGAATACAAAAAGGGTGTGCTTACTCTGACATTGCCGAAGAAACCCGAGACCAAGCCGAAACAGATATCCATCAAGGTCCAGGGTGACTGATTAGTACCCGCCTCGTTTTGAGGCGCCCTTCCCTGTCACAATCTGAACGGAGGCGCTGGCCCCAATGCGGGTCGCGCCTGCCTTCACCATCTTTTTGGCGTCGTCAGCGGTGTGTATTCCACCTGACGCCTTGACCCCCAGGTCCGGACCAACCACATCACGGATCAATGCCACGTCCTCGGCAGTGGCACCACCAGGACCGAACCCGGTTGATGTCTTGACGAACGCGGCTCCGGCAGCCTTGGACAAGGCGGAGGCGATGACCTTTTCATTATTCGTGAGCATTGCGGTTTCGATGATTACCTTTACCGGGTTGGGTGCAACGGTCTGTACGACCTTTCGTATATCCTCCAGGACATAGGCATAATCTTTGCTTTTCAATGCGCCCACGTTGATTACCATGTCCACCTCTTCGGCCCCGTCCTCGACAGCCTTTTTGGCCTCGAATGCCTTGGCCTCGATGCTGGTGGCACCCAGGGGAAATCCCACCACTGCCACGACCTTAACAGGCGTGCCGACCAGTTGCTTACGGCAAAATTCCACGTTTGCAGCGTTTACGCATACGGAATAAAAATTGTATTCCTTTGCCTCAGCACACAGTTTTGTCAGGTCATCGTGGGTCGCACCTGGTTTCAGCAACGTGTGGTCGATTATGGGGGCAAGGTCGTCCTTTACCCTGCCAACCATTGGCCCCGCAGTCAACCTGGTGGCACCTGCCTCCACGATTCTTCGCGCCCCATCCGGGTCCCGCTTGACACTATGTGCCCATTCTCCATCATCCTGGACTGGTTCGATTTTTTCCTTGACCTTTTTTACAATCAGGTCAACCAGTTTGTCCATATCATCAGCCATAGCCCCACCTACTGCCTGAGTATCAACCTGCTGTCCCATGATAAGCCAGAAAGCCTGGCAAAACTGCCCTCACGGACAGACAACTCCACGTAACCGGAGGAGTCGTAATGCCAGCATAACCCATCAGGCCGCACATTGCCATACGTACCATACTGAAATTCAAAAATATCGTCCTTCGTCACCACTGACAGTGGCTTTTCAGGTACAAAAATCCGGTCGTCCTGGTGTACCGCGACAAGTACGTTGCCGAAATCATCCATGAACAGCACTTGCGCATGTATATCACCACGATTACGGCTGAAACCTGGCATGGGCAAGTCCACGGGTGTTACAACAGGACCCATGTCCTCAAAGGCCTGCGGGTTACAGGCCAGTACAGCCGCAGCAGGTGCAAACACGTCCCTGCCGTGGAATGTCAGGGACGCATCCCCTGGGGCATCCAGGCGCCTGGCAATGTAATCAGTGCCATGCAGGGTCCACGACAACACGCCGTTGTCAGGTCCGACCAGAAAGCCTCGGTCCTTGACCTTTACAGCCAATGCCCCCCTGTTCGTGCCCACACCCGGGTCCACTACCACCAGGTGTACGGCGGGCATGTCAAACGCCCGTACTGTTTGCCACAGGATAAATGCCGCAGCCTTTACCTGGAATGTGGGGCAATTGTGCGTGATGTCGATCAGGCTTACATCCGGACAACCGGACAGAATTACACCCTTCATCACCGCCGGATAATGAACGGAAGCACCAAAATCCGTAAGCAGGGTGATTACTTTATTCATCCGGCCACACGACTAAATCGTTTTGGGTCCTTCAGGCGGTACCGGTGCAGGCTGAAAGGGTGTGGTGGATTTACGTTCGATTTTTTGTTCGTCCATGATGCTTTCGCCCTGGAACAATGCACCCTTTTCAACGGACAGGGCAGGTGTCGTGATGTTTCCGTGTATGCGCCCGGTCTTCAGTAATTCCACCGATGACGTGGCAGTCACGTTACCTTTCATTTCACCACGCAACACGAGTGTATCCACGAATACATCCGCTGTCAGTTGGGCCTCCTCACCCACTATCAAGGTGCCCTGAGCCTTGATTTGGCCCGAGAACTTGCCGTCTATGCGTACGGTTCCCTTGAAAGACAGTTTCCCATCAAATTCAGTTCCGGCACCCAACAGTGCATTTATCTTGTCGCTTCCAGGCATTCTTCCATTTTCAACCATTTTTTCCTCTCAAAATCAGGCCAGCCCTGATTTTGCATGAAAAAAAGCGTGTCGTCAAGACAAAAATGTGCCCCAAATTACCGGACTAAATTCGGGAGTGAAACTTCGCCTGACGGCTCGTTGTCACGTCCTGCGGCCTTAGGCAAGCCACTGCAAGCGGGCTCTAATAGTTTGGCAAATAGGGGCATAAATCCAGGTTGGCCTGCATGACCTGCTGTACCTTCATAAACATGGCGTCGCACTCCGGTCGAACCTCAGCCGTCCTTCGCCGTAGCGGACCGTAATGCCCTTTGGAACCGCCACTCACCCTCAACATGACCGCTGCATATTCTGCTGCAAAGGCAGGGCATTTTTTTTCCAGTTCCTGAAAGTCCCTGCCGGCACCGCTGCCGTAGTTTTCCCAGTCCTTTGCGCTGCATTTGACACCTTGCGAAAAGATGTCAAGCAGGCATTTTTCAGGTGTAGCCAGTTTCCTGGCCTTCCACATATTAAACAACTTTACCAGTTCGGCGCTAAAGACATGTGAATTGTAACTGGTCTGAAACAGGCCTGCTTCAGCGGTATTCGAGGTCACGTTGTCCGCCGACCTGTCACGGCCACAACAGTACCTGCCGGAACTCTCGCGCATCCCAAGCCCAAGCAACAGGGTATATGCGTGACGCAGTGTGTCAATGCCGGGCTTGTCGTTGGACATGCCCAGGTCCGCAAAAATATTTGCATTGTCATACCACGCCAATGCATCATGGGCCGTATCCGACGTCTTTGCCTCGGAAACCACACGGATATCCGAACGCTTTTCATGGCATACTGCTGCGGCAAAGGACAATGCCATTCCCTGCATGTAGCCGATGGGTGCACGTCCTCGATCGCGCCATGAATAGGATGCACATTTGGACTGCGACGCGGTTTTAACAACGCCGGACACAACATCGAAACAATCCGAAAATGGCCCCCAGACGCCATTTTCGCAATGCCGGACCTTTTTGGCGCCGCCCCCGCAATCCTCGACATCAATGGCCCCGTCAGTGCACCTGTCCGCCAGGTCTGCCGCCACGTCTGCCCGCATATCCTCTTGCGATATATCGCCCATGTCACCCGTTTCATCCGCCTGTTGATCCCTTTGTGCCGGTAAATCCGTGGAGTCCCATGTTGTTGCAAGGTCCTCGTCGAACACATCACCGGGCGCATCGACAGGTCCGTGGAATGATTCGCTTGGGATGTCAACATACTCATCGCCACTGTCGGCAGTATCAGTAAAGCCATTGTCCTGTATGGCAGGACAATGGGTGCTATGGCATGAATTCACCATGAACAGCGCTGTTGCAGATAACAGGAACAAGAAATTCGTCCGTTGACTCATTTTCAATTGATGCCTCCTGTCTTGAATCATTGAACCGATAGGATCATACTGTTTTTACAATCGAATTACGAATTTTTGGGTATTTACTGACGCAGGATGCGGGCCCCTCCCGGGTAACCGTAACTAACGTCCTTGTCCCATCCGTACACCACGATACCAAAGGCCCTGGAACCGGAAATAAAATGCGACCCCTCCCGGATTTCCATGACCCCAATCGCGTAATCGCCTGTGACCCTGAACATCGAAGGGTCCAGTTGCTTGCCATCCAGGGTGATGCTTGCGCCCTTTGCCGCTATGATGTTCAGGTAATTTTTTGCGTATTTTCCAGGCACCAGGAAGGTGTATTTCGGCCTGAAACCACTGACCGGCACCGTCAGGATAAACGTGGGGTCACCAATTCCGGCGTCATCCGTGTCACAGTCCTTGTCCTTTTCGCAATACTTTTTGCTGTGTTCGCAAAAACAATCACCAACCACAATATTCGAACAGGGATAAGTGCCTCCCATTTGCAGGTTCCCCACGCATTGTTCATCCGGGTCCGGCGCCTCGGAACCTTCCAGAAACTGTGCAACGGCGATGGGATAATCGGCCTCTATAACCACGTCCTTGTGGATTTCGAAATCGTATTTTTCGCCGGCCGCAAGTTCGGGAACCTGGGCCACTGGCGGTGTGACGGTCACGGTGGTGTGGTCATGGGTAGCCAGCACCCTTACCAGGTCGCCCGCCTTTCCGCGCTGGAAAGTCTTGGACACCACGTATTTTTTCCCAAGTGACTCCACGGGCACGATTTGCTGTTCAAGGTGGTCACAGTAGCCTACGAGTTCGCATCCATTGTAACCACAGGTATAGTCGTTTTGGAACGTACATTTCCCGTCTTTGCACTCGCTGAATGGCACATTTGCACAGGCGCTGCCTGCAAATACCGCAACCTTATGGTCCGCTTTGACCAGGGTGCCGGTAAGGTCAGCCCCGACCTTGTGGGTTTCCAGGTTCAGCACCTCCCCGGAATTCAAGGTAAACTTGTATGTCTGGCCGGCCTGCATGGCTGGTACACCGTTCCCCGCCTTGATGTCCGCAGCCGGTATCACCGTTACATGAACCGGTGTGCCGGTAACACCGATCACGGTGACGTATGAACTGAGGTCCGCCCAGGATTGCGGATACGAAACCACCATGTAACTGGCACCCAGCGAGGCTTCCGGGATCAACATGCTGGCGTCGTTACTGTACACGTCCACGTTTTCCAGTGGATTAAACTGGTAGGCCACAACAGGCAGGTCAGTCACGATTTGCCAGGCCCGTTGGCCCTTCATACTGCCCGTAACGTTATACGGTGGCAAATAGACCGGCGTGGAGCGTGACGGCGGCACCTGCAAGGTTTTGAACAGTGCCCCGGCCTTGTAAATGCGTACGGTGGCAGTGGAGTTTTTACTGGTATTTCCAATCACCACGGCGAAAGGCGAATCCTGGGCGCTGTCTTCGTGGTTATAGGGATTTTTACCCTTCTGGTCCAGGTCAACGGCCCAGTACTTGCAACCGGCATTCGTTCCGAGTTTGGCATTTTCCTCGCATGGTGAAATACACCGCCCCATCCAGCAGTGTTTGCCCGTATGAACCGGGTCGCAATCCTGGACCAGGGACATGGAGCCGCCATCCGCGGAGCACTTCATCACCTTGTCGCCTTTGCAGGTCATCTGGCCGGGTACGCAATCAAGGCATTTACCGTTTACGCACACCTTGTCCCCACAAGGAGTGGTTTCCCATCCTGAGCCATCCGGCTTGCACACGGCAGCCGCGTTGTTCTGGCAGGCCGGTTCCCCGCCGTGGCACACAGCACACCCCCCATTGAAGCATACCTTGCCCTGTGCCAGGCAATCCACCTTTTGCCATTTGCCGTCCGCATTGCACACCATGGATTCCTCGGTTTTGGTACATTGTTTTTGTCCCGGTGTACACCCTCCGTCTGTTTCCTTGATCGCGCTGTCACCCTTTGCGTAATCAAAGTCCACCAGGACCTTGTCCGGCGTATGCGCATCCTTCGACAGGCCGTTACTGGTACTGCCCCCGCAGGACATCAGAAATACCGTCGTCGTAAACACGATCAAGACGACAATCAAATTCAAAATTTTATTCATTTGTAATCCTTGAGTAACAGGTCGGTCCAACATGCAAAGACATTGTAATTCTTTATCAAATCTCGCAGGCCTTTGCAAGATGCTTGGTAGGCCCCAAATTACCTGACTAAATTCGGGAGTGAAACTTCGCCTGACGGCTCGTTGTCACGGCCTGCGGCCTTAGGCAAGCCACCGCAAGCGGTCCACCTGTTTCGTTGTGTACCTGTTTGACTTCGTTGTATCTATATGATAGCCCTGAATAGCCCTGGTGGCGGACAAAATATGGATAAAAATATCTTGATCGCAGCAGGATTTGACCCGTCCGGTGGTGCAGGTATTGTCCGTGACCTGCATGTAATGTGGGAATACGGCTTGAACCCGGCATCTGTTATCACGGCACTTACGGCCCAGGACGATGAGCGTTTTTTGACCTGGGAGGCCGTAACGCCTGCCATGCTGAAGGCCCAATTACAGTCGGTATTACGAGGTGGGCGATGCAGGTGGGTAAAAATCGGCATGGTGGGAACGCCAGATAACCTGAAAACCCTGCTGGATGCCATTGAGGCGTTTTGTGAAGACGCATTCATTCTGCTGGACCCGGTATTGAAGGCATCCACAGGGCCTGACCTGGCCCAGGGCGATTATGTACGGGCCATACAGGAAAAACTGGACCGAATCAGTTTAATTACGCCAAATCTACCGGAACTGGAGCGCCTGGCAGGGCAACGGGTGGCAAACCGGCAACAGGCGGACTCATCCGCACGCGAACTGATAGCCCGTGGTGTCAAGGCCGTGGTTATTAAGGGCGGTCACCTGTTAGGTCCCAGCGTGGACAGGCTGATAAGCCCTGAAAATACAAGGGAATTTTTTGGAGATCGCCTTCCTGGTACGATTCATGGTACCGGGTGCGCATTTTCCTCTGCATTGATTGCATCACTGGCGTTGAATAATCCAGGGCGAGTGACTTTCGAGGATATGGCCGATGCCGTTGCCAATGCAAAGGCATACGTACGCAGCCTGTTCAAGGCTCTGTCCGGGCAATAGGATTTTTGGCTCTTCCGGAATTAGCCTGGGTCACAAGCAGGCGGGACCGTGGGTGTTGAATTGATGGCAAATTCAGGGCGGGTTTAGAACCCGCCACTACGAATATTGTGTAAATTCAGTGTGTTACAGTACAATGCAATTTGTGCGTTGTGTAATATAACGACGGAGGCCTGCGCTCCACGGTCAACGGTCAACGGCCACGGCCCCGGACTCGGCCAACGGCCAACGGTTACGGTCAACGGCCAACGGTCAACGGCCAACGGTCACGGCCACGGCCAACGGTCAACGGCCACGGCCAGGCTTTACTACATCATGATATTATGCTAACAACAGCCTCCGGGTACAAAAAATTTTGGGAAAAGATATGCTAAATCCGAAAAGCCTTACATTCGTAGTTTTGACGTGGGGGTTGCTGTTGCCTTCGTGGTTGGCAGTTAGCAAACCAGGCAATAAGGCGAAGACCGCGGTAATAAAAACGGCCAAACAAAAGAACAGGGGATTCGATTTGTCAAAATACCTGCGCTGGGGCAAGGTTAAACTGGGGTTCCTGGGCTTCATAAACTACGAGTACACCATCCAGGCCGGTAAAACAGACAACCGGTTCAGGCTGAGCAGGTCATACCTTACCCTGGAATTCAAGCCGGTCAGGTGGTTTGAGTCCAGGGCCACGCTGGACGTGCACCAGAATACGGCAGGGGATTGGGATACCAGGTTCAAATACATCTACGCAAAATTCATCGCACCTGTTCATACCGTGGCAATCACCATGCCGAACATTGAAATCGGCCTGGTCCATGTGCCTTGGTTCGATTACGAGGAGCATATCAACCTGTACCGGGCGGAAGGGCCCATGTTTATCGAACGGGCAGGTGTACTGAATTCGGCGGACGTTGGTTTTACCGTGGGCGGACTGCTGGGGGAGAAACTAAACAAAAAATACCAGGAAGAGGTCAGTTCCAAATATCCTGGAAAATATGGCAGTTTTGCATTCGGGCTCTACAACGGGGCAGGCTACCACGCAAAGGAAAAAAACAAGAACAAGGTTTTTATGTCCCGCCTCAGCATCCGTCCCCTCGGTCCCGTATTCCCAAACCTCCAGGTTTCCTATTTCTTCATATACGGCAAGGGAAATACGCCTGGCACCTTGACTATTACGCCAAAAACGGGCAAGCCCTTCACCGTTGGTGCACCCAAATGGATGACTCACTTGATTTTTCTTAGCGTGGAGCACCAGTACTTCACCCTGACGGCACAGTATGCCATGGGTACGGGCAATCAGAAAGGAAACAAACTTGACGTAAACGGCAATCCGTTAAAATTCAAGGGATGGTCAGTCTTTGGAGAGGTAAAACTGCCCTGGATTACTTCCAGTATTATTGGTCGATATGACTGGTGGAACTGGGACATGCAGGGCACAGTAGCACGATTCATGGCCGGTGCAGCCTACCACTTCCTGAAACACAGTTATGTCCTGCTCAGTTTCAGCCGGGAATCACATAAAAACGACCCCCAATGGACTGCTCCAAAATGGGGCGTTCAGCTATCCATCCAGGCGGATTTTTAGATTATTACGTGATTAGTCCGGGTTTACCTTAAGCGCCTCAGCCTTTTCAGGACGTCCAAAACCCCATCCGCAGTACTGGAGTCGTCCTGCAACATCTGCACCTCTTCTTCAATACTGCGGCGGCGTCCATCCAATTTGACGTACTGGTCTATGGATTTTTTGAGTTTTTTCCGTGTCATGGTGTCGGCCAGTTCGCGGAAGTCGTCCACCAGTTCCTTGGGCTTACGTGAGTACAGCATTGACAGGGTAATCCTGGGCCTGGCCAGGGATTCATTCAGGAGCACGCTGTACACGGGGATCACGTTGTCCTTGGCAAAATGGTCGATCAGGTCGTAAAACAAACTCGCACTGCCCTTCTGAGGAACTTCCAACAGAAACATGGCCTCGATGGGTTGTTCCGGAGGCAGTAAAAGTGGATTGATGTTTTCAGTGATCTGTTTGTCCAATGGTTGGTCCGCCTGGTATTCAAACACGTTGAAATGGTTGAAATACGGCTTTGTCGTGTATATCCTGAAATCCTCGTAGTCGATATGACCATCGAGTATCTCCATTTTTTTGTTTTTTTCCGGAATGGCATAGAATTCCCGCAAACCGGAAAGCATCAGGTCGTTGAAATCGGCCTCTGCCAAGCGCTTTTCGAACTTCAGTTTATTGGTGAACAAGAACATGTTGCCCGTATTACCGGCATCAATAGCCGGAGATACGCTGTCCATCAGGAAATCTATTGTATTTTCCACGTATTCCAGGGGTTCCTTGCCCAAATACGGGAGAATAAAGGCAAATACCGTGGTATCGTTCAGTGGAATATTTTCCTGTTCGGACAGTTTTTTTAACAAGACCGAAGTAATTCCGCTACCAGTGCCACCGCCGGTGGAGGTAAACACGATATCCCCCTTGATGATATTCAATAGCTGCTCTTCGATGGTCACAGAGGCCATTCTGCCAACGATAGGATTTTTGCCTGACCCCCGAAATTGTCCCCGGCTGGAGTGGACCACTGCAAGAATTTTTTCCTTTGCCTCTACCTTGGACAGTTCGACCTCGGAAATATTGACGATCGTGGAATGTTCCGGGTCAAACAATACGGCCAGCTTGGAACCGGCGCCCCCAATACCCACACTCATATTTTGCCTCCTAAAAAGGTTGATCCTACCAGTTTGTGTGTCTGTTGCCTGGCTTGCATTTCAAGGGCCTTTTCCCCTGCTTCGGTGATATAGATATTCTTGCGGTTGCTTTCCTCGCGTATCTCGACCAGGCATAATATCTCGAGGGTTTCCACAAAACACACAGCGCTTTGCTTGGTTCGCGTTTCACCCGCGCTTTTCAGGTCGTCGAATGCATTGGTTATGTTGTATTTACGGTGCATTACCTCGGCCTGTGCAGCCCAGTAGAGGATCAGAAAGTGCGACCTTTTCAGTCGCTCTAATTGTTTTTTCCACAGATCTGTCTCTACGGGTGCTGTGTTTGCCATTTTGGTCTGTCACCTCGCAAGCCTTTCAATAACTTAGCGCAAAAAACGAACAATGTCAAGTAAAAGATAGTGTAGTATAGTTTTGATAGCATACTACACTACACTTTATCATGTGCCTACCCCTGATAACAAGGCATGAATCAACGTAATGTGGTATATAATTGTCCGGTTTCTTTTTGCTGTCTTGATATTCAGGGAGTTGAATATGTGCCAGAAACAAAGGTCTGTAGGCCTGACAGGCGCCGTTTCGATTGGTATAGGCGGTATGGTTGGTGGCGGCATATTTGCCGTATTGGGGGAAGCCGTGTCCTTTGCCCATGGCGCCACTGCCGTAGCCTTTCTGTTTGCCGGGATCGTGGCATTACTGACTTCCTACTCCTATGCGAAATTATCCGTCAAATATCAAAATCGGGGTGGAACCGTAGTGTTCATAGATAACGCCTTTAACCACAATATCCTGTCAGGCGGCATCAACTTCATGTTGTGGCTGAGTTACCTGGTCACGATTTCCCTGTATGCTGTTGCCTTTGCATCCTATGCGGATACGTTTTTTCATGGTGTTATACCGCCATGGCAAAGACACGCATTTATCATCCTGGCTATCCTGTTGCCGCTGATTATAAATTCCTTGAGCCCCGTGATCGTCTCCAAATCCGAAACTGTTATTGTAATGATTAAATTATTGTTATTGTTGCTGATCATTGTCACAGGTATCCCATTTGTGGACCCGTCAAAATTGTCACCAGCCAGGTGGGGCACTCCTGTATCCATACTGGTTGCTGGTATGATAATATTTGTTGCCTACGAAGGATTCGAACTGATTGCAAATGCCGCGGAGGATATAAAAAAACCGTTGGTAAACCTGCCAAGGGCTTTTTATCTGTCCGTCATTACGGTTATAGTTCTGTACATATTAATCGCACTGATCACCGTTGGGACGGTGCCTGAGGCCAAACTGCTGGTAGCAAGGGATTATGCCCTTGCGGTTGCAGCAAAACCGGCGCTTGGCAGGGTGGGGTTTACGATTGTTGCCATAGCCGCATTACTGGCAACATTTTCCGCAATTAATTCCACTATCTACGGGAATGCCCGTCTGGGTTACATTGTGGCAAAGGATGGGGAACTGCCCGAATTTCTTGAGAAAGAAAGGCACCATATCCCGGAAACGGGGGTGATAGTTACTGGTGTTCTGAGCATGATAATCGCAAACCTGATCGACCTGACCGCAATAGCCATAATCGGCAGCGCCAGTTTTCTGTTGATATTTTTCCTGGTAAACCTGAGCGCATTCAAACTACGCAATGAGGTCAAGGCGAATAAATGGGTGGTTCTGACTGCTATCGTAGCCAGTGCTGCGGCCTTGGTTACATTGCTGGCGCATACCTTTTCCAGTAATACCAGGGCAGTGTTCATATATCTGATTTTCATAGTTTTTTCCGTATTGTTCGAGGTATTTTACGGCAAACTGGTGAGAGGTCATTTTTTCCACAGGGCTTACAAAAAAGTTGACAGGAATGACACCAAATAGCGGTTTGGGACCGATCCTGATCTAAAAAGTCCTTATCTGTCAACTGATTGCTTTACATCACTAAAGATAGCGGGTCACGGACCCGTCCCTGAACCACTTTCTGCAACCTTTGTCCTCAAATTTGACAGGTAATTTGGGGCAATTCATTCCTCTTGACAATACACTCAGATATTGCCATAATTGCCCTTGCTTTTTGCCTAGGTAGCTCAGTTGGTAGAGCAGAGGACTGAAAATCCTTGTGTCGGTGGTTCGATTCCGCCCCTGGGCACCAATAAAAATTTAAAGGGCACAAAAGGTTATCGGATGTGTTTCCTTGTCCATGTTGATGGAATAGGGCTTTTGTGACCACTATTCCACGTTGCCGCAACCGGCCCGGGGCCAGGGTTCCAGGCAGGCGAGTCCGAGGATGTTGATTTGATTGGTTTCGAAGCAAATCAGAGATCTCGAGCGTTTTGTAACATATTGATTTTAAAGCCATTTAAGAGTGACGACTGGAAGCCGGCGATCATAGGGGGGACTTTTTCAACACCATCGAGGAGGTCTGCGCTCCACGGCGTTCGTCACCTTGGGTTGGGCAATATCAGCGTGCCCCCTTTGGACAACTGCTCCTGGGTGATCACGGGCTTGGCCAGGGCCTTGCCGTCAAAGGAAAATCCGTTTCCGCGCTGGATCGTCAAATCACCGGCCTTGAGGTGTAGTACCGCCTTTTTTACCACGGGCGAAAACAACCAGAAATCGCCTTTGCAATACCTCGGAAACAGGCCCAGTGCACCCCACACGTACCACGCACCCAGTGTGCCGGCGTCATCGTTCCCTGCAAGGCCGTCCGGCCTGTTTGCATAGCAACCCGCCATGATCTTGCGTATCCATTTGTCCGTGTACTTGCCCTGGCCTGCATCCACGAACAAGAACGGGGCAGGCAGGTCGGGTTCGTTGCCGTGCCAGTAATACGAGTCAAAATAAGGCGTGATCTTCAATCCTGACTTTTCAAAGAATTCGTTCAATTTGCCGATAAATTTGTCCGTACCCCCCAGCAATTGCGCCAGCCCCTGCACGTCCTGGGGTACGTCGAACAAGTACTGCCAGGCCGTACCCTCGGTATATGCGCCCTGGTCCTCCAGGTAGGTGGGGTGAAAAGGCTCCAGGAAGTGGCCGCTGGAATCCTTCGGCCTGAAAAAGCCCGTAACCGGGTCATAGATGTTTTTCCAGTAGTTGCTGCGCTTTTGGAACTCCTGCGCGGTCTGGGTGTCATGCAACGCATCGGCCAGCCTGGACACGCAAAAGTCGGCCAGGGAGTCCTCCAGGGTCTTGGATACCGAACCCTTGTGCTTGTCCGCGGGGATGTAGTGGAATTTGAGCAGGTCCTGGGCGCCGTCCCTGCCGCTGAATCCGTTGCCGCGTGCGCCGTTTGCGATCGAAACCATGTTTTTCAAGGCCTTTGTGGCATCGAAACCGTGAAAACCGCGCAGATAGGAGTCCGCCATGATGATGACCCCCGGGTTTCCGAACATGCTGTTCCCGTAGCCATGCGCAATGGGCCAGTTCGGTATGTAACCGCCTTGCTCCATGATCAATTCGAGGCTGTTCAGCATACGGGCCTGGTCGTCGGGATATAGCAGGCAGTCCATGGGGTGCACCGTGCGAAACGTGTCCCAGCCCGAAAAATCGCTGAAGAAATTCGAACCCTGGTGGACCTTGCCGTCAAAGCCCGTGTAACGCCCGTCCAGGTCAGCCAGGTCGTCCGGCATCAGCAGGGCGTGATACAACGACGTGTAAAAGATTACCGGGTCCACATCGCCCGGGTCCTTCAGTTCGACCACCCCAAGGTACCGATTCCACGCATCCACGGCCATGTTTACCGCAGTGTCGAACGCCAGCGACCTGGCCTGGCCCAGGTTTGTCATTGCACCCTGCGCATCAACCATGGATATGCCGACCCTTGCCACCACCGAGGATGCGTCGGGAAAATGCAACAGCAGCCTGGGTGCTGAACCCGGAGCCGTGTTGTTTTGCCTGACCTTGTCAAACGGCCGGTCAAACAGGATCGCAAAATACAGCATGAACCCGTTGTTGCGGCCGGACAGTGACCCCTTGTACAACAGGCTGCCCGTAACCAGGCGCCTGGCCTTGTCCGCAAATGCCTGGGCGTTTTGCACCGTGCAGTCGGGCAGGGCGTGCCCCGTGTCTATGCCGACCCAGGCGTCCATGGCAGGCAAAAACGTGTAGCGATGGAGCGCGGCCTTGCCCGTGGTCGTCATTTCGGCTCTCACCCCGTTGTCCAGTACCACGCCGTAGTAACCCGGAAACGCGGTCTCGTTTTTGTGGCTGAACAGGGGGAAAAACTTGCCGGCCATGTATGTGTCACTGTCCTTGCCAGGCACGGGCAGCAATGCCAGTGCACCGTAGTCCGAAGCGCCGGTGCCGTGCACATGGAGCTGGCTGAAACCGGTCAGCATCTTGTCCTCGTACCAGTAACCGGAACAATGAAACTGCTTTATGGCCCCGTATTTTTCCCTGGTATCCGGTCCCGGCTTGGCCAGGCTAAACGGCAGGGCCGCCCCCACGAACGCGCTGCCGATGTTTGCGCCCTTGCCCCCGGTCCCGATGAAGGGGTTTACGAACCTGGCCGGACCGGTTGGTTTCAGTGTCTGCCCGGTGTCACCCGTGATGTCCGATACGTCCGAAACCGCCATGTCCGGGCCAGCCACATCCCGCGTATCGACCGTATCCGGGACACCGCTGTCCCTGGCATCATTCGCATCCCGGTATTGAATGTCACTGCCCACGTCCGTGTCCACTCCGTGCAAGGTGGTATTTGAACAAGATGCCAGAAAAGTCAGGACCACCATGAATATGAGTCTTTTTTGCATGGATTTCACCTCTTTGGTTGCTTTTGTTTCGTCTGTTGTAGTTGCGAACTTACCACGATCACCAGTTTGCCGCAGTGCAGGCGGCCGCTGAAGCCCCACTCCATCCGGGCGTGGCAATACTTAACCCTGGCTGGCTTGCTATCGTCCCAGTCGGCCACGTAACCGGGCAGGGTTATGGCCGAGCCAGCCGTTTTTTCCACCTCGATGTCCAGGGGCAGCCTGAAACGGGACCTCACGCGTACACTCCGGTTGATCCCTGCCAGCGGTCCATGCAACCCCTGTTGCCGAAGCAGCACAAAATCGCCTATACGCACGGACAAATCCACCTGTTTGGGTGCACCTTTTTTAAATTCAATGCGCTTGAATACAACCAGGGCCTGGGGTACGGCATTTTGTGCGTGTAACGTGCTTGCATACGCCACCACCACGGTAAGTATGGCAAAAAGGCTAAAACAACTCGAGTTGTTCCACATCTTTTTTTCGTTTTCTTTTGGGCACATGCACTGTTTTGTCCTCGAATGTCCCGGCTGGCACCATGGACAACAGGCTTGACTTTCCCGGCCTCACGTTCAGACCCGGCACGTCGCGGTTTTTTACACTGGTCATGTACAACCGCCCGGACGCCCTGGTTACGGCCACGTGAAGCAACCTGCGTTCCTCGGCCAGTTCCTCCCTGGTGTGAGCGCGGTCGAAAGGCAGCAGCCCGTCCTGTACCCCCACCACGAATACAGCACCGAACTCGAGCCCCTTGGCCCCGTGGATCGTGAGCAGGCGTACGCCTATGTCGCTCAGGTTCAGGGCATCCACCTTTTTCATCAGGGTCAGCGCATCCAGCATGGAAACAATGTCAGGCTGGCTGCTCAACACGTTCATGTCAGGCAGTGTCAGCATACCCTCCGCCTCCATGGCCCGGTTGACCTGTTCCCATACGGTGTCCAAGGCCCCTGGCTCGTCAGGCCTGTGCTGGCCAATTAGTTTCGCAACCCGTTGAAACCCTGAAAGGTCCTCTATGCCCTGTTTATTCAGGTGTTCTATCATGGCCTTGTTCAGGGGTGGTTCCCCTGCCTGCCATGCACGCAAAAACGCCTGCATTACCGCGATACTGTCAAAGCCCTCGTCGTCTGCCTGGCTGCCCTCCACGAACGGGATGCCCTCAGTTTGCAAGGCCTCCTTGACCCGGTTCAGCACCCGCCTGGTCCGGCCCAGCACCGCGATATCCTCAAGGGCCATAACATCCTGGCCCTGTTTGATCATGTCCAGCCCGCCCAGCAGACTGGCGATCTCCTTGGCAATAAAGATCGCCTCCTGCAAGGGGGTCCTGAATTCCAGGTACTGCGGCCTGGGTCCGTGTTTTCCGGTCATGGGCACCTGTCCGTCCGAACGCAGGGGCCCTGCGAACCGGGCGAGTTCATGGGTCAGTCGAAACGACCAGTCCAGGCCCATCACGTCCATGCCGCCAATACGTGACGCTAGTTGCTCCACCGCATCCGGCATGGCCCCGCGAAACCCGTAGATTGCCTGCTCAGGGTCGCCGATCAAAAACACCTCGGCCCCGGCCTTGTGTACTTGAACAATCATTTGTGCCTGCACAGGGTTGATGTCCTGGACCTCGTCCACCAGCAGAAACCGGATCCCCTGGTCACGCAACAGCGAGTCATCCTGTTCCAATGCCCTTACCACGCGCCAGATCAAATCGTCCATATCCATTGCGTCCGCCCGTGCCAGGGCCTGCTCGTAGGCATCAAAACAACGCGGCCTTTCACCCCTGCCCGCCTTGAACAACGCGATTTCCCCGATGCATTTCCGGGCCTCCGTCAGGCTCAGCCGCAGTGCGTCCTTCAACAGCAACAATTGCTGGCGCTGGTCGATCAGGCGGCGTTTTGGCCACATCTGTCGCGCCAACTCCCGGCCAAATGCATGCATGGTCATCACCCTGGGCATCGCGCCATTGTGGCCGGATGCTATGCGCTCCCGGATCTCGATGGCCGCGGCCGTGGTAAAGGTGACAGCCAGTATTTCAGCGGGCCTGGTCCCCTGCTCCAGCAAGCGGCGGACGCGGGTCGTCAACACGAATGTCTTGCCCGAGCCCGGGCCTGCGATCACGGCACAGTTTCCCCGGCAGTTTATTGCCTGTAACTGGGCCGGGGTCAGGTCCCTTTTCCAGTACCGGTCGTCCTGCTCAAATTCGATCTGCACGGCATTTTCCCCTGCCGCCGGTTCCGTCCGCCTGGGTTTGCTCGTTGCCGGCACGTCACCAAAACCCACCAACAGCCCCTGGTTTCGTAAACTGTCCAGTTCACCGGGCCGAAACACCTGGATGCGGCCGAAAACCCCGTCATAACCCGGCTGTTTGTACACGTGCTCCGCGCGGATCCGCCGGATCGCCTCGCGCAGCGTGGGCGTGACCTCCTCGATTGCCTCCAGCGGCATATCCAGCAACAGGGGCAATTCGGGGCCTGACGCGGCCAGCAGACGTTCGTAAGCCTTTGCCACACGCTTGGACTGCGCACCCACGCTGTACAACTCGCCCAGGACCTCGGGCAGAGGGATCTGGTGGACCTCCAGGGGCTTGCCCGCAGGGCGATGCGTCGGCCCGCGGTCAGCCAGGTCCAGTACCCGGTGCATCACGCCCATGGTGAGGGGCTTGCCACATACGGGACAGGTGTTATTGTTCTGCGCCGCCTCCTCGGGCGTCAGGACCACCCCGCACTTCCTGTGCCCGTCAAAGTGGTATTTGCCTTCTTCGGGATAAAACTCCACCGTGCCCACGAATCCCTGCGCGGGCCTGCGGATCGCCTGGACTATGGCATGATAGGACAGGGGCGTGTCCAGGATGTCCGCCTCGCGGCCCAGTTTTGCGGGTGAGTGCGCATCGGAGTGCGACACCAACGTGTACCTGTCCAGGGCCGAGACCCGGTAATTCATGGTTGGGTCCGAGGACAGGCCCGTCTCCAGCGCGTGAATATGTTCCAGTTCCTCCTCGTAGCATTCCTCCAGGTTGTCGAACCCACTTCTTTCGCCCAGCGTGGAAAACCACGGGGTCCAGATGTGGGCCGGGATCACCTCGCAGTCGCCGTGGATGGAGCGGGCGATCTTCAGGATTTCCTTAGGGTCCAGCCCCAGGATCGGCCTCCCGTCCGACCGTACGTTGCCCAGTTTGTCCAGCGCTGCATGAAACGCCCTTGCCGATGCCAGGTCCGGCATCAGGACCACGGTATGGACCTTCCTGACCCTGCCCGCCTTCTTGTAGATGCTGGATATCTCGACGCTTAACAGGAAACGGGGCTGGATTTGGCATGACTGCGGCAGTTGCGCATCCAAATCCTTTGCGTTTTTCGGCATGTACAGACCCGGCTCCGTTTCCTCGAGCCCGGCCTCCAGTTCCTCCAGCCAGGCAGGATGCGTGAAATCACCCGTACCCACCACCTGGATGCCCTTTTTTGATGCCCACGTGTACAGGCCGTTTATGTCCGCCTCCTTGCTGGTGGCCCTGGAATAATGGGAATGAACGTGAAGGTCCGCAAAGAATCGCATGGTTGCTCCTTTAAGCCTTGGCAAGTTTACCATTATCCCCGCTTCTGGGCAAACGAGGTGTGGGCCCAGGTTATGTAACCCTGTTTGTGTCAAAAAGAGCGGTCTGGACACCCGCGAAACAAGCAGGCGAGGCCGAGGATGTTGATTTGATGCCAATTCCAGGGCGGGTTTGGAACCCGCCCCTACCGGAATGTATCGAACACACCTCCGCCCACACCGCCACGGCCACGGCCTCGGTCACGGCCAACGGTCTCGGTCAACGGTCTCGGACTCGGGCATCGGGCCTCTGGCATCGGGCCTCTGGCGTCGGGTCGCAGCCTGCGGCTGCTGCGGGACGGTCCTGCGGGCCTTTCGGGAAGGCTCCCGTAGTAACCGGGAGCACACTGCCACGGTCAACGGTCAACGGCCCCGGCCAACGGTCACGGACAACAGTCAACGGCCGAAAGACCAGGCTAGCCGCCTGGGTTACAAGCAGGCCGGCGGAGGGTGTTGATTTGATTGGTTTCGAAGTAAATCTGAGTTTGTAACATGTTGATTTTAAAGCCATTTAAGAATGCCGGCTGGAAGCCAGCGATCCCAGGGAGGTCCTTTGTAACACCCTCCGGAGGCCTGTGCTCCATACGGCCACGGCAAAATCCGTTTTGGACCGTGGACCTGGGTATAACGGTCACCAGGATATGGGTACTACTGCCCCGGACAGGCCTTCGCCCCGGTCATAATCGCTTTGATTCTTTGGACCTGTCGGACGTGGCATGCCAATTGCTATCTATGAACCTGTCAATACTTTTGGAGGTATCATGTCCGAGTACAACGTTCAGGACCTGGAAAACTTGATCCATTGGGTCTGTGACAGGAGTATCCCATACCAGGCGCTTAGTGCTGAGGAAAGGGAGGATGCGGTTCAGGATACGTTTGTGGCCTTGCTGGAGGCCCAGGCACGCAGGGACCCGGACAAGAATTTTCGCACGCTTGTTAACATAAGAATACGGGGGGCACTGATGGATTTCTGGAGGAAGCGGTCCATACTGCGACATCGTAGTCGGGTGTTGGAACCTGCCATGACAAAGGACACGACTCACAGGACCATGGAATCCCGGATCACCCGAAAGACACTTACCATGCAGGTCAAGGCCATGATGTACGGTTTGCAGGAAAAACAACGCCGGGCAGTGGAATGCTATTATTTGCAGGGAAAAACGGTGCAGGAAACAGCCGATATCCTGGGTGTTGCGGATACCACGGCATGGCGTCTGATTAAAAGAGGAGTTACGGAATTAAGGGAGTCCATGGAGGAGTACCACCCTTACGGTGTAAACTGGAAGCCTTGATACCCGGGGCCACATGTGGTGATGGAAAAACACAACGGCACTGATTTCGAGGCTGCCATACCGTCTTTTTTCCCGTAATACCCGAATTACCTGACTAAATTCGGCAGTCGGGCGCTGCAAGCGGCCCCTCTACTGCATCATTTTCACCTGTTTGCATCTGAACCCATTTCAGCACCCAATCTTATAGAAGAGGGTTGTCAAGCCCACTGTACTTTATCCTCAAATTTACAGGTAATTTGGGGTATTATTTGACCGGGGTTGTTGAAAAAAATCCTAAAACGTCATAAAAGAATATCTGCATTTAGGAGGTACCCATGATTGAAATCAGGATCCATGGCAGAGGCGGACAGGGTGCCGTGGTTGCATCCAAAATTCTTGCTGATGCCGTATTCTCCGAGGGACAGCAGGTCCAGGCCTTCCCGCACTTTGGCGTGGAGCGCAGGGGCGCTCCGGTGGCTGCGTTCATGCGTATAGACGAGCGTCCGATCCGGTTGCGCAACGAGATATATGAACCGGATCACCTGGTGATACTGGACCCTACACTGACCGGTAACCCGGCCGTAATGAAGGGCTTGAAGCCCCGCGGTGTGATTCTGATTAACACGGACCTTCCACCGCAACGCTTTGATTTTTCTGGTGATTTTCGTGTTGCAACCGTGGATGCATCCAGGATTGCGCTGGATCATCAACTGGGCAGCCGTTCCGCGCCCATCGTAAATACGGCCATCCTGGGCGCCCTGGCCAGGGTGATCCCGGTGTGTTCCCTGGATTCGATCGTCAAGGCAATATCGGATGGTGTCCCAATCTATCCCGAACGTAATGCGGCCGCGGCCAGGGATGCCTACAAACAGGTTGTACTGGGATGGCAGGAGGAGGCATGAAAATAAAGACAAAGGTGAAAGTTAATCTGGACAAGGTCGAAAAATATCCGTACGCCGCCTTTTCCGTTTACGGGGACATGGGCTGGAACAAGACAGGTTCCTGGCGTTACGTGCGTCCGGTGTACGTGGAATCCGTACCGCCTTGCCAGGCGGGTTGTCCCACGGGTGAAAACGTGGAGGCATGGATCAAACTGCTGGCACAAAAGCGTTACCAGGAGGCTGTGGACCTGATACGCCTGGAAAATCCCTTTCCCGCGATCACGGGCAGGGTGTGCTTCCACCCTTGCGAAAACCGGTGTAACCGCTCGCACATGGGCGGTGCCGTTTCCATCAACATGCTGGAGCAGTTCCTGGGCGAACAGGGGGTTGACCTGCCTCCTGCCGAACCCTTCGGGCTGAAAGGCGGGTTGAACGTGGCGGTGGTTGGGTCAGGACCTGCCGGCCTGGCCGCGGCGTATCACCTGACCAGGCTGGGACACCAGGTCACCGTGTTCGAGAGGGCGGCAAAGGCCGGTGGCATGATGCGCTACGGGATCCCGTCCTACCGCCTGCCCAGGGCCGTGCTGGACCACGAAATTGACAGGCTGAAGGCAATGGGGATACAGGTTCGTACCAGCACGTCCCCTGACATAGAGACCTTGAAACAGGATTTCGACCGCATTGTGCTGTCCGTTGGTGCCCAGGCCAGCACGAAACTGGGGATCGAAGGCGAAAATATCGAAGGTGTGATGCACGGACTGGATTACCTGCGCCAGGTGAACGGTGGCACACTGACCAGCGTGCCCGGGCGGGTTGCGGTAATCGGTGGTGGAAACACGGCCATGGACTGCGCCAGGACCGCGTTGCGCCTGGGTGCCGAGGATGTTACCGTGTACTACCGCAGGACCAGGGCCCAGATGCCAGCATTTGGCGAGGAGGTCGATGCCGCGGAGGAGGAGGGCGTGAAGTTCATTTTCCTGCGTTCGCCCATGGCCTTTGCAAGGGCCGAGGACGGCATCGATATGCAACTCCAGGTGATGAAACTGGGTGTCCCGGGAGAGGATGGAAGGCGCAGGCCAGTACCCGTGGAGGGACAGTTCGAATCCTTCCAGGCCGACCTGGTGCTGTTGGCAATCGGTGAGAAGGTGGAAACAGACCGCCTGGAGTCATTGGTGGAACTGGAAAAACGCTCCGTAAAGGTGGATCAATTCCTTCATACCAGCGACCCCAAGGTCTTTGCCGCGGGTGATGTGACCCCCAACCCCAGGACCGTGACCGATGCGCTGGGCATGGGCAAACTGGCGGCCGTGGCAATGGATGCCGAATTCAGGGGAATCGACTTGCGGCAGGTGTTCAAGGACACGGTGGTGCCTACCGGACGCACCGTTACCATGCAGTACTACCTGCAAATCATCAAGGAACACAAGGCATTGGATCACAAATTGGAGGTCGTGGAGTTCGAACGGTTGAACCCCTATCATTTTACAATCCAGCCCAGGCCGCACCGTCCACAGGCAAAGGTGGCACAACGCATGCAGGCAGACGAAACCGAGGTGTTCAGCGAGGTCAACCAGACCATCCCCGAGGAACTGGCCCTGCGGGAGTCGGACCGATGCATGCACTGCGGACGGTGTATCGATTGCGACAACTGCTATATCTACTGTCCGGACGGTGCTATTACGCCGAAGCCGGGGGGTGGATATACGATAAATCTGGATTATTGCAAGGGATGCGGGGTATGTGTGCATGAGTGCCCCCGCGCGGCGATGGCAATGGTCGAAGAACCCGTGGAGTTTTGATATGGCAGTAAAAAAGGTTTTGATGGGGAACCATGCGGTGTCCCACGGTGTAAAATTGTCCAGGGCAAAGGTGATTTCCGCGTATCCGATCACGCCCCAGACGCATATCGTGGAAAAATTATCCGAGATGTGTGCAAACGGCGAACTGGATGCCACGTTTATCAAGGTTGAAAGTGAGCATTCCGCACTGGCCACGCTGGTAGGTTCGTCCTCGGCCGGGGTCAGGTCGTTTACGGCCACCAGTTCCCAGGGGCTTGCATTGATGCACGAGGTGTTGCACTGGGCCGGGATTGGTCGCCTGCCGATCGTCATGGCCAACGTGAACCGTGCTATGGCCCCTGGCTGGAACATCTGGACGGAACAAACCGACTCCCTGGCCCAGCGGGATACCAGTTGGATGCAGTGGTACTGCGAGACCAACCAGGAGGTGCTGGACACGGTGATCCAGGCCTTTAAGGTCGCCGAGCGGACCCATTTCCCCGTGATGATGGTGTATGATGCGTTCGTGCTGTCCCACACGTATGCCCCGGTTGAGATCCCGGACCAGGAAAAGGTGGACCGTTACCTGCCGCCTTTACAGCCTGGACTGCACCTGGACAGTGAAAATCCCATGTCCTTCGGCGCCTTGACCCCGCCGGAAGACTACATGGAACTGCGGTATATTGCGGCCCGTGACATGGCCCGTGCACTGGATGTAATCCAGGAGGAGGGCCGGCTGTTCGGCGAGATGTTCGGCCGCACCTACGGCCTGGTGGAGGAGTATCGGACCGAAGGTGCTGACACGGTACTGGTTACGGCCGGGTCAATGACAGCAACGGCCAGGGAGGCGGTGGATACGCTGCGTGACAAGGGACAGGCCGTGGGCCTGGTCAAACTGCGGGTGTTTCGGCCATTTCCGTTTGAGCAGGTACGCGCAGTACTGGGTAAATTCGACCGGATTGCGGTGGTGGACCGTAACGTATCCCCCGGGCTCGGCGGCATATTCGCCGCAGAGGTGGCAAACGCCTTGGCGGAATTGTCCAACCGTCCCAAGATCTACCGTTTCATTGCAGGTCTGGGTGGCCGGGACATCACGCCTGATACGTTTTTCGAGATCATGGACTTGACCAGGACACAGGAATACAAGCCCGGCCTTACGTACTGGGTTGGCCTGAAAGGAGGATGGCATGCAGTTTAACCTTCGTCGTGAAGAAATCATGGGTCCCGGGCACCTGGCCTGCCAGGGGTGCGGTGGGTCGTTGTCCATGCGCTTGGCGTTGAAGGTGCTGGGCCCCAAAACATACGTGGTGATGCCGGCGTGCTGCTGGTCCGTGATCGCAGGACCGTTTCCCTATTCGAATCTGAACGTTCCCTTGCTGCATACCGCATTCGAGACGGCTGCATCAGCGGCCAGCGGGGTACGTGCAGCGCTGGACATACGCGGTGAAACGGATGCCACGGTGCTGGCGTGGGCAGGTGATGGCGGTACGTTCGATATCGGGTTCCAGGCGCTCAGCGGTGCTGCCGAAAGGAACGAGAACATCATTTTTACGGTGTACGACAACGAGGCGTACATGAACACGGGGATCCAGCGTTCCTCTGCCACGCCTTACGGGGCCTGGACCACGACCACGCCTGTGGACAACCCCAAAAGAGAGCCCAAAAAGGATATCATCCGCATCATGGCGGCACATGGGATTCCCTACGTGGCAACCGCGAACGTGGCCTTTCCGGGTGACCTGATGCGCAAGTTCGAAAAGGCCAAAAAGATCAAGGGCACACGTTTCATCCACATCCTGTCGCCGTGCCCTCCGGGATGGAAGATCGCGTCCGAGCACAGCATAGAGATTGCAAGGCTGGCAACGCTGGCCAATGTGTTCCCACTGGTGGAGGTGGAGGACGGCGAAAAGTGGACGTTGAACTATAAGCCTGAATCGCCTGTGCCCGTACGGCAATACATGAGTCGCCAGGGCAGGTTCCGGCACCTGAAGGATGCGGATTACCAGCGTATCCAGGTGATGGTGGACCGTTACTGGGAAAAGACACTCAAATCATGCGGGGTGAATCCTGATGAACCGTTCGAAAATCCGCAGTGGTTCAATTCTCCTTTTGATCGTGGCCGTCCTGTGGATTAGCCCCGGGCTTGGGTGCAAGAAGAAGGCACCTGACCCGGTAAAGACCCTGGATACCTGGTTTAAGGCGGCCGCTGTGTGCGACAAGCCGCGTATGCGCAAGGTCTTTACACCCAAACTGCTGGCTGTCATGGATCGTATATTCCGGCGAGGGTCCGCATTTTTCGGCTTCGGCCTGAAAATCGATGTTATACTGGCCATGTGCAAGGCGTACAAGCATACGAAATGGCACGTGGTATCCAAAAAAATCAATGGTGATACGGCTACCATATCGGCCGTGGTAAACAAGCAAAATATCCGGTTCCGATTGCGCCTGAAATCCGGGACCTGGCAAATCTATTCCATGAGTTCACCGGTTTACCAGATCGACGAGGGCGGGCTGCACTCTGTTGTTAAATAGCCGCCAGACGTCCGAATTTAATCAGGTAATTTGGAAAAAAGGGAGAGACTTGCGATTTTTCGAGGAAAGGGCGGCCTGGCTTGGTATTTAATCGGTATCCAGTGAGTCCTCGTCGGAGGACAGGTCTCTTCCCCTGTTGTGGACAAAGGAAACCCCGTCCTGGAGGGGGCAAACAAAGGCGTACAGTATGGATACGCCCAAAAGTACGAAAGACGCCTTGGTCCTGACTGCAATCACTACCAGCAGGGTTGCCAGCAAGACCACCAAGGCCCGCTGTGACCAGCCCCATTTTACATGCTTGAAACTGAGGTACCTGATTCGACTGACCATGAGCAGGCCCAATACAGGCATCAGGATGGCAAGCAGGACCGACACGTCGCCGGCCGGCAGGCCGAGGTCAGTGGCTACCCACAACATGGTTGCCACCACGGCTGCCCCACCTGGAATAGGCAGTCCCTCGAAGTATTTTGACGGCACGGATGCCTTTCCCGCTGTTATGTTGAAACGAGCAAGGCGCATTACACCGCTGGCCATGTAAACAAAAACCCCGATCAGACCGACGGGAACACCACCCCACCACACATCGCCCACACCGTACATGTAGGCCACTGCCGCAGGCGCTACGCCAAAGGAAATCGCATCCGCCAGGGAGTCCATCTGTACACCGAAACTGCTTTGTGTCTTTGTCAGGCGTGCAACCCGGCCATCCATCATATCCGCGATCATGGCGATCACGATTGCAATTGCGGCCCTTTGCATGTCCGCTATATTGCCTGTGGCAGCCCACAGTATTGCCATCAGTCCCAGAAAGGCACTGGTTAACGTGAACAGGTTTGGAATGATGTATTTGCTTTTACGAAGGTCCATAGATTTCTCCATTACAACCAAATAATTATATAATAAAAGTATGTTTATGGCAAATTTAGTCAGGTAATTTGGCCGTGGCCGTTGGCCGAGACCGTTGGCCGAGACCGTGACCGTTGGCCGTAGTTTCCGGTTACTACGAGGGTTTTCCCCGCAAGGCCCGCAGCAGCCGCAGGCTGCGTCCCGACACCCGTTGGCCGAGGCCCGAGTCCGTGACCGTGGCCGTGACCGTTGGCCGAGGCCGAGGCCGTGTGGATCGCGGGCGTCCTCGAGGGTGTGTAAAGTCGTTATATTGCACAATGCGCAATCCGTTTTGTTTCGTAACACTCTGAATTCACACAACATTTGTAGGGGCGGATTCTAAACCCGCCCTGAATTTGCCATCAAATCAACACCCTCAGGCCGCCTGCACTCCATATCTTCCGTTACCACCGGCAACACTCGGTCACGGTCACGGCCACGGCCAACGGACTCGGCCTCGGTCACGGTCACGGCCACGGGCTTCGTACTACCCAGTCTAATTCCGGAAGAACCCAAATTAGTCCGGTAATTTGGGACAATAGACCCTGATTTCCAGTTTTAACCACTCCCCCTTCCACTCCTTGTTCCTGACTTTTGCGAAAAGCACCTGTGACTGGTCGAGCATATGTGAGGGTATCTGGTTTTTTTCCCTGGGCAGATAGCCCAGGACGTCACCACCGGCAGATATTACGACTACTGCCATGGGGTCGTACTCGTTGTCAGGTTCGCGTTTTAACAGCAGGATATCGTTGGTATGCAGGCCCATGGCCGCATCCGCCAGGTCCCTGTACTGGGTCCCTGCGACAAGGCAATCCAGGATGTGGATGGTTTTTATCTGTCTTTCCAGCGCATCCTTTATACGCCGGACCTCTTCTCCGGCGGCATCATAATGTGTAATCATGACCTGCCCCGATATGTTTGCCAAAACTCTGCAATATGCTATATCATTTGTACATGGTTGTCCAACTAAAGGAATCCAAATGTAACTGGTATCTGCCGGGTATCCTGGAGTGTCCCGGGTGTACGCCGCTGCACCTGGCCGTGCTCAGGAATGACATGGAGATGGGCCAGATGCTGCTCAGCGCAGGGGCTGACCCGAATATGCCTGATGCCCGAGGCTGGACCCCCTTGCATTACGTGGGGTTGTACAGGCGTGAGGCGGACATGGCGGCACGCATGGTGGGACACGGGGCGGACATGCATATCCGGGGACCTGATGCCATTACACCCATGGACACGATGGACAGTGAAAACCGGCTGGTAATGATGTGGCAATGGTTCACAATGCGGCATTTCCGCTATCCTTTGGAGGCAGCGGTGCTTCAAGGCGCTGATGCAGTGAAGACACAACTAACCTACCGGCCTGACCGGGCACACCTGAACAGTGCCTTGCTGCTGGTGCAGAATGAAGGCACATTGGATTTGCTGCTGAAGGCAGGGGCTGACCCCAAGGCCAGGGACCCGTTTGGCAGGACGCCCCTTTTTTTCGTGAATAATTCGGATATCGTAGGGCCTTTGGTTGCTGCGGGCGTAGATATAAACGCCAGGGACCACCTGGGCCGGACCGCCTTGCACACGGCCTGTTCCGGCTGCAAATACGAACTCCTGAAACACGGGGCCGACCCGTGGATCAAGGACAAGTTCGGCCGTAACGGCCTGGAGACCATGTATAACTGGACCATGGGCGATATTTTCGGTTACATACGCAAATTGCCGGCCAAGGGACGGCGGACGATCGTGCTGAATGCGGATTTTCCCCCCCGATTCAAATGTAAACTTACGCTGAAGGTCCATCATTTACCCGGTAGAGGTAAAGGCGACGGGGGTA
The DNA here is from genome assembly GCA_015493765.1 of Deltaproteobacteria bacterium. Lineage (GTDB taxonomy): Bacteria > Myxococcota_A > UBA9042 > DTJE01 > S145-11 > S145-11. The sequence goes on from WGCQ01000272.1 coordinate 46,533, forward strand.
TTATTTACACGGCTCCGCCCCGTTACGAGGACCCCTGCACCGGCAGGGGCATGATTTTGGGTCCACTGCTCGAACCCAAACCGGTCACCCCATTCGTGGAGCAACTGATTAGACAGGGCGAGGTCAACACGCTGAACCGGTTGGCAAAATACGGGGCCAGGTTCGACACGATGCCCGGTGTGCTTGAAATGGCGAAAAAACGCCTGCCATCGGCCTTGCCCATATTCGAAAAGGCGGCGGGGCTGTGGAAAAGACGGTTGTGCCGACACCTTTCATGGGAGTGGTACGAGGATGACTATGAATCCTCGTGGCGTATCGCGTGTACGAAACTGGACGCTCACCTGAATTCCTTTCCGGGGTTCCCCAATGACTCCGTCCGACTGGTGTTCGCCATGCTGAACAGCCGGGACAACGGGCTGGCAACCCGCATAATAAACGCGGGCCTGGCGTTTCCACTATGCGCCCCCACCCCCGAAAACAGTGCACGTGGGGATACCCTGCTGTTCGAGGCGGCCGGCATGCTGGCCGTAACGCCTGTGCTTGCCATGTTGAGGGTGCTGGAGGCGCATGGCCTCGGCCCGTACGTCATGTCCCCTGTTTCCAACAGCAAAGTCAACGTGTTGGACGTGCTGGTGGGCACGCTGAAGAGGCTGGTGGAGGACCCGCAACGCAACCGCAAGGGCATAAACCGCGCAAAGAAATTGATAAAGGCCGTTCAGCACCTTGCCGACAAAACGGGCTGTCCCGTGACATGGTCGCATGATTACGAAATGAAATCCGGCTCGTTTGCCGGGATTTCCATAGAGGTTTTGCAGGAACTTGCCGATGCCGGTTTCAACCTTTCGGCCAGGGACATTTACGGGCACACCCTGCTGTTTATGCCGCTGTCAGGCCCTGTAATCCGCTGGCTGATACGGCATGGCGTGGACCCGAACCAGCCCGACAACGACGGTCGAACCCCCTTGTTTCATCACTACAAGATCGAACGACTCGAGGCCCTGCTGGCCATGGGCGCTGACCCTACTCTCAAGAGCGAAACGGCAGACGATGCGGTATTATCACACGGAAAGTATTACAGTGCCGTTGTCCTGGCCAGGGCCCAGGCAAAGTGGACGAACAATTGGGGTGCCGGGTCGCCCAACGCGTTATTTGATGCCAGGACAGCATGGGACGTTGAGCAGGCCGTAAAGGCCGGTGCCCTGCTTGACCTTGCCGGGGCGCATGGCATCACCCCCCTGCACCTGGCCGTTTACAAAAAGGCGAAGGACGTGGTCACAGCCCTGATTGATCACGGGGTTAAACTGGATCCCAAACTGGCGGATAACGCATGATTTACCATTGATTTTCGGGTCTTCCGGAATTAGCCTGGGTAATGGATCGGAATTTAAGTTTGATATGCGATGCATATCGGCTGATAGGGCAATCCCTGCGCCTCGGCACTCAATCGCCGGATTTGGGACCGCCCCACCGGCTTTCATCCCGGATTATGTCGCAGTCCACGGGGCTAACCCCGGCCGGGTTCCTGAACGGGGAATTACAGTATTCCAGGAGTAGCGCAATATTTTCAATATCCACGGTATTTGGCGTATGCTTGGGCCTGAAACCCGTTCTGAAGTCGTAGGTCCCGTCAGGTACGGATTTTGCCCACAGGTCCCACCTGGGCCAGTTTTCATAGGCATCCACGGAATTCGAATAGTATTTCTGGACCAGCCTGGCCTCCTCGGAGGTCAAAGGCAGGCCCACAGAGGCGGCCTGCACCAGCAATACCGCCAGGTCAGACTCCCAGTAATCATTTTTCGGACCCGGTTCCTGTTTGGATGGGTGCATGTAATTGTTGATCCGCTCCACCAGGCCCAGCAACAGTTTCCTTGCGGTCTTGTAGTTCCCGGTTACGAGTGCCAGGTCAATGGCTGCCATGTGGAAATTATTGATGATCGCATAGTTGAAATAGTGCGTGGTCACCGCGAACTTTTCATATATGGAACCGTATCCTGAACCGCAGTCCGTTTTGTCCTTCTGGACCCCGTAGGCCAGGAAATCACTGGCCAGGCGCGCCGTGCATTCCGACTTCGGGTCCACGCTGATATAGTTTACGAAACTGGCCAGGTCCTGGTCCGGAATGAAGGGCTTGCCCTGGCCATCCTTGGTGCGGATATGGTAATCGTGGTCCACAATGTCCTTTGCAAAGCCTTTCAGGTATTTCAGGGTTTCCTGGCACGCTGATTGCACATCCGGGTCCTTCGCCTGTTTTATAATGTACCACAGGAATGCGGCGGTCCTGAAGATATGGCACACATCGTCCTTTGAGCGCATGTTTGTCACATAGATGTCACCCCAGTACGGGTTATGCGGATAGTGCAAGCGCTGGGCGTTCCAGGTTTTGTACGTATTGTACCACGGGGTATAATCCACCGCCTTCTTGCGGCCACCCTCGAGGGTTACGCTGTAGTTCCGGTTGACGATGTTGCGGGCCATCAGGTAAATATTGGGGTCATTTTTGTCCCATACCATGCCCTTCATGGTTGCAGTAAGGCCCTTACAGTATTCCTCGGCCACCTTGGCCGCATACTTGTCACCGGTCAGCATATAACCGCCAATGGCCTGACTCAGGACCTTTGCCGTGGGGATACCGATGTTGTGCGCTCCACCCGAGTTGCTGTGCCTGAAAGTGACCAGGTCACCGGTCTTTACTGCATTCACATCCTGCCACCAGATCAGGTAGTCCGGTTTGCCCGTGCTTGCGTCCATGCCGTGGCTGGTCCAGATTACCCACCTGAAAAAATTGATCCGTTTCCACAATCCGCTGATTTTATAGCTGAAATTCTCAATTTCACTTTGTGTCAAGGGTTTGCCCTTGTCCGGCCTGGTCAAGGTAAATGGCAGGTGGTCCGGTGGAGGCGTTATGTCCTCTATCCGGACGACATCACTCACCGTGTCATCCCCCTGCACGTCCAACGCATCCGTCACGGCCACATCATCGGTCACCGTGTCACCCGCCTGCACGTCCGCATCAACCTTGGCTTCGTCATGCAATACCACGTCCCTCGTGTCCTGGTTTACATCCTTGCCTGCTGGTTGCAGGTCCAGTGCATCCGTCACTGCCACATCATTGGATGCAACCTCGTTTGCATCACCAACAGATACGTCCCGTGTCGATTTTGCGGTGTTTTTTGTACAACTGCCCAAGGCCAACAACACCACGAAAAACAGTAGTCTTTTCATGTTCAGTCCTTACTGGAAGCCGTGTTAAGAATACGGGATTACTGCCGCAGGTGTCAAGGCCGCATCCATCACGAGGGATCTTCGATACACGTTATTTTTAGAACACGTTGTTTATCAAACCGTTACAAAATCAAGGGTCAAAATCGTCCATTCTGCCAAAACTCATGTACAGGGGATCAGGTCAAACATTTGGCGATCATAGCGACGCATTTACATGCATTTATAGCGTTTTTTGAATTGCAAGATTTTTTGTTGATATGCGATGCATATCGGTTACTGGGTCCGACTGTGTCCCTGCCTCCCTGATTCCTCGCCGGCTTCGAGGCCGTTTTTCTGCGCTCTGCTGCGTGACTCGCTCGGCCCTTCCGGGCCTCACTCAAACA
>WGCQ01000273.1 GCA_015493765.1 Deltaproteobacteria bacterium
GCCCGCAGGGCCGTCCCGAAAGCAGCCGCAGGCTGCGTCCCGAGACCCGAAGCCAGAGGCCCGAATCCGTGGCCGTGGCCGAGGCCGGAGTTTCCGGTTGCAATGGGAGCCTGCCCGCAAGGCCCGCAGGGCCGCCCCGCGCAGCCGCAGGCTGCGTCCCGAGACCCGATACCAGAGGCCCGAATCCGTGGCCGTTGGCAGCGTTACTGACAATTCACATCAGCACTTATGGCCGCAATTGCCGATAGACCTCCACGGCCTTGTACGAACTGCGAACCAGGGGACCGGACACAACGGCCTTGATGCCCTTTGAAAGTGCAAGTTCCTTTAATTCGTCAAAATCGGCTTCCTCGTAGTACCTGACCACGGGTAATTGCCGAGACGTGGGACGCAGGTACTGTCCGATCGTCAATATATCGACCCCGGCCGCTGCCAGGTCCTCGAATGCCTGCTCCAGTTCCCCCATGGACTCGCCAAGTCCCACCATGACAGAGGACTTGGTCAGTATGTCAGGCCGAAGCACCTTTGACTGTCGCAATACGTCCAGGCTCTTGTCATAGGATGCCCTGCGGTCCCTGACACTTGGGGTCATGCGCCTGGTCGTTTCGATGTTGTGGCCCAAACAGTCCGGATTCGCCGCAAGCAGTACATCCAGGCGTTCATCCGTGTAATCAGGTATCAAGGCCTCCACCAGTGTATCCGGCGATAATCCCTTGATCGCCCGGATTACGGCTGCATAATGCCCGGCACCACCATCGGGCAGGTCGTCCCGGTCCACGGACGTGATCACCGCGTACTTCAGCCCCAGGTCCGCCACTGCCCTGGCCACGCGCAGGGGCTCGTCCGGGTCCAGTACGCCGTGTGGATTCCCCGTTTTCACCGAACAAAAACGGCAATTCCTGGTGCACACGGCGCCCAGCACCATGATCGTGGCCGTACCCGCACCCCAGCACTCCCCCAGGTTTGGACACCTGGCCTCCTCGCACACGGTGTTCAGGCCCAGGGCCTTCATGTCATTGATCACGCGACTGAATTCCGGGCCTCGGGCCAGTCGCACCTTCATGTATGCAGGTCTTTGCAAATGCATGCTTTACCTCCGGACACACATCATGTAGAATATGACCATGTTACGTACCTGTCAAACAGGGGGAATATCCCCAAATTATCTGACTAAATTCGTGATATTGCTGGCAATCCTGGCATGGATGGTGCCGGCAGCAGCCCGGACCCCTGACAACATGCAGCCGCCCTCGATCATGCAGATCGAATGGCAGCGACACCTGGGCAAGCCGTACGAACTGCATCCTGCGAACCCGTTTCGCGTGGCACCCGTGCCGTATGCCCAGCAACAGTGGCAGCGAACCAGGCAGGTCATGGGATACCTGCCCTACTGGCAATTCAATGGCGTAACCCTGCACACAGACATCCTGTCCGTGCTGGCGTATTTTGGTGTAAGTTGCAACTCGGATGGCAGCCTGAACAACCCGCACCACTGGTCAAAAAGCAACTCGGCGTTCCAGTCCCTGTTGCAGACCTGCCATGAAAACGGGGTCAAAGTCGTCCTGACGGTCACGAATTTCAAATCCAGTTCCATAACCACGTTGCTCAGCAGCAGTACCTACCGCCACAACCTGGTGAATAACCTGGTCAAAATGGTGACTGACGCCGGTGGTGATGGTGTAAACGTGGATTTCGAAGGCGTTTCCAAGTCGGTCAAGCCCCAGTTGGTGTCCTTGATGAAGGCACTGAAACAGGCCATGGATGCCAGCATACCCGGCGGGGCCAACGTGACCATAGCCACGCCCGCAATCGACTGGAACGGGGCATTCGATTACGACGAACTCGCTGCGGCCACGGACGGGATGTTCATTATGGGCTACGATTATCACTGGCCAGGTGGCGAACCAGGGCCTGTCAGTCCGTTGACCCACGGCAGCATCTGGGGAAAATATGACCTGTACTGGACGGTTTCCGACTATTTCAAGTACGGCGGCCAGCAAAACCGTGGAAAATTCATCCTGGGGCTGCCGTTGTATGCCTACGACTGGGCATGCACCGGTTCCGCAATACCAGGCCACAAGGTCAGCGGCACCAAGGGCACCCCGGTGATCTGGTCCGCTGCACAGGCCGAGGCCCAGGGCAGCGGCGGATGGCAATGGGACCAGGCCAGCCAGACCGTTTACTACACTTACAACGATCAACACTTGCACCAGGTATGGGGTGACGACCTGAAAACCATGGGCCTGAAATTCGACCTGGTCAATGAAAAGGACCTGGGCGGCTTCGGGTTCTGGGCTCTGGGGTACGCGAACGATCCGGCCTTGTGGGAGGCAATACGCAAGGCTGCTTTCGAACAGGTTTCAGGCGGTGACACGGACGACACGACACCTGACCAGGCCGAGGAGGTGATTCAGCCTGAACCGGAGCCTGAGCCGGAGCCGGAACCTGTGCCCGACGTGGCCGAAGACGTGCAGTTGCCCATGCAGGACACGTACCAGCCCCCTCAGGACACGTACCAGCCCGGTACGGATACGGCAGTTGAAGATATGCATCAAAATCAAAGGGATATCGGCGGTGAAATCCGTCCCGAACCGTGGGATGCGTACCAGTCACACGATACCGGAAAGGATTTGCAATCCACGCACGATACGTACCAAAGGCCTCTGCCTGACCCTGGCATGGCCGTCGATACCGCCACAGGTAGTGGCCAGGATGGCTACACCCCGGACAAGGGAAAACCAGGCAATGGCTGCGATACGACGCCAGGAACCGGGGGCCGCGGCGCGTGGGGCGGCCTGTTGTTGATGATGATGGTCGGTATTCTGATGTTGCGGAGGTTTGATTAGGTGGATACCATTGTAAGGCTGATTTTTGTCCTCGTACCCATGATTATCTCGCTTTCAGTGCACGAATGTTGCCATGCCATGGCTGCACGCCTGCTGGGCGATTATACCGCCATGGAACGTGGCCGGCTGACCCTGAATCCCCTGCCCCACATCGACATCTACGGTACGCTGATCATTCCGGGCGTAGCCGTGATTTTCGGAGCACCTTTTTTTGGCTGGGCAAAACCGGTGCCCGTGACACCGGTAAATTTTACCCATCGCGTGACCATGCGCACAGGCATGATGATCACGGCAGCGGCCGGCCCCTTGTCCAACCTGATGTTCGCCGTAGTCCTGGCAGCAGTGGCCAAGGTGGCCCTGGTGTTGAATATCCAGTCCCAGGTGGTGTGGCTGTTCCTGCGGTTTACCTTCCTGATCAACATCATCCTGGCAATTTTTAACCTGATTCCCCTGCCCCCTTTGGACGGGGCATCCGTGCTGATGGGCCTGGTCCCTGCGAAATACACCCACTGGATCGAATTTTTGACCCATAATCCCTACGTGGTCATCCTGGGATTCGTTGCGATTATCGCGTTCGGTGGCCGGTTTATCTGGCCACCCGTATCGTTCATAGGCGGACTGATATCGAGGCTGTTCGGGGTTCCACCGTATTTGCTTGCAGGGTTTTAAGATGATCCGTATTGCGCCATCCATAATCGCCGGGGACATGGGCATGCTGGCCCAGGAGGTCGAAAAACTGGAGCAGGCCGGTGCCGACATGGTGCACCTGGACGTGATGGACGGGCATTTCGTGCCCAATATCACGTTTGGCCCCGGTGTTGTAAAGGCCCTGCGTCCGCACACCACGCTGTGTTTTGATACGCACCTGATGCTTGCGGACCCGGCAAAGTACGCAAAGGCCTTTGCCGATGCCGGCAGCGACCGTATTTCATTCCACGTTGAGGCACAAAATCCCCCCAGGGACACGTTGAAGTATCTGCACCGCCTGGGTGTCAAGGCGGGTATAGCAATAAACCCTGAAAGCCCCTTGCAACGGATACTGCCGTACTTGTCCTATGCTGATTTCATACTGGTAATGACAGTGCACCCGGGGTTTTACGGCCAGAAATTAATTGCCTCGGTACTTGACAAGATTAACGAACTAAGCCATATAATACGCAGGCAGGGCCTTGACCTGGCAATCGAGGTGGACGGCGGCGTCAACCTCAATAATATCGCCCGGGTGCATGAGTCCGGTGCCACTGAGCTGGTGGCCGGTGCAGCCGTGATGAAGGCGGATGATTACGCGGGCGCAATCAAGGCCTTGAAACATGAATGCGGGGCGTAGCGCAGCCTGGTAGCGCACTTGCTTCGGGAGCAAGGAGTCGCTGGTTCAAATCCAGTCGCCCCGACCGATAAAAACTGAAAGCCCGGACTTAAAACACTCCACTGGTCTCGGCCAAGTGTGGCGAAAAATCAGGGCAACCTGCGGACCAGGTGCAAACACGAATCCCTCTTCAGCGACAACTACCCGCATTGCCCGTTTAATCTGAATCCATTTCAGAACCCTTTCAAATTTTACAGGTAATTCGAGTTGCTTATTGTAACATTGCAGGTCCTACCAGACCATCTCGCTGCCTATACGCAGCAGTTCCTGGCCCGCCAGGACCTGGAAGCGGTTGCTGCCCAGGCGGTGCAATATGCCTTCATCCACCAGGCGTGTCAGGGCCCGGGACAGGCTCTCCGGCGTGATACCTATTAAATTGGCGTAATCCGCTGCACTTACGGGCAGCGTCACGATCAGGGTCTGGTCATTCACCCGTTCCGGCGGCACCATGGCGCTCAACGCGGCAGCCACCTTGGACACGGTGCCCTTCATGGTGCGGCGCTCGATCTGGTCCAGTGCATCACGCAGCCGCGTGGACAGCTCGTGCAACAGGTAGTGGCAAACCTCGGGGTGTTTCGGAATCAGGTCCAGAAAGTCCTGCCTGGACATGACCTTGGCCTGGACATCGGTCACCGCCTCCGCGTTTGCCGGGTACGGCCGGCCGTCCAGCAAGGGCATGTATCCAAATATGATACCAGGCCCAAACAAATACATAGTGACCTGGCGGCCATCCGGCAGATAACGAAAGATCTTGATCCTGCCTTCCAGCACATCCACCAGCATACCATTTGTCGCCCCTTGCTCCCACAACTTATCACCCGCGGCAAAATTACGCACCTTCATATGGGGAAGCAGTATTTCCTTGACTCTATCGGCTGTTTGACGATCCATGATTTACTCCTTGATTCAAGTCAATTCCAGAATATCAAAGATTCAAAAAAAAACAACCCGGGATAAATTGATCCAAATCAATTAACGATTGACCCCTGTCAATGGACAAAACCGATTCCATGCCCATACTATAAACCGCTTTGTTTTGAACCCTTAAAGGAGGTTATCATGGTAGATCCCAAGGAGTATCTCAAGTTTGGCCAGCAGTTTCATGGACATAAATGCCCTGCAATGCCGTTGGGCCTGCGCGTGGGCGCAGCCGCAATGAACAAACTGGGCGTGGAGCGCGCAAAGGACAGCCAACTGGTTGCGATCCTGGAACTGGGCGACAACCACTGCGCCACATGCTTTGCGGACGGCGTGCAGGTAATCACAGGCTGCACACTGGGCAAAGGCAACGTCCAGAAACTGCATTACGGCAAGTGGGGCGTGACCCTGGTTGAGGCCAAGACCGGGCGTGCCGTACGCGTGGCCCCGATTGGCGAGGTCCAGGCCCAGACCAAGAAAACGGATTTCTTCATCAATTACAGGATGAAAGGCATCCCTGCATCCGAGGTGCCGGACGAGGTGGTGGAGCCCCTGATTGACGAAGTGATGAATGCACCTGACGACAAACTGTTGACGATCAGCGAGGTCTTCCACTATGACCTGCCTGCCCAAGCATCCTCACACCTTCGCCGGGTTCATCTGCGACGAGTGCGGCGACATGGTTGTGGAGGGTTACGGCCGTCCCATGGGCGACAAGAAGGTCTGCCAGGCCTGCTACAACAAGGCCCTCGAGGAAGGCAGGATCTGAAAATCAAAATCATTCCCCACTGTTGAGGTGAGAAAATGTTGACAACTGCCCTCATTGCAGGTGCGGTGACCTTTATATTCACCACCCTGCTAACCATTGCCGGTGTAGGTGCCGCATTCATCCTGATCCCGGTGTTCGCATACCTGGGCGTGGAGTGGCACGTGGCCCAGGCCACGGCATTGCTGTTGAACTCGGTTGCCATGGTATTCGCCGGCTACCGGTTCATCAAAAACAAACTGGTGCTGTGGCGCGTGGCGATACCCTTGTTGATCGGCCTGCCGTTTTCGTTCCTGGGCGGATGGGCCGCGACCTATGTACCAGTGGTGTATTTGCAGTGGCTGTTCGTTGGATTTTTGCTGTTCGCCGCGGTGATGATGCTGTTTTACCAGTCCAAGGAACGGGACAACGAGTCGTCCACATTGAAATTGTGGATCTACGGCGGGTCCATCGGCATCCTGGCCGGCTTTTTGGGCGGCCTGATCGGCGTGGGCGGCGGCAACTTCATCGTGCCCGTGCTGGTGTGGCTGGGATTCAACCCCAAGAAGGCCTCGGCCACCACGTCCTTCGTGGTGATCTTCTTCTCGTTCATGGGATTTTTGGGGCACATTTCCATGGCCCACCTCAGTTGGACGATCATCGGGATCACCGCAATCGGTTCCGCATTGGGCGCCTTGTTGGGTGCCTGGTTGATGACGGACAAGCTCAGCCGCAAGCAGGTCAAGATGATCATTGGTATCATCCTGCTGTTGCTGGCAACCAGGCGTACCATTAAACTGGTCTGGGGCGGCAAAAAACACAACGGCAAGGCCGAAACCAAGGCTGCCAAGGTGGTAAAAACCGGTCAGGCGGATAAGGACAAAAAGATTGCGCCACCGGCCAATACCAAGTCTGCAAAAGCGGTCAACAAGGCTGCCAAGCCGGTCGAAACAGGCAAAAAAACGCCCGAGGCCGTGCCTGCACCAGCCAAAAAACAATAGGGGGTACGTATGAAACGTATTTCTGCACTTATTGTTTTATTAACGGTACTGGTTGCCGCGCCCCGGGCCTGGGCAGTAACCCAGGACTTCAGGACGTACCTCGCGGGGTTTGTCAAGTTGACCGACTTCCATGCCAAGATGCCCCTGTCAATCTTTGGCAAGAACGAAAACCGTTTTCGTTCCCAGGGGTTGGTGTACGACAAGGAGTTCGTGGGCATCCAGCAGCAGTTTTTGCCCTGGTTCAACTTCAGGACCTACTGGGTGCACAAGGACCTGTGGTACACCAAGCACAAGGACAAACAGATGTACGTGGCGGAACTCATATTCCACCACCGCTGGGGAGCGTTCGGCTGCATGTACCGCAACGGCAACGAGTGGCACATCACGGACAAATTCTACCGAAACCGTGAGAAGTTCGAATTCCGAGGGTTCATACCCAAGCCGGCCAAGTGGCTGTACTTCTGGGTATCCGAGGAGTTTCGTATCGACTCGGACCAGGGCAGGATCAACATGAACGACGTCTGGATTGGCGTGGGATTTAAACCCACCAAGGGTCTGGACATTCGCGCCTTCTGGGGCAATGAAATGAAACACCGCAAGAAACCGAACTGGGTGCGTACCGACCTGGTGGGCGTTTCCATGACCTTCCACTTGGGCATCCATTCCCCCTCCCATTTGTAAAATTTCAGACACAACAGGCGTTTACGCAGTTGGGATTTGCATAATTCCAGCCAGTATCAAAAGAGGTTGCAATCCATGTGATGGATTTAGTGGCGAATCCGAAAATTTGCATACTTTGCAACACTTTGAAACACAAGGATAATTTAAGAATACCGGCTGACGCCGGCGGTCCATGGCTTCTCCGTCACGGCCACGGTCACGGTCAACGGTCACGGACTCGGGCATCGGGCATCGGGTCGCAGCCTGCGGCTGCTGCGGGACGGCCCTGCGGGCCTTGCGGGAAGGCCCCCGTGGTAACCGGGAGCACACTGCCACGGCCACGGACTCGGCCACGGCCCACGGCCCACGGTCAACGGTCAACGGACTCGGGCATCGGGCATCGGGTCGCAGCCTGCGGCTGCTGCGGGACGGCCCTGCGGGCCTTGCGGGAAGGCCCCCGTGGTAACCGGGAGCACACTGCCACGGCCACGGA
>WGCQ01000274.1 GCA_015493765.1 Deltaproteobacteria bacterium
AACAACAACCGACTCCCAAATCTGCTCGAGGGACCCGGGGCAGGTCGAGGCCGGCGAGGAATCAGGGAGGCAGGGACACAGTCGGACCCAGTAACCGATATGCATCGCATATCAACAAAAAATCTTGCAATTCAAAAAACGCTATAAATGCATGCAAATACGCTGCTATGGCCACCAAATGTTTGCTCTAATCCCCTTGTACATGCGTTTTGTCAGAATGGACGATTTTGTGCCCTGATTTTGTAATGCTTTGATAAATAACGTACTCTAAAAATAGCCTGTATCGAAGATCCCTCGGATATTTGTCGTTCCCTTTCATTTTTTTACACCAAACGGTAAAATAAATTCATGTCGGGATTCATGGGCAAAATCATCGGCGGCGTGATTGGCGGGCTGGTAGGTGGACCATGGGGCGCTGCCATCGGCGTTGGGCTGGGCCACGTGGTGGATACGAGTGCCAATACCGGCCCCGGACGACATATCCCGGGTGATGCCCACGGCCAAATCGTGGAAATTAACGTACGAACGGGCAGATTTAGCGAGATCGACCCAAACGTAGAGGTGGTTTGGGCGCATGTGGGCTTTGAGGTGGACAGGCCGGGCAGCCTGGTCATGGCCATGGCAGTGACAGCGGACGGACGACCTGTCATAGGGCTGAGCCCGCAATACCAGGACAACGACGGCCACGTGATAGTGATGACTGATCAACCCACGAGTGCGTACGGGAATAGGCTTGATTTTGACCTGGTTTTGCCGATCAGCGCAATGGATGTGCCACCTAATGCCATCATATTCCAGGTGACCGTACTGGCTGCCAACAGCAGTATGGTCCTGGACAGCAGGACAGTGGACATCACATTGAATACTGCTAGTGTCAGCCAGCAGCCACCACGGGATTTCCAGCACGTATTGAACGTGTTGTGGGGGGCGGTGGTGGCGGATGGACAAGTGGACAGGCTCGAGGTCAGGCAGGTGAAGCAGTTTCTGGAACGGGAAATAGGGCTGTCCCGTGGCGAACTCCAGGCGGTCAAGGACTATTTGCACAAATTGCAACTGACCAGGCAGCAGGCCCTGGATAGTGCGCGGGTTATTGCGGGTCAGTATGAAAGGACCATGCGCAACCGGCTGCTTGACATGGTGGTGGAAATCGTGGCCGCTGACAACCGGGTTACCCGGGAAGAGGACGCCTACGTCATGGAGGTGGGCCGCATATTCGGCTTGTCCGAAAACGAACTCGACCGAATATTCGAGGCACATAAACAGGCTGGCAGGTTGCGGGCATTGATGGTTCTGGGCCTGGGCGCCGATGCCACCAGGGACGAAATATCCAAACGTTTCAAGGAGTTGGCCTTGAAATATCATCCCGACCGCCTGGTGGGCCTGGACGAGGAAGTCCAGCGCCTGGGGGCCGCTAAATTTACCCGGATAAAACAGGCCTACGACACCTTGATGTCCGACCAATTGTGATGATGGACAAGCAAAAACTGACAGATTTCCTGGAACGGGCATATACACGCTACAACCACAGGGGTTTTGTTCACCCGGACCCGCTGGAATTTTTGTATATGTATGACGACCCGCTGGACAGGGAGGTGGTGGCCATGGTTGCATCCTCACTGGCCTACGGCCGGGTGGCCCAGATCCTGAAGAGCGTGGCCAAGGTCCTGTCAATCCTGGACGGACACCCCAAATTACCGGTCAAATTTGAGCACAAAGGGGGCGGAAAGTGGTCCAGATGTAAGTCGTTGAGCCAATTTGAGCGCAGGCGTACTAGCGGTACGTTGAGCATCAAATTGGTGAAAACGACGAAGCAGATGGGCCGCTTGCAGTGCCCGACTGCCGAATTTAGTCCGGTAATTTGGGGACACCCTGCACAGGCCCTGCTCGAACTGGATTGTGGTGAGATTCGGCAGCGCCTTGGCGATTTCAAGCACCGGTTTACCACTGGTACCGAGATGGCGGCCTTCCTGACAGGTCTCAAAAAAATTCTGCATGAATACGGGTCATTGCACGCACTGATCAGGGCTACCCCCCACGGCCCATGGCCGAACCGAGTGGATGCGTTTGCCCGGCGAATCAACGAGGCGGCCGGAGGGCTTTCCAGCCTGGTCCCCCTGCCGTCAAGGGGCAGCGCCTGCAAGCGCCTGATGATGTTTTTTCGATGGATGGTGCGCAAGGACGAGGTTGACGTGGGTGACTGGCACGAACTGGGGGCGTACAACCTGATTGTCCCGCTGGATACGCATATGTTTCGGGTTGCAAGAATGTTGAAGTTCACAAACAGGGCAACGACAGGAATGAAAACCGCCATTGAAATAACCAATAGGTTCAAGGAATTACAACCGGATGACCCGGTCAAGTACGATTTTGCATTGACCAGGCCGGGCATACGTAATGAGCCCATGTTCGTCGAATTATTGCAATGGGATACGAGGACAAACGGCTAATTTGATTCCTTGCCGTCCTTTTCAATGATCACCACACCGCGGTGTGCCTGTTCCTGTTCGTCCTTTGGCGGTTCCTCACCGTCTTCCATGGATTCTGGAGGCGGCAGTGGCAGAACGGCACGCACGAATGCATCCTCGTATTCCTTGCGTTGCCTGATGCGTTCTATGATCCAGTCCTCGTACATCGTACCACCTTCCTCATTTATAGAATAAGGATTTTGGAGTCTAAAATCAAGGTTTTGGGAACTGATCCAACTTACCGGACTAAATTCGGGGATCACGGAATGTGGGAAAAAACCATATCGTTGGCGGACTTTTGCACGTGGCACAGGTAGCACCCGGTTGTGTCCAGTACCGCCTTGGATATGCGTTTCTTGGTGTTGGGATCGTAGGCCTCGAAACTCCAACCGCCCTTATTGCCCGCAGCCTTTCCGACCTTCCGCATCACGGACAACCTGAATGCCGCACCAGGCATGTCACCACCCTGGGCGGTATTTATACTCAGTTCCTCTTTCACCAGCACGGTGCCAACGGGAAATTCCTTGCCCACCCGTTGGAAGGCCAGGTCATTCGCGTATATACGGCGGAATTCAGCACCCCGCTTTATGGTACCGCCAATCCGATGCCACTTCAGGTAACCCACAGGATACCCACGGGCAGGGCCGCTTGATTTTGAGACCCCATGGCACGAAATACCGGCCAATGCAAAAAAGGCCACAAACAGTACGGGATGTTTCATGTGCTTCACACTACTGAAGCGCGCTGAGTTTCTTGCGCCTGCGTTCCGCCTCGCGATGCTTGCGCTTTTTGGAAACACTGGGTTTCTCATAGAAACGACGACGCTTCAGTTCCTTGTACAGGCCTTCGTTTGCCATCCTGCGCTTGAGGATCGACAATGCGCGTCCCACATCCCCTTCCTGCACGATGATTTCGATAGGCCTGAATTCTAATTGTTTCGGTTTCAGGGTAATCACCTCCTTTACGCACGCAGGATTATCAAAAATTGTCATAAATGTCAAGTCCATTTGCCTAAAGGCATCCTGATTTGGTATAATAAAAGGGACCTGATAAGAGGCGGGCCATGAAAAAGAAAAAGAACCGGTTGGAAAAGCGTATCGGCGTGGTCATGGATGCGGGTGGTATCCTGGATGTGCCGGATGAAGAAAAGAAACTGGACCCTTCGTTGCTGAGGGAATTCAGCCTGATCACGGGTAAGGAGGCCCGGGACATAAGGGTACATACCGGCCCGCAGGCTGCGAAATTGACCCAGACTGTGGGTGCTCGGGCACTGGCCTTTAATTCCGGTGACATCTATTTCGCACCTGACCAGTTCATGCCGCAAACCGCAGAGGGCAAGGCCCTGCTGGCACACGAAATGACACACGTGGCCGAAGGGGTACCCGGTGCTTCAGGCCTTCCAGCACACGAACAAAGCAGGGAGGGGGAGGCCCGCGCACGCAGAGTGGAAAAGATGGTCCTGGCCCGCGAAAAGCATAGGGAACACGCGAACCGCGAACCTGAAAAACCCCAAAAGATTCAATTGGATCAGCCCTTTGATACCGAAGAAGGTCAAAAAAACGTCGAGGTAACCGTGGACAAGGCAGCACTCGAGGAAAAGACCTACGAAATTTTGCAACAGATGCTCAAACTGGAGCAGGAACGACATGGCCAGTATTAGGCCATCCGGGTACTTCATTGAAATATCCCGCGTATCTTGAACTTTTGCATACAGGTGAACTGAAACAGCGGGCCGAGAGGGCAGGGGCCATGCTGGGTCATTGCGACCTGTGTCCGCGTAACTGTGGGGCCGATCGTTTGCTCGGCAAGTCGGGGGCTGTGTGTGGTACGGGCAGGCAGGCGGAGGTGAGTACCGCATTTGCGCATTTCGGCGAGGAACGGGTCCTGGTAGGGCAGGGCGGGTCAGGCACGATATTTTTTACCGGGTGCAGCCTGGGTTGCGTGTTTTGCCAGAACTATACAATCAGCCACGGACATGACGGCCACGCCTTGACGGACGAGCAACTGGCGGATGCCATGCTGTATTTGCAGGCCCGGGGTGTGCACAACATCAACCTGGTGACACCGTCACACGTGGTTCCGCAGATCCTGGCCGCAGTGTCCATTGCAGCGGGCCGCGGGTTGAGGCTGCCCCTGGTGTACAACACGTCTGCATACGAAAAGGTGGAAACCCTGCGACTGCTGGACGGGGTGGTGGACATATACATGCCGGATTTCAAGGTCTGGGACCCCGAACTGGCCGCGCGGTGGCTGCGTGCGCGGGATTATCCGGTGTTTGCCAGGGCTGCAATCCGCGAGATGTTTCGACAGGTTGGCGTGCTGCGCGTGGAGGAGGGCATTGCCAGGCGTGGGCTGCTGGTGCGTCACCTGGTCATGCCGGGCAACCTGGGTGACAGCAGGCGTATATTCGAGTTTCTGGCCGAATTGAGTCCTGATACCTATGTCAGCATCATGGACCAGTACATGCCCATGGGTCGCGCAATGATGTTTCCCGAACTCGCCAGGCGCACCACCGCGGACGAAATCAGCCAGGCCTTTGACCTGGCCAGGTCCGCAGGCCTGCACAGATTCGATAGGTCTGAATCCGCCTGTAAATGAAAAAATTTTCGAAAAAGTGAAAAAAAATTCGAGTTCTTACGATTATTACTGATGTATCCCTGCCTTGACCCTGCGGGGACAAGGGATTAGTCTTGGGCTGTGGAGGTGACCTTGGTAGAGCGATTGAGTGTTTGCGAGGTCGATGCCGATGCATTGATCAACAATTTCAACGAATTTCGGCGTATTTCCCGCAATCCCGATGGGGTTGCACCCGTACTGAAGTCCAATGCCTACGGACACGGCATGCTGGCGTGCGCCCGGGTCCTGGACGCGGCCGGTGCATCCACGTTTTGCGTAAACGAACTGTGGGAGGCGCAAAAATTGCGTGCCAAAGGGTTTGAACAGCGGGTCATTGTGCTGGGCTACATCCCACCTGCATTTGCAGGCGACGCAGTGGAGGCCGATGTAATACCGGTGGCCTATTCTGAAGATGTGATCAAAGCCTTGTCCGATGCCGCTCAGGCCCAAAACCGGACTGCCAGCGTGATGTTGAAGGTGGAGACCGGTACGAACCGCCAGGGCGTGATGCCAAATGCGGCTTTGAAAATGGCCATGCGACTCAAGGCCATGCCTGGCGTGAAACTGTTCGGGCTGTCCACGCACTTTGCGGACATCGAGGACACCACGGACCATGCCTTTGCCATGATGCAATTGCGCAAATTCATGGATACGGCAGGACTCTTTCGTGCAAACGGGATAGAGCCGGGCCAACTGTCTGCGGCGAACAGCGCGGCAGCCTTGTTGTGGCCCGAAACGCACCTGTCGATTACCAGGCTGGGCATTGGCTTGTACGGGATGTGGCCGTCCAAGGAGACCTTTGCCACCGCGGTGCAGCGCCATCGGGAGGCCGTGGACCTGCGGCCAGTGCTTACGTGGAAGACCCGGGTGGCGCAGGTGAAGACCGTTCAGTCCGGCGAATACGTGGGCTATGGCAGGACGTTTCGCACCACTCACAGGACCAAACTGGCCGTGATTCCCGTGGGCTATTACGACGGATACGACCGCAAGGCATCGAACCGGGCCCACGTGCTGATCAACGGTGTGCGCTGCCAGGTACGCGGCCGCGTGTGCATGAACATGTTCATGGTGGACGTGACCGATGTGCCTGGTGTCGAGCCTGGTGACGAGGTGGTGTTGCTGGGCCGCCAGGGGGATGAACAGGTCACGGCGGAGGACCTGGCCGCATGGTTCGATACGATCAACTACGAGGTCACCACCAGGATCAATGAAAACATTACAAGGGTGTTGAAAACGCAATAAACGATACAGGAGGCGGTTATGATGGAACATTCGCAAGAGGCCTTTGACGCGGCGCGCAGGGTGATCCCCGGCGGCGTGAACAGCCCGGTCAGGGCATGGTCCAACGTGGGCGGCACCCCGTTTTTCGCGGACCATGCACAGGGGGTCAAGGTCGTGGACATCGACGGCAACGAGTACATCGACATGGTACTGGCATGGGGGCCGTTGATCCTGGGCCACCGTGACCCGGACGTGGTGAATGCACTGGATGACGCATTGGCAAAAGGTACTGCGTTCGGTGTGCCCACCGTGCTGGAGACCTTGCTGGCCGAGGAGGTGGTTGCCGCAGTGGACTCGGTTCAGAAGGTGAGGCTGGTGAATTCGGGCACCGAGGCCACCATGAGTGCGATCCGCCTGGCCAGGGCCGCGACCGGACGCTCGATGATCGTGAAATTCGAGGGCAATTACCATGGCCATGCCGATTTCCTGCTGGTCAAGGCAGGGTCCGGGGCCAGTACGTTCGGCAACCCGGACAGCGCGGGCGTGCCCCAGTCCATTGCCCGGGACACGTTGATCCTGCCGTACAACGACGCCGAGGCCGTGCGTACGCTGTTCGCCGAAAGGGGGCGTTCGATTGCATGCGTGATCGTGGAACCGGTTGCAGGCAATATGGGCGTAATCCCGCCGGAACCGGGTTTTTTGCAGGCAATCAGGGAGGAAACGCGCAAAAACGGTGCCCTGTTGATAGTGGACGAGGTCATGACCGGCTTCAGGGTGGCATACAAGGGGGCCCAGTCGATTTACGGGATTGAACCGGACATAACGACCCTGGGCAAGGTGATCGGCGGCGGGCTGCCCGTTGGTGCCTATGGCGGCAAGGCCGAACTCATGGACCAGGTTGCTCCGACAGGCCCGATGTACCAGGCCGGGACCCTGTCCGGGAATCCCCTGTCCACGGCCGCGGGGCTTGCCACGCTGAAAAAACTCCTGGCACTGGACCCGTACCAGGTGTTGTCCGAGCGTACGGACCACTTGTGCGAGGGGCTCGAGCAGGCGGCCAAGGCAGCAGGGGTCACGGTAACGGTCAACCATGTCCCTGCCATGTTTACCGTGTTCTTCCATCCGGGGCCGGTGCGCAATTTCCAGGCGGTGAAGGGCTCGGACCACCAGGCGTTCGCCCGGTTTTTCCATGCGATGTTGAAACAGGGCGTGAGCATGCCGCCGTCACCCTACGAGGCCGCATTTTTGAGCGTGCTGCACGATGATACTGTGATCGAGGACCTGGTACGCAAGGCCCGCGAGGCATTCAAGGAGGTGTAAATTGAAACCATGGCCCATGCTGGAACGCAAAAAGATTGGAGATTTCAGAATATTTAATCTTTACAACGAGTTATATCGCATGCCGGACGGGCGAACCCATGACTTTTTTGTCATGGAATGCGGGGACTGGGTCAACGTGGTGCCTGTTACGAAGGACGGGCGGCTGGTGCTGATTCACCAGTTTCGGCCCGGCACCAGGGAGGTTACCATCGAGATCCCGGGTGGCATGGTGGAGCCCGGGGAGCCGCCGCAGGATGCGGCACTGCGGGAACTACAGGAGGAAACCGGGTACAGGCCGGGGTCGCTGGAATACGTGGGCGTGGTCCAGCCGAACCCCGCATTCATCCGCAACCGATGCCACATGTTCCTGGCCAGGAACGCGGAGCTGGTCAGTGAACAGCACCTGGACCCGGGTGAGGTAATCAGCCTGGAACTGGCGACCTGGGAACAGGTGGATGCGTACATCAAGGCAGGCAGGATCCAGCACGGGCTGGTGCTCAATGCCTTGTGCTTTGCCCGCGAGGCCTGGGCCAGGAACACAACGGCCGCCGGGGACCGGGACTGATGGCCCCGGCAGTACAGACACTCGAAATCAAGGGCATTGGCGTTGACGACTCGCCCCGGTTGCAGGCAATACACAGGCATTTGATCCCGGATGAGGCACGTTTCAGGCAGGAACTGGCCTGGATGAGGGAACACGGTGCCGTTTACATTGACCCGGTTACGATTCCGGGGCTGGTGGACCTGGGCGAGCGCATGCCTGCACTGCTGTTCGGGCTGTGCGGACGTAGGACCTTCCCGCGGCCCGTTGCAATAGTTGGCACCAGGCGTCCGGACTGGTACGGCAAGCTGATGGGCCGGTTTCTGGGCAAGGCGGTTGCCCTGGCCGGGGCCAGCGTGGTCAGCGGCGGGGCACTGGGCATTGATACCCTGGCGCACAAAGGGTGCCTGGAGGCTGGCGGCGCCACGATCACGGTGTTCGCAGGGGGCCTGGCCCAGCCACACCCACCCTCCAACCGGGCGTTGTTCGAACGAGTGTCCAGCCAGGGGTGCATCATTTCGGAACTACCGCCGCTGGTGCCGGCCAAGCGTTATTCGTTTACCGAGCGCAACCGGATCATCGCGGCACTGGGCCTCGCCACTATCGTGGTGCAGGCAGGGCCTGTCAGCGGGGCCCTGGTGACCGCACACCAGGCCATGAGGATGGGCAGGCAGGTATTTGCAGTGCCAGCGGACACGGTGTTCGAAAATGGAAGGGGAACCGGCATGCTGATCGACGAGGGGGCCATTGCATTGACCGGGCCAAAGACCCTGCTGACCGGGCTGGGTTTGAGGGTTTCAGGGTGGCCCAGGGCCGCGCGCAGGCCGATCCATGGTGAGCCGGTGTTGAAAAAGGTCGAGGCCGATGTTGTCGGAAGCGTGGTGGCAGGCAACGAGGCGGAGGTGTACGAAATGGTACGCAGCGGGACCGGTGACGTGGATACGTTGTGCATAAAGACAGGCCTTGAGACGGCCCAGGTGATGTCGATCCTGTCCACGCTCGAGATCAAGGGGTTCGTACAAAGGACCGGTGGCAACAGGTATGTCCCTGTCAGGGACCTTGACCTTTTTGCATAGTATGCAGATTTGTGCATAGCATTTTGACAATTTGTTTACCCCAAAGCAGGACGAAGTGATTTTTAGACAACGACATGTTTTGTTTACGACAATAGACCTGACTTTACCCGAATTCGGAATACGGGTATTGCAAGCGGCCCGAGGGTGTTGATTTGATGGCAATTTCAGGGCGGGTTTGGAACCCGCCAATACAAATGTTGTGTAAGTTCAATGCGTTATATCAGGTACAAGCTGTATGTTGTGTAATATAATGATTTTTTCAACACCCTCTTAGACAAGTTGCAGCACGCGGACCATCTGTTTCGTCATTGTACCTGTGCATGCTCGACGTACGCTATAACGCCTGCGCTCAAACAGGCTTATCTCCTTGTATCTGCACCACTTTCAGCACCCTTTTTCCTCAAACTTGACCGGTAATTTGGGTCAAAAGACAAAGATTTCTGTTAACGGGAAAACAGTAGTATAATGTTGATGATATGTCCCTGGTCTCAAGAATGGCATGGTTCTTGCATTTACTAAGGGTTGGAGGTGTATTTTGAGGCCCTTTAAACGCAAAATATCGATTTCATCCGGGAACAGATACAAGAGGGGCTTTACACTGGTGGAATTGATGGCTGTCATAACGATCCTGATGGTGCTGGTCATTGCAAGTGGTAATGGCATATTCGGTACCAGCCAGTTGGGCGAACTGGACGGTGCATCGAATGCGTTTGCCGACCTTATGACCTTTGCCAGGGTGAATGCCATGGCAACTGGTGTTGCCTTTGAGGTAGGCGTCAAAGGGGTTGATAATGTGGGTAACGACATCAGGGAGGTGGATGTATATAAGGGAACGAACAACCTGTGTGTGCGGCCGTCAGGCATGCAGACCCCGGTAAAGCGGCTTGATTTGAGACGCAGATTCCCCAGTGTCACCGTAACCAGGGTGCATGTGATTAATGATGTCAAAACACAGGGTGGAACTGCGTGGTTTTGTTTCAAACCGGATGGTTCGGTAAGGGATAGCGCGGGCAATATGCTGCTGAGTAACGATGTGTACTGGCAGGGGGCCCATACCGGCAACGGGATCCAGGTGTTTTTCCGGGCTTTTGACCCGTCCACGGCCATGCCCATAGGCCCCCAGTCCATAGTGGTGGTGCCTTACCTGGGCGCTGCAAGGGTTGTAAGAGGTAGTGGAAATCTATGATGTACGGGCAGAAATCGCATAAGAAACAAGGCTTTACCTTGATAGAGGTGATGGCCACTCTGGTTGTAATAATCGTGGGCCTGGGTGGTATGTTTATAACGAGCCTGGCCACCAGCCACGCACAATCCAGTGTGCGGGACATGATATACGCCGTTAACCTTGCCAAACTTACGCTAAACGACATCCGCATGGAGGGACTCGAATGGACGACCAATCCGGGCCAGGACCTGAGCCAGACCAAATTGAAACGATTATTCCCGTTGAATGGCGTGGGTAAAACCGCAGGTGTTGGAACATCATGGATGCTGGCGTTTGCGGCCCAGAAAGGTCATATTTTTACGGTTGGACCCGCCGGAGGTGATGTGACTTCCAATTACGCCGGAAACGTGGCAACCTATGATGACGGCATTGCCCATGAATTCCCACCTACCACGATGCAGCGCTACTGCGTATGGTACAGGCTGACATGGGTGATTCCGGACTATGCGATCAGGGCGGACGTGAGGGTTGCGTGGCCCAAGGAGGCCAACTTTACGGCTGCCACTGGTAACTCGAATAACCTTACGAGTTATTGGAATTGCCCGACTTCCATGGTTTCGGACATAAACAACATAAATTTTGTGACCCTGTCAACGACGATTAACAGGTATAGTTCGGTGAGATAGTATGGCGAGGTATCGTAAAAACAAGGCCATGACCTTCGTGGAACTGATGGTTGCCATGGCGATCAGCGTGATCATGATGGCCGCGACCTATTATATTGCAAAGAGCGAGTTCAGTGCAGGCCAAAGCCAGCAAGAGGTAATGGACGCGCTGAGGACCGCAAGGCTGGCAATACGGTACATCAGTAATGACATTGCTGCGGCAGGATTCATGGCATCTCCTGACCTTCGGATTGGGCCTACGGGCAAGCCTGTGGACCCGGATGTTTGCACGGTACCCATGTTTCCCAGTGGCATGCGTCCGGTGGCGGTGCAACTGACGCGTCCGGACAATTCCCCGTACCTGGGCAACTACGACCACAATATTCGACCGATGAGTATCACGCTCATGGGGGCATACCCCAGTCACCTGGTGTTCCGGACAGCACGCATAAACGGAAAAGATATATACCTGCAAAACGGGCCGTCAGTGAGTTTCCCTACCAAGACCCAGTTCAACCTGATATTTGGCACGAATCACCTGCTGCGAATAGTAAACCAGAACAACAAGATGCTGTTTTTCCAAATTACGGGCCGGGATTACAATGCGGCAAAGGTTACGGTGAAACAATCCGTGCCCCCGGCCTCGGGTGTATGCGGTGTTGCCGGTTTCGGCCGTGACCTGGCCGTCAATGCGATATCTTTTATCCGCTACAGGCTGCGGCAGAGGCACGACCCCAACCAGCCGAAGATCCAGAACCACTACGTGCTGATCCGGGAGGAATTGAATCCCTTTTCCAACTGGGCACCGGTACGGACCACGGTGCTACCCATTGCGGACAACGCGGTGGACCTCCAGTTCTATGACTTTGTATTCGACAAGGACAGTTCGGGTCAGGACCCGGACCTGACGCCTTTTGCCTGGCATCCCAACCCGTTCCAACTGCCTGAAAGCGTGTTGATGAAGGGAACGAGTGTGCCGCCGATTGCGGCATATCTGGGTACGGATCCCACGAAAAACGTGATATTCGGGCCCAAGGACCTGCGGTTTCTTACCGTGAAACTGTCGATTCGGACCAGGGATGAGGACCATGAAATCGACTGGTCAAACGCCCCCATGGGCATGGGACCTGGCAACCATCGCCCGATTCCGTATTTTGACGTGGATCCCAAGGCCCATGGGCTTGCCCGTGTGGTGTCCCTGTTGTCCAAGGTCGAACTTACCAACCTGGCTGCGAGGAATGTAAAATGAGGATTCCAAAATACAGGACAGGCCTGGTCATGGTTACAGCCCTGGGCATACTGCTGGCCCTGTCATCCGTATCGTTTTTGCGGTTGAATGCCTTGATTTCCGAGGTTGGGACCAGCCGTTTTTACAGGATCGACGCCCTTTCATCCCAGTTTACCATGGGTGGGGCGGATGCTGCACTCGGCATGGCCGTGGAAAATCCAATGGCCTTTACAGGTTATTTGCAGGGTCACAATTTTCGCATGTCTGGTGCCGTGATAAGCCCGTATTTCACCACACTAAAGGGTGACACCACGTCCGTTTTTGCGCCGGATAATTATACGACCTCTTTCCAGTTGGTGACCAGTGCGCCGGAGGATGCCGGTGGCATACCCGGGTTTGAAATGGGAAAGTATTGCATGGAAAAATACTTTGTTACCGTGACAGGTACGCTGCGTAACAGTAATTCGTCGAGTCAATTCATAAGGACTATGCGCGGGGTGGTGTTGATAGGACCGATGCTATGCGAGTGAGGTATAAAATGGATGTTTATGCCGGGGTGACCAGGACCCTTGTGTTTCTGCTGGCAACAGGTCTTTTTGTGCAACAGGCATACCCGGATCCCCCCCACTACCAGCCTGAACGGAATCCCAAGCCCATAGTGCTGTTGCTGTTGGACACGTCGGCCAGCATGCTTTTGACCGCGGACAAGCACAACCGCAGTAATACCGCGAACCTGAGCTTTTCCGATGACGATAACAAGTACATGAGGGACAATTACTCCGATTACATGCCCGAATGCAATTCGTTTTGGGATGGTAACTGGTTTTTGAAGAGCAAGCACTACGAGTATTCACGTTTCATGGAGGTGTTGCAGTACCTGATAGGCGACATCAGGGCTACCAGGCCGTGGGACCCGCCAATAGACAGCCAGCATCCGTATTACCTGCGTTACATGTGCAAGACGGTGAAGGGTATAGGACACGGTTTGGGCTTTTCACAGCCATTGATCGTCAGGCATTTTGCGCATCCAGGCCCGGGGCCGCATCCACCGGGCTTTCATAACCATAACATGGGACTCCAGCTGAGAACCCAGGACATCATACCGGATGGCCTGATCGAATTGTTGGGCACCAGGGCCAGGGTGGGCTTGATGTTCATGGACAATGACCCCTCGGACAAGAACAGTTACGGCCCTGTGGACAGCAACGGACACAATTACGGTGTCACAGCGCCCAATACGCCGTGGGCACCCACGATCCTGCCGCCGGATACGGACGACGACGCGGCCATCACCCGGACGAATACCAGGATTATAGGGACATTGTTCCAGTGGCTTAGGGGCACCAGGCCATATTTCCCACACGGAGGTTCGCCCCTGGCATCCATGCTGGGTGACGCCTATTTCTATTTTACCCAACATGGCAAGATACAACCATGTACGTCCGCAGGCCAGACCAATTGTGATCGGTATGCGGACTGCCGGCCCAAGTACGTGGTCCTGTTCACGGACGGTTTCATGAATATCGACCCCTTCAGTGCCTTGAGAGGCGATGATGGATGGCCCAAGAAACTGCACGACATAGGTGTCCAGGTGATCGTGGTGACCCCTGACGGTAGCGCATCCCAGGTGTATGAGACGGATACGTCGAAGGCATACAAGAGAGTCATGGGCGTGATTGCCTGGCAGGGGGGGAGCCACTGGATTGAAGCGAACGCTTACAGCCCGGGATTTCGTTTCATCTTTGGCATGCCCGAGTTCGACCCGGGTGTGAACAGCTTCTATCCCAACGATACGGACGGGGCCAACGATTACGGCGGCCGGGAGGCCCTGGCCAGGAACCTGGGGCGGCCGTACCTGGCGAACCTGCTTGGGTCGGGCTCCATGGTCAATCACTGGACGTCCCGCATGTGGTCGAACAGGCGCTATATCAGTGACCTGGCGTTTACGGATGAAACCTCGCCTGTAACCGACCTTGCCGGTGACCCCAACTATATCGACCACTACGCCGGTGTCATTGCAGGGGGCTTTTACCAGCGTGGATTCAAACTGGCCTGGCAGGACCAGGTGGATGCGAATGTTGCAGGGAACCTGGGGAATTACAGGATTACCATGTTCGGTGCTCCTTACGACGACGGCGGCCTGCACCTGACGTTTTTCACGTGCAAGGACCATCCGTTTGAGAAGGACAAGGACAATAACGAAAAACCAATATATTCCGAGCCCGGTGTATCGTTTTGCGTGGACACGGATTCAAGGAACTGGCGCTACAGTAATACGGATGCCATAACGGACCGCATGAAATTGTACACGGTGGTGTACAGCAAGGACGGCAGCAAGGGTTACCTGAGGGACCTGCTCAACCCGGTCCAGCCACCCGAACCCTGGAATCTGGGCGTTGAGGCCGCACCATTCAACCTGGTAAACATTGCGTTTCGTGCCGGCGACGAGGATTCGGATGTCCAGGACTGGCACCACGCCTTCGGTGCATTCAAGGGCAACCTGGGATCATCGAAGTGGCCCAGTTCAATCCTGAATATCCATACGGGCGGTACGGAATTGAGGTGGATACCCGAATTTGCCACGACCGACCCGGATGACCCCATGCGTATCCGCCGCATGAATACCCTGATTGCATTTTTGTCGGGACGTCCCCTGCACTGCGAAAACAATAGCAGTAATACCAACGAGGACAGTGATTGCGGCGGTGGTTTTGGCTACACCAATACCGGGTGGTATCCTTACGGCAGGGAATCGGACAGGCTCAGGTTATACAGTTACCAGAGCAATCCAACCGGCAGCGGCCCTACCCGGAGCATGCTGGTGCGATTCGGACCGACCGGTCACTTTGGCCCCGTATTTGTGGGGCACCTGGCCCACAGTAATTCCGTGAGCCCGGGATTTTTGTATTTCAAGGAACATGTTGTCAAAGGCCGTCCAACCACGCTCTACGTACAAACCAGGGACGGGATCCTGCACGAGATGCAAATCAACTCGCTGGACAGTCCGGCGCATAACCACCACCGTGAATTGTGGCGCTTCATACCCGGCTCCCTGTTGGACAAGGTCAAGTACTTCCAGTTGTATGGCCTGGACCTGAGTGACGGTCCCATCGCGGTGGCCCCCGTACTGTTGTCCAAGTCCAAGGGTGAACTGGGTGAATCCGCGGCTGATGAGGCCCAACGGTGGCGTATCGTGCTGGTTGCGGGTATAGGTCGAAACGATGTCAGCGGGGACCCGGCCTCGTCATCGTTCGACAATGGAATGTATGCCCTGGACGTCACAGACCCCATGCAACCGCACCTGCTGTGGGAGATCACGAATCACAAACGGTGCCAGGGTGGGCTCAATACGACCGCGATCACCTGTTACAGCCACGGCGAGCAAAATGATTACTCCGACCTGGGATATACGGTCAGCAAGCCTGCCATAGGCATGATCCACATGGGCGGTCAGAACTCGGGCAAGGATGTGGCAGTGGCCATTTTCGGTGCTGGTGATGCGCCCGTATCAGGTCACCATATCAGCACCAAGGGTCACGCGATCTTTGTGGTCAACCTTGAAACCGGCGCAAAGATCGCCGAATTCAGCGTATCCCGTCACAATACGGTTGATTATTGCGGTGTCAACATGGTCCGTAACATGATCAGCGGACTTGCGTGTTATCCCATTGGTCCGGGCAAACTGATCAGGCAGTGTGTGGCCACGGATTCCATCGGCAGACTGTGGGTGGTGGACCTGTCCGGCGGTAATGCCTCAAAATGGAAGGCCTACATGGCCTATGACCCATACCAGGCGTCCGAGGTAAACCTGGCCTTTGACGACTCCAGGAGGGCGGGCTCGTTGAAGGCCCCTATCCTGACCCGGTCCTACGGCGGTACGCTGTATGCATTGTATGCAACGGAAACGAATTTCGACAACCAGATTGATTCGTTTGATCACCGGAACCTCGTGACTCTGACCAGGGTCCAGATTCCACAAAACGGCTGCCCTGAGGCCGACACCAGGGTATGGCTGCATTTGTTTGACCAGGCGACGGGGGAACGTGTCCAGGGCAGGATGGCCCTGTTTGGAGGTAATGTGTACATGACCACCTATACCCCGGCGCCGTATAACGGCTGTATTCCGGGAACGGCAACAATCAGGTCTGTGTCGGGCATGGAAGGCGAGCATCGTGACTGGAAAGAGGTTAAGGCCCTTGTGAATAGTTCCGGACACAAGGTCAGCAAGGTATCCGTAAAACACTTGATACCCAGCGGCGTTATGTTTACGACCCTTCCGGCCTGTGTACAAGGCCTGGACCACAGGTATTATTCCACGAACCTGCCGGGTGGGAATTTCCAGAATTTTGGCATAAATATGCCTGGCGTTGCCAGCCCACAGGTCATAGTACCCATGGGGTCCGCCAATGCCGGCACGCAATTAGGACCGTTACATCACAATTCAAAGGCACAGACCCAGTTCATGCCGGCCAAGGTAATAAAGGGCGGTGGTTCTGGTATGAAGACCGTGGTGATTCCAACATCCTGGTCTTTGATTTTTGATTGAAATCTTTGCGGGGAGGTTTATATGGTAGCACAGGATGCGCGCATGCAGGAACTCGAGGATTTGCGTAAGCAGCACAGGGAACTGGACAAGAAGGCCTTGGAATTGTCCCAACGGCTTTACCTGACCGAGGAAGAGGCCACTGAACTGGCCAGGCTGAAGAAACTGAAATTGAAAACAAAAGACGAAATGTACCGGATTGCATCGGAATTGGGTATAGATTTATAGAAATAC
>WGCQ01000275.1 GCA_015493765.1 Deltaproteobacteria bacterium
CTATCGGCCCGTATGCTTTGCCGCCATCGCCATCCAGATGCTCGATGTGGCGCTGCCACGCCTGCGCTCTGAATGGCTCGTCGGCTGCGCCTACGAACCGATTTCGGCACCCTTTGTGCTCGAATCCAGTCGCCCTCTTGGGCCCATGACGAGCCGGACAGGCCCACGGGCTGTTGCGAGGCCTTATTTTTCGACCGGTCCGTCTTACACACCGTTTTCCCCTTTCCTAATACGGCCCGGCCCTTTATCCCTTACAGAATATGTGGGGCGAGGGGGTCGGTACGAGACCCCTTGCGGGCGACACCGACCCCGAGCCACTGTGACATGCCTTTGCATATTTCAAATCTTACATCTCTGCCTGCCGGGCCCAAACCCTGATATGCATCGCATATCAAAAAACGCTATGAATGCATGTGAATTCGCTGCTATGACCACCAGGTGCTTATCCTAATCCCCCTGTACATGCGTTTTGGCAGAATGGACGATTTTGACCCTTGGTTTTGTAACGGTTTGATGGATAAGGTGTTCTAAAAATAATCTCACATCGAAGATCCCTCGAGTTTGGGTAAGGGGTTGTCAATCTTCCGGGAATTATGTACAAAACAATTGCAAACCCTTCTGGAGGCTTCAGGCGATGAACAGGAAACTCAAGGTCCTGTCTGTACAGGACATTGCATTCTACAAATATAATGGTCATTACACCACTTATGATGTGCTGGTAAACTGGTACGGATTATTGGCCGAAAAGGTGGACCTGACCATTGCTGCTCGGGTTTTCGACCAGGATCAACTTTTAAGGAAAACGGATGGGAATGCGAGGGACATCGCAGTAAAAAGCAGGGTAGAGGATAGCAAGATCCTGGAACGGCTGCACCGTTTGGATGAATCCATCAATCTGGTGCCATTGCCAACATACGACAGCCTTAGGCAACTACCCATGTCGCCGGGGTTAATGCTTCAGATGTTCCAACAGTTACGCAGGCTTGTAAAGGGTCAGGACGTGGTATTTACGAATTTTACCAGCCCTTCCGCTGTGCTTACCTGGTTGGTTGTGGATAGTGATACGCCCGTACTTGCCATGTTTCGTTCAAATATGTTGAGGGCCGCACACTATCGCTATAGCGGGGTGGAAAAACCACTTGCCATCATGGGGGTTTACGGGATCGAAGGCATGGCCGGTTTGCTTGGCCGATTGCGTAATTTATGGATATCATCCATAGGCATAGAGGGTGTAAAAGTTGCCAGAAAATTGGGATTGAAAGCAATTAAACGATATGACACCAATATCACCCTGAAAGATATCGAGGAATCCAGGCATTTTACACGTAAATACGAGCATGATGGCCCCATCCGTTTAATCAAGGTCACCAGGTTCGAGCAGGAAAAAGGTGCGGATGTGATGATCGAGGCCGCACGGTTACTCAAGGCCCAAGGCCTCGACTTTCACCTGAAGATCGTAGGGAGGGGAGGGCTGAGACGGCAATTCGAACAGCGAATCCTGGAACTCGGGCTCCAGGAGAGGGTCGAACTGGTGGATTTTATGCCCAGGCAGGAACTGTTCGAGGAATACAAAAAGGCTGACATCCTGGTCAATGCGGCCTACGATGAGGGAGTACCCATCATATTCTTCGAGTCGGGCTTGTGGGGCCTGCCCATAGTGGCCACGGATACCGGTGGCATTGCCGACGCGTATCCCCACATGAAAAGGGCATACATCGTGCCCAGAGGCAATCCCTGGGCGCTGGCCGAGGGTGTTCGAAAACTTGCCCTGTCCCCGGAATTGAGGAAACAACTGGGTACGGCATCCAGGGAATTCAGCTACCAGCATCCCATGGAAAAGGATATAGATGACCTCCTGGAGCGAATCATGCAATGGACTGCCGGGGTGAAAACAAAATGAAACCGGCATCCCAAATCACTGACTAAATCTGGGATTGAGCCAACTGCGATGTAAACAAGTGATTGGTAATAAAAACATTTTTCAAGGGCAAAAAATGAAAAGACCATAGGAGTCAACGAAGGAATGGGGGCTTCCATCTCTAAACCTGCAAAAATTCCATATTTTTACCCCAGCCGGACCAGCGGCCCGGTTTACAAGCAGGCGGGGTCGAGGGTGTTGATTTGATTGATTTAGTGGTGAATCCGGAAATTTGTGTGTTTTGCAACGCCTTGAAACACAAAGATAATTCAAGATGCCGGCTGGAAGCCAGCGATCCCGGGTAGGACTTTACACACCCTCGCGGCCGCCCACGATCCGATTACCGTACAATACCATACATGACATCCGTACTCCACCACGAGTCTTCTTCCCCACCACCCCACACAGTGGGACCCAATCAGCCGATATGCATCGCATATCAACAAAAAATCTTGCAATGCAAAAAACGCTATAAATTCATGTAAATGCGTCGCTATGATCACCAAATGTTTGACCTGATCCCCTGTACACGTGTTTTGGCAGAATGGACGATTTTGGCCCTTGATTTTGTAACAGTTTGATGAATAACGTGTTCTAAAAATAACCTGTATCGAAGATTCCTCTTAGTGAATCCTACTTGCTCCCATTATCCTGGTAGTCCACCTCGATTTGGACATAATCCAACAGTGTACGCGCGTCCTTACCCGCGTCAGCAGGGCCAATAGCCAGGCTGATGTTACCGTCCGTGGTGATTTCCTCGATGTCCTTGCTGAACGGACCAAAGATATCGAAGTTATGATGCATCTTCCAGTCATCGGCCGGTGAGCCGGCAAAGGCTGTATTGCTTGCACGTTCGTCCCATTGCCCGGACACGTAATTCCACGCGTACAGTTTGCTGCCCGCTGTGCCCGCCGCGGACACGTCTATCGCGCCTCCGGTGAATAAAAAGCCCGCTGGCAGGACATCGGAAAGATTGAAATCCACGATAAAACCGGGTCTGGCAGTTTCAGGTGCGGCCAGGCGCCACATATGGTCATCGGTCGTGTCGAATTCATCTGTATCGTACATGAAAATGGCGTTGGTGGATGTATCGAACGCAAGTGTAACCGGAGGTGTATAATTCGGACTCTGACCAACCGGCTCCAGCCTGGACCATGTGTTTTCCGCCACATCGTATTTCCACATCTGGTTCTGCGCGACCGTGTGATCCATTTTCGCGAACAGACAGACACCACCTTCACACGGAGTCAGGGCGGGCGAATCACCCGGGTCCGGCGTATTTTCAACGTCCAACACGGACCAGGCGGATTGTGCAGGGTCGAACACGGCAAAGCGCGCGGCATTATCCGCGTCCCTGCCAATCGCGTAGAACTTTCCGCCTGACATGGCACCCGCAAATGGCTGTTTCCAGGCGGGCAGGCCATCAATCTTTGTCCAACTTTCGGATTCGATATCCCACACATAGGTGTCTTGTATGGCCGCGCCCGTGGAATCGAAACCGCCGGCAACAATTACCCTGCCATCGTCCGTGCAGGCCATAACGTGACCGCTCCTGCCCTTGGGCGAAGTTGTGCCGGTGAGTTTAGTCCAGGCCAAAGACGGTGTGTCAAATGCATAAATGGCATTGTCATAGGTCCCATAGCGGTGACCGCCGAACATATAGACCCGGTGGTCGTATTTACTGTAGCACATGGCATGCCCGACCCTGGACATTGGTGTGTTGGTCACGGTTGGATGCGTCCAAATGCCGCTTGCCTGGTCCCATATCCTGGTATCCGCAAACCCGTTTCCCTGCTGGCCGCTGAAAAACACCATTTTTTTGGCATTTTCATCAAAGGCCATGGCAAAATCCCTGTATTGCGCGGGCGCGTCACCCGCTTCTGCCTGGCTGTCGCTCAGCACGGCCCAGGTGTCGGTTTTGGGATAATAGGCCAGCATGCGTGAATCATTCGGAGCGTCCTTTCCGCCGTACATCACCATGCGGTCGTGGTTCGGGTCATACACCAGGGCCGCGAACAGCCTAACATCCGGCGCGTCAGCCCGTTTCGACCAGGTTTGACTGGCAAAATCAAAATACCAGGTCTCTTTTATCAGGCCCGAGCCATCCATACCCCCAACAATGTAAAAGCCCTGGTCCTTGTATTTCGCGAACTCGAACCTGCTGCGCGGTCCAGGATGCGTCGAGCCGCTGAGGTCCACCTGCTCAATCGAATCCCCGTTCCCGGTAATACTCCACATATCACCCAGAAAACCGGAAGATGTTTCCCCGCCAAACACGTAAAATACATCGTCTTGTGTGTGATGCACCAGGGCATAGTAACCGCGTTTACCCGACGCGACCATCTTTGGCGCTGTCCATGTATTGCTGGGAATATCATAAAGACTGATGTAATTCGATACATAGATCAGCACCTTATGAGCCAGCGGATTCAGCACCGCGCGCCAGCCATTGGTCAACGCGATTGGCGGCGGGGCCAGGGTATCGTCGTACGCGGCAATCCACTTGTTTTCAGCAAAATCATAGGCCAGGGTCTTGTTTCCATGATATCCGCCACCTCCCCCAAACACGTACAAGCGGTCAGAATCCGGGTCATAAACCGACGCGGCCCCGTCGTCCAGGGTGCGATAGGGTACGAAACCAATATTTTTCCATGCCCTGAACGCGTCGGAATACACGAAAAAGGCATTGCCCGTTACCAGGGTCAGCAGGCCTGACGAGGAATTGTACTGCATGCTGTGGAATTGCATGGCCCCTGGCCTTTCCGGATCGCCCGACTCTAACCTCTGCCATTGCATGGCATTGGGCACGGAAAGTGCGTGATCCGTGTCCGGCAATGCTGTCAACTGCCTGTCCTCCGTGGAAAGGCTTGTGGTCGCCGCATCTTTCCAGGTCTGTAAATCCGGTGTCTTTGCCATTTTCAAAGGATTTTTATACCCGTCACCCGGACTGACAATCAGGGACATATTTTGGATTCGTATGGGGTCCGAGCCCAGCCCGGAACTGTCGTAAAGCCGCAACAGCATGTGGTTTTGCGTGGAATGGCCCGCAAGGTAGTAACCCACCTCCTGGGAAACGGTAAAAGACCCGTCAGCCCCGGTTTTGACTGGTGTGACAGGCACGTGGGAAGCCACAACCAGGGACACGTAAGCGATGTCCGTTCCCACGGCGCCGGCCTTGCCAGCGCAAGTCAGCCGGGCTTTGCCGCCCGTATCCGTGCTGCCCCAGGGTACGCGCAAACCAGCGACCTTGTCCTGGTCGAGCTCCGAGGCCGCGGGCGGTGTCTGGTCGATCCTCATGGTCATGCCCGGCACCTGCCTGGTACCCTTGTTTCCAATGGTATCGGACCAGGTAATAAAAAACGTGTAGTCACCTTCCGGGTCCGTGGCCGATATCTCGTGTTTGAATTCCAATGCGCCGGTCCTGCTGAACTTTATAACGTGGTCCCCGTTTCTTGCCTCCAATTGCGGCACGTCATGCAGCGTATCCACATCCTCGTCCCCGGTCAGTGTGACCACAGCAGTGACCTTTGCCGGATTCATGTGGTTTTCGTATCCCGGATAACGTGTTGAAAACAGGACATGATTTTCGCCCAGTATTGCACTATCAAGTTCAGGGGTCCGTTGTAATTTCGCGGTCTTTACCCCGGGCGGGGAAAAGTCATAGGTCACGGTCTGTGACGAGTCTTCACCCGCGTTCCCTGCCCTGTCCTTTACTGATATTCGGATCGTTTTGACGCCCTCGGTTTCCGTGTCCGACACCACGTGTGTGCAAGTAAACCCGGTCCCCTGCGCGGGCGTACAGGTTTCAGCATCCGTATCCCCGATCTTAACATTGGGTGTTTCGCAGGTTTCATCCGTATTGAATTTTACGGTTACCGTGTCCCCGTGCCTTGCCCGGTCCGGGGAGACCCGAATATTCGATATTTTTGGCCCATTACGATCAATTTCCAGCGTGGCAACGGTTTGAAAATCCGATGACAGCCTGTTTCCTGCCAAATCCTTGACCATTATGGCAATTTCGTAACTATTTTGCGTGTCCGTATCCTTTATTGTGTAGGTGCAGGTAAAGTTTTGCTGATCCTGGGAAGTACATTCAAATGCCAGGTCCTTAAATGCCAGGTCCCGCACCTGTTCGCTGAACGCCAGTGTCAGCGTGACCTTGGTGCCTGTTGTGGCCTTTGGCGGATCCAGAGTGGCCGTGACCGTTGGTTTTGTTTTGTCATAGGTTGTTTTCGCGGTTGCTTCCACATAATTGCCGGCCTGGTCCTGCACGTGGATTGTAATCGTCTTTTCGCCTTCTCTTTCCTGGGGCGGGAGTTGCAGGTTGTCGAATTTCAGGTCGAATCCGGACGTGCCAGGGTTTTGCGTAAAATGCGTAAATTTCTGCGAGCCGACCTGCACCCAGGCAATGGCAGACTCTTCGGAAACGCTAAAGCTTATGGAAAAATCGTCCGAACCGTAGGACCCGCTTCCACTAATGTATTGCGGGGTTTGGACGTTTGAAATCACGGGCTTGGTGTTGTCAACCCAAAAGGACCCCAGGTCTGTTGCAAACGGGTTGCCGGCCTTGTCCGCCACATCCACGCTCAGCTTATACTCGCCGTCCGCTGCCATATCCGTTACAGTCCAGGTGCAGGTATATGACCTTGCGTCAGCCCCGTCAGCCTGGCACGCGAATCCAGGGGTGCCCATGGATGACTTTATCTTTGATTTCAGGTCCACGGCCTCGGAAAATTCCATGCTTACAAGGATTTTTGTACCCTGTCGGGCGAGTTTCGGGGTGATGTCAGCCTTAATCAATGCCGGCGGCGTGCTGTCGAACAGGGCTGTGCCGGCCTTTACGTGTGCCGTGTTGCCCACCAGGTCTGTCAGGTCCAGGAATATGTCGTGATTCCCGTCGCTGATCTTATCCGACACGGTGATTATGCAGGTATAACTATTTGACTCACCTGAACATTTCGCGGTTTCCCCGTCAATGGTCATGGTTGGGTCCGCCTGCAAGGCCTCGCTGGAATCAAAGGTCACCTTTACCTGGTCCCCTGCCTTGAAAGGCCCTGGAGTCACATCGATCCCCCTGGCCTGTGGCGGGGTCGCGTCAACCGTGACCTGTTTTTGCAACTGAAACTCTTTCAGGGTATTGCCAGCGCAGTCCGCGGCCGTGACCTTTGGCGACAACGTGGAGTCCCGGTCAGGGGCCTCGACATCAAAGGTAAACGTCCTGGCATCTGTTTTGTTAGTCGTACCGGATACTGATGATGAAAAACGTACATCATGGACATCTTCGGAGAATTTCACGGTAAACGTGACCTTTGTGCCTGGTTTTACGGCCTCGGCAGACACCTGCACGTCAGTCACCTGCGGCGGTGTAATGTCGAATTTGAAGGTCACGCCCTTGTATTCCGTGTGCAAATCACCGTTTTCCGCCCGGGCAAACAGGGGAAAATCGTCCTCTGGCACGGTAAAATGCGAATCCAGGTCAATGGTTGTGGTCATCCACCCATTTTTCTCAACAAAATTATCCGTATCCACCTTAAAAGAGAATCCGCTTCCGTCATTTTTGTTGGAAAAACGGATGATTTTGGCGTTTGCCCACTTCATCCTGATGTTCAGCGAGCCTGAATTGGTGCATTTCAATGGGTTACCCGCCTGGTCAACCACCTCGAATGCCCTCAATTCCGGCTGGATGGTCCCCGTATCAGGCCTGCCACTGTCAAAGACATCGCCACCCGTGTCACCACCCGTGTACGTATCTGTATGGAAACCTGTGTCTGACGAGGTGTTTGGGTTGCCACCGGAACAGGATAGTACTGCCAGTGAGAGTATTGCTGTAATAATGATGTATTTCATGGTTACCTCAAGATAAAAAGAAGGAAAACAAAGTGCTGATCCTCACATCCATGGGTCAGTATAACGAAAAACGGTGTACGATTCAAATCCAGGTCTTTAACCCCAAATTGCCGGACTGGATTCGGGATTTTGAGCCAACTGCGATGCAAGCAAGAGATTGAATATAAAAACAATTTCTATGTGCGAAAAATCAAATTACCCCAAGAATCAACGGTAAGAGGGGGGGGCCGGCTATAAACCTGCAAAAATTCCAAATTTTGGTTCTTCCGGAATTAGCCCTGAGTGGTCGGAATTGTTTGCGTGGAATCAGGATTTGAGTTTGTGTGCTGGGAATATCTTTCCAATAGTGCCTGCACAGCACTCTTGCTCATTGGTTCGGCGTGATCAAACACTCAGGCGGAAGTTTCAGATACCATTTCCCCATGTAACAGTACCAGTTTCCAACCTTCTGGCACCTTTTTGCCTTGGTCGCGACGCCTTCGGTGACGTCCTGCGCAACCCCTTCACAGTTGTATAAATGACCGCTGCTGCAAAGTACAGCACCTTTGGGTATGGAGTCGGGCAGGACCGTTGCATTGTAGCAGCATGAATACTGCTGGCCGTCATGCGGCACACCTACGGGTTGATTGTTGAAATCCTCACCGTAATCGTCACCGCAACACCTGGCACCCTTGCCTATACCGAATGGCAGCCACGTGTAGCCACAGCCCTTTGCCTCGCAAAACGCCTGGAATTCATCCGGGTCCTGCCACTGGCCGTTGTCGTCACAGTATGATTTGGGGGTCGATATCCTGCCATCGATCAATGGTCCGAACTCATAGCATGCACCGGCGGTCCTGCAGTTGCCCTGAGCATCCACGCAATCGTTTTTTGCATCACAACAGGCCTGTGTATCCTTGCCGCAATCACCGTTTGCAGAACTATCGTCACAGGTCCTCGGATATTCACCCTTGTCATCACCGCAGCATGTATCGGCGGCCACCTCGCCCCCCAGTGCCCACGATAGTTTGCAGCCGCTACAGTATTTTTTGTCCTGATCGGGGTCATAGGCGTTGTCATAGCATTCCGCCCATTCCCCTGATTTTATGTCGCGGCAGCCCTTTTCATGATAGGTATAGAGACAATAGTCTGTATTAAGCGGACACAACACATCGCAGGTATTGGTACCACAGTTTTTCACAACCGTATCGCGCATATCCTCACAGTAACCTTGATTGTCCGTGTTGGTTGCACACCCCCATTCGTCATGCATCAAGATGTTCTGGTCACAGTAATCGTGTTCGTAGTCCTGGCAATCGTATTTTGTTTCCACATGACCAGAGCCCTTTGCCCCGTATTCGTATAGTACGGTACCGTTACAGGTGTCATCATAGACCTTGAACAGGCATTTCCCGTCCTTGCAGGAGCCATAGTCCATGACCTCTCCCGGTTTTTTGTACGCTGTTGGGGAGCCGTCGCTGTCCACAGAGGCCTTTGTATCGCAGTTATCGCAGTTTCCGGCCCAATCGCACTTGCCCTTGCCATCACAAAATCCCTGGCACACAAAACTGCCGCCCGTACCGTAACCCACTGCATCGGCCTTCGGGGAACAGGCAAAGGCCTTGTTGCACAGCGTTGTTGTATCGCTGGGCTTTTGTTTGCACTCGCCAGCGTCGCAGTACCCCTCGTAACAGGTCGGGACGTTCCACGTGCAGTCATGTGTTGTCCAGCCCCGGCCCGAACAAAGAGCACTGGTCTTTTGCGTGGCATCGCAGACCTTGTCACCTACGTTGTACACGTGTCCGTCATGTACGCACTGATTTGCGGATGCACACCACTTGCCAACCCCATCGAAGTCGGCCAGGCACACGCCATTCGGGCACTCGGCATTCGTGGTGCATTCCTTCGTACCGCATCCCGCGGGCATTGCACCCCAACTGCCGTCCTTGTGACAGTACAACTTGCCGACCGCATCGCACGTCTTTGCAGGACGGGCTACACCCTTATCCACGTCGGTTGCGACGTTGTTACAGTTGTACAGCCTGCCCTGGTAGCACAACACGGCGCCCGAAGCGCTCCCATCCTGTAGTACGCTCGCGTTGTAGCAGCAGGGATACGTGTGCGCCCCGGGAGGCAATGTCTTGGGGATGTTGTTGAAATCCTCACCCGGGTCATCACCGCAACACGCGGCATTGGCTCCGTACCCAAAGGTCAACCACACGTAGGGCTTGGTTGGTCCTGGCGGCCCGTTACCACAATTTTTTGCCTCGCAGAACGCCTGGGATTCATCCGGGTCACGCCATGTCCCCTTGTCACAGTAGGATTTGATTTTCTGCACGTACTGCGTGCTGTCCGCACCGCTGCATGTGCCCGAGGCCACACAATTCCCCTTGGCATCCACGCAGTCGGTGGCCGCATCACAACACGACATCCAGTACTGCTTAGGGCAGGCCCAGTTTGCTTTCTCCGACTGGCAGTTACATACGAATTCGTTTGCATCATCACCGCAACACGCATCATCCACCCAGGTCTGCTTGCAGGTGTCGCAATATTTCTTGTCCTTGTCCGTATCGACCTTGTCACCGCCTGGTACGCATTTGCCAGCCTTACAGACCTCCCTGGGCAGGACCACGCATCCGTTTTCCCCTGTACCGCAATCCCCGCTGCACCGGAGTTCGGCACAAGCCCGGGTCTGCCACTTACCACTCTTGCATACGACCTGGGTGTACTGGTCCTTGCATACGGCTTCGCCATCATCATAGATTTTTCCGTCGTGCACGCACTGATCGGCGCTGGCGCACCACCTGCCGTCCCCGTCGAAATCGGACTGGCATACGCCGGTGGCACAGTCGGCATTCGTGGTACAACTGTAACACTTGTCAAACGTGCTTTCGCATCCATTCACAGGGTTATTGTCGCAATCCACCCACCCGGCATCACACGTGGGCACGCACTTTCCGTTTTCGCATTTCGTGGTGCCGTGGTCGTTTGTACACTGGATTCCGCAATCCCCGCAGTTATTTACATCCGTTTTCAGGTCGAATCCCTCGTCCGTATTGCCGTCGCAGTTGTCGTCCTGGTGGTTGCAGGTCTCCCGGGCAGGCGTCTGAGCCGAACACTTACCCATACCATTGGCCGAGCATGCCTGGGTTCCCTCACAGGTACCGAATTCGTTTCGCGCATAGCATGCGCCTTTGAGCCCTTCCTGTTTCGCCTTGTCGGAACAACCACAACTGGTGACCCCGTTTTGCGAATCCACGACCAGCGCACATTGTTTGGCCATGATTCCTTCAACGGACTGGACGATTTTGCAGTCGTACCCGTTCGGACAATCCGCCCGTGTATTGCATGGTGACCCGCAAAATGCACCTTCCAGTCCGTAGCCAGGCAGGTAGTCGCCTGTGATGTTACCCTGGTCGTCCACCTCGGGTACCCAGGCAATACACATGCTGCCGTCCAGGCCATACCGGGAATGGCACTCCTCGTCCTTGGTACAGGGCAGGCACAACCTGGGGAAATCGTACACGCAGATCGCGGCCGTATTTCCATTGTTGTCCGTCCTGTCCACGCAGGTGTAGCCATCAGGGCACGTGCGGTTGTTGTCGCAGGGCGCGGCGCACTCGAAACCCTTTTGCGTTTCGATACAGAACCCCGAGTTACAGTCATTATCGTTCGTACAGGTGCATCCGGCGCCGCCTGGACAGGTACTCCCGGAATCCGCAGACACGTCCTGGGTGTTTACGTCGTTTCCCGTGTCATGGGTATCGGGGATTGATACGTCGTTTATGTCCTGATTTATGTCTTGCCGGGCATCCATGTCGTATTGAATATCCATATCCGGCAGGGCATCCA
>WGCQ01000276.1 GCA_015493765.1 Deltaproteobacteria bacterium
ATATGCGATGCATATCGGTTACTGGGTCCGACTGTGTCCCTGC
The DNA here is from genome assembly GCA_015493765.1 of Deltaproteobacteria bacterium. GTDB lineage: Bacteria > Myxococcota_A > UBA9042 > DTJE01 > S145-11 > S145-11. The sequence goes on from WGCQ01000276.1 coordinate 44, forward strand.
CTCCCTGATTCCTCGCCGGCTTCGAGGCCGTTTTTCTGCGCTCTGCTGCGTGACTCGCTCGGCCCTTCCGGGCCTCATAAAAGTGTGATATGCGTTGCATATCAGGGTTTGGGCCCGGCAGGCAGGGATGCAAGATTTGAAACAGGCAAAGGTTTGTTGCAATGGCTCGGGGTCGGTGTCGCCCGCAAGGGGTCTCGTACCGCCCCCCTCGCCCAGCATATTTTGTATAGGATGAGGGGCCGGGCCGTATTAGGAAGGGGGAAAACGGTGCGTAAGACGAACCGCTGACAAACGACCTCTCAGTACGCTTCGCTGTCCGGCTCGTCATGGGCCCAAGAGGACGACTGGATTCGAGCACAAAGGGCGCCGAAATTGGTTCGTAGGCGCAGCCGACAAGCCATACAGAGCGCAGGTGTGGCAGCGCCACATCGAGCATCTGGATGGTGATGGCGGCAAAGCATACGGGCCGATAGCGGTGCCCGATTGCCGAATTCATCGACCTCTTGGGCCAGTCGTCAGGGCCAAAGTCGGCCCCCCTTGTGTGGGGTGGTGGGGAAGAAGACCGTGCATGATTCGTAGGGACGGGTTCTAAACCCGCCCAGGTTCAATATCACAAAAACGAAAACGCAGGATTTTCATGTGTGACCACGCATAATCTTGTGTACACGGCCAACGGCCACGGAATACGGATATTAAACGACCCGGTTGGGGTAAAAATTTGGAATTTTTGCAGGATTAGAGCCGGAAAACCCCATCTTACCGTTGATCCTTGGGGTAAATTGATTTTCTGTCTCTAAAAATTGTTTTTATTTTCAATCATTTGCCTACATCGAAGTTGGCTCGTCCCAAATTACCTGACTAAATTCGGGAGTCGGGCACTGCAGCAGGCCCGCGGACCAGGCGGACCAGGCGGACCAGGCGGACGAGGACGTCCTGACTCCAAGGGGGATATTTTTAACACCCTACCGAAACCCAGCGATTCCGGGACTGACTTTGGCCTTAAATTAGTCAGGTAATTTGGGATGTGGTTGGCTGATTGGATAAAAAATGTTATTATTGAAATAACTTTGACGTGACAAGGAGGAGTATGCTGTTCAAATTCAGGGTGATCCCTTCTGTATTCATTATTGGGTTGCTTGCCTGCGGGGGTTCATCGAAACCTGCTAATACAGGTGGCAGCGATGTTCAGGCCCTTGATGTTCAGGCTGACAACCAAACTGCGGATACGGGTTATGACGTCACCGACACAAAAACACCCCCGGAAGACGTGCGTTCAGGCCAGGAAACCGCATTGCCGCAACTCGACGCACACGAGACCACCGGTCCTGATACGGTAAATCCAGTGGATACACCTATCGGCGAGGACATCACTCAGGGCGAAGACCTGGGCCAGTTGGATACGGAGAACCTTACCGACACTACGCCGCCTTTGCCCACAATAGCCGTTGTCAACCTGTGGCCGCTGGACATCTGGGCCAGGCACCTTCAGAATTTCCAGATAAAGATGCTTGACCCGCAGGGCAACGAGGTCGCGCTGAGTGGTGACATCCCCAGGCAGGTCCGGATCACAGAGGCCGGGAAATACAAGGTGACATTGTCCGCACCGGACTACGATTCCGCCCAGTTCTATCTGTGGGTGGATGCGGTGGACGGTAAAAACGCAGTGCGTGCACAAAAGGGTGATGACATGAAATACCAGGGGTTGAGCGTCGCCCACAGGCCTGCTGAACGCGGTGGCGATGGCCCTGCATGGGTACACGACGTGTACATTGGACTGCGCAGTCATTATTTCGCCGCATCAGGCCGTGCCCCCACACGTGGAAACAGTGCGCAGTTGTTGATGGACGGCGAAGAGGCCTGGGCAAAGGTCAAGGATGTGCTTGATAATGCGAAATCCACGATCCTGCTGTCCACCTGGTGGTGGCAGTCCGATTTCGAACTGTACCGCCCCAAGGCCACGCATACGAAAATGACAAAGGACGAGCGCTGGAAGAATACGATCTTTTACGTCTTGACCCACAGCGCTGCCTACAAACGCGTACTGGTGGGCCAGTTCTGGTCCCAGGACGGATTCCTGGACTGGCTGAACACGGACAAATATATAAAAGGAGTGGCCGAGGACCCGGACGATGATTTCGAATTCATGGGCCAGGCAAACCCCAGCGAGGGTAAATTTACGACTGCGATCCCGGGTGTGGATTTTGTGAAGCGCGTGTCCAACCGCATTCCGGGCGCCAAGGACGAGACCTTCGACGCATCCGGTATCGTGCCGGCGGACATTCCGCCGCATGAAACGGACATGACGGATTTTCCCTCCCACGTAACCCTGCCCATTGCGTCGTACCACCAGAAATTCATCGTGGTGGACATGGACCAGGCCTTTGTGGGCGGCATGAATGTAAAATCCACTGACTGGGACACGCATCAGCACCTCGTGTTCGAGCCAAGGCGCATGAAATTCGATTCCTCGAACCAGGACCGACAGGACGTGGCGGATAAAAAGTCGGAGCCGGACCTGGGGCCGCGCAAGGACTACATGGTTTACATGCAGGGGCCGGCGGCACTGGACGCGGCCAGGGTGTTTCACAAGCGTTGGAAGTATCAACTGGACCAGGGCGTGGATTACTCGGAAAACAGTTCGGATTTTACGGTTCCGGACACCGCACCGAAGCAGCCGGATGACGTGGAGATCCAGGTCACGGCCACCCTGCCCAAGCCCCTGTACGAGAATTCGATCTGGGAAAGCCAGGTAAACGCGGTCAGGCATGCGGAACACTTCATTTACATCGAGGACCAGTATTTCCGTGCACCCCTGTTGTTCAATGCCATAAAGGACAGGATGCTGGAAAAACCGGATATTGTCCTGATCGTGGTCACAAAACCCATCAACGAATGGACCGACCCGGGTTGTGCTTGGACGTACAAATCAAACCTGTTGTTCAAGGATGCGGTGGCGGACCGTTACGTGGCCGTGCAATTGCGTTCATTCGACACGCACGTGACCTGGGGTATTGACGAAACGGATGCTGTGTTCAAGGACATGGACGTGCATTCCAAGATGTTGATCGTGGACGACAAGTACATGAGTGTGGGTTCCTGTAATAAAAATAACCGCGGGCTGTTGTACGAAGGCGAAATGAACGTCTCGATCCTGAACCGGCAATTTGTCCGCGCCGCAATCAAGCGCATATTTTCAAACCTGCTGGGCCAGACAGTGGATACCACAGACCCGCACACCTTGTTTAACCTGGTCAAACAGGAGGCCGCGGCAAACAAGGCCGTGTGGGACCTGTGGGATGCCGAGGGCTTTGACTTGAGCCTGGACGGCAAGCCCTTGCCAGACAGCTACAAACCCGTAGGCTTCGTGTATCCTTTGCCCTTTAACCCGGTCAGCAAATGCCTGATCGAAAGCATCGGGCCTGACGTGATGATGCCGGCAAAATCCGGTCAGGAATAGCCATGCCGGACCGGGATACCAGGATAGGCAGGTGGTCGAATCGGCTGTTCGGTGCATCCGGAGTGTTTGCCGTAGTTTCCGTATTCCTGGGCGGTATTCTGTATCACAATGCCGGTTCCTCGAAAACGGATTCCATGATGGGCACACTGGGCCTTTTTGCACTCCTGGCCTTGGTGGGTGCGGTTGTGTCCCTGGTGTTTGTCAGGCCCCTTTGGAAAAAGTCTTTGACCGTATCCCTGTTCATCCTTTCCGCCTTGGGCTGTGCCGTGATGCTGGTGCTTGCATTGACCATGGTGGGGGGGTAACGGTGGATCTAAGCGATGTCACTGCCAACTGAAACTGCCCACGGCCACGGACTCGGCCAACGGTCACGGACTCGGCCAACGGTCACGGACTCGGTCACTGACTCGGGCCTCTGGCATCGGGATTCGGGACGCAGCCTGCGGCTGCTGCGGGACGGCCCTGCGGGCCTTGCGGGAAGGCTCCAGTTGCAACCGGAAACCCTCGGCCACGGTCACGGAAAAGGCGGGCGGGACGCCCGCGGTACAGGCAGGCGAGGCCGCCTGCGCTCCACACGGTCAACGGTCTCGGACTCGGCCACGGACTCGGTCACGGACTCGGTCACGGCCACGGACTCGGCCAACGGCCACGGTCAACGTTATCCACGTCCTTGGCTTGCAAAAAAGCCCTGTGCAGGGTAGTATCCCTGCGAAGGAGTCCGCCATGCAGGGTGTGCTGTTCATCATATCGGCGCCTTCAGGTGCCGGAAAAACAACATTGATTCACCGGCTGTTGGACCAGGTGCCAGGTGGCACGTTCAGCGTGTCGCACACGACCCGTCCGCCGAGGCCGGGTGAAATAGACGGCAGGGATTACCACTTTGTCAGTAGGGGGGAATTCCTGAAAATGCGCGATGAAGGTGAGTTTGCAGAGTGGGCCCAGGTGCACGAACACCTCTACGGTACTGCCAAATCCGAAATCGAATCACGTGCAGACAAGTACGACTACGTAATATTCGAAATCGACTGCCAGGGGGCGGCCTCCCTGCGCAAACACTTTCCCCGGGCCGTGAGTTGTTTCATCCTGCCGCCATCCATGGAGGTCCTGAAGACCAGGTTGATGCATCGTCACACGGAAACCGAGCACAGCCTGCAGGTCAGGCTGCACAATGCAAGGGTCGAAATCGCACGGGCCCACGAATTCGACTATTGCCTGGTCAACGATGACATCAACCGTACCACCGGGCAGCTAATTGCTGTGCTGGAGGCCGCCATGCACCGTTCTTACAGGTTCAGGCACAAGATCGACACACTGCTGAAGGAAGAGGTTTGACAATGACAGACAAACCAGTCAAGGTTCGCATTGCACCCAGTCCCACGGGTGACCCACACGTTGGAACCGCATACATCGCACTGTTCAACTATGCCTTTGCAAGGAAAATGAACGGTAAATTCATACTGCGGATCGAGGACACGGACCAGGCACGTTCCACACAGGCCAGCGAGGACGCGATCATCCGGTCTTTACGCTGGCTGGGCCTGGATTGGGACGAGGGTCCTGATGTGGGCGGACCCAGCGGGCCCTACAAACAGTCCCAGCGCAAGCAGATTTACTTTGAATACGCCATGAAACTGGTGGAATCAGGCCACGCCTACCCGTGTTTCTGCACCGCCGAACGCCTGGAGGACCTGCGCAGGAAACAGCGCCTGCTCAAGCAAAAACCCATGTACGACGGCAAGTGTCGTAACATACCCAAGGCAGAGGCTGCCAGTCGCATGGCATCGGGCGAACCCTATGTGATCCGCCTGGCCGTCCCCAGGGAGGGCGATTCCGTTGTCCAGGACAGCCTGCGTGGGCCAGTACGATTCAACAATGCGGAGATCGACGACCAGGTACTGCTGAAAAGCGACGGGTTTCCGACCTACCACCTGGCAAACGTGGTGGATGACCACTTGATGGGCGTAACCCACGTGATCAGGGCCGAGGAATGGATCAACTCCCTGCCCAAGCACTACCTGCTGTACGAGGCCTTCGGCTGGGAGCCCCCACAGTTCATCCACATGCCCCTGCTGCGAAACAAGGACAAGTCCAAGATCAGCAAACGCAAAAACCCTGTAAACATCGAGTATTACAGGTCGATAGGCATCCTGCCCCAGGCCCTGCTGAATTTCCTGGGCCTGATGGGCTACTCCATGCCGGACGGCCGCGAGGTGTTTTCGCTGGACGAATTCGTGGCCGATTTTTCGTTTGACCGGGTCAGCCTGGGAGGCCCCGTGTTCGACGTGGATAAACTGATGTGGCTGAACGGCACGTACATCCGGACGCTGGATGACGGGCAATTACTGGACTTGCTGCAATCAGAGGTGTTCAACACAAAACGCCTGGCGCCCATCGTGCCCCTGCTGAAGGAAAGGATGCGCACGCTTGGGGATTTCGTTGATGGGGCATCATTTTATTTTGCGCACCAGGTGGAACTGCCAATCGCAGAGGTCATGCGAGCCACAAAACAAAGGGACCCAAAGGAAACGGCCAGGTATCTGAAACAATTCCTTAAAAGCCTGGACAATTTGCCTGAGTTTACCAACGATGCCCTGGAAGCACACATGCGGACCTTTTGCGAGGAATCGGGGTTGAAAACAAGGGAATTTTTCATGGTGGTACGCCTGGCCATAACAGGCAGGCGCGCCAGTCCGCCCCTGGTCCAGAGCATGACCATTTTGGGACGTGCCGCCTGCGCACAAAGGCTGCGTGCAGCAGTGGAAACGTTGAACGCCTACCGTCCACAGTAAGGCGTCGCAAAAAACGAATCAACGCGGACGCGGTTCGTATCAATATTAACCCGTTACTTGGATTTAGCCGTGATTTCCCATGCGAATCTTGAGGACCTGTCATGGAAATCGGTTAAATAAATTGGGATACGTTTATTGCCTGGCAATATAGTCGGATCTTTCGTAAAGAATCGATCGAGATTTGCATGTAACTCCTTGATAATATTTGATTTTACATTTTTAGCGAGTATATTCCCCTTCGAGCCGGTAAGTGCGGTTGGGATTCACATCGTGCAGCATTCTGGCGTTTCTGGGCATAAGGCCCCGGCTCAATCGCTTTTCTGGTTTTTTGTCTCGGGCCTGCGCGCCTGTTCCATGGCTATTTCGTTCACGGATTGGAAGGCAGTGGCCAGGGCTGACCCGTCAATGGCCTTTCCTGCCAGGTCAGCCAATCGCCTGTGAGCCTCTGCGAGTTGTTTTTTGAACTCCGCTTCCCGGTCTTTCAGTTCCTTGATGCTCTGCTGAAGGTGTGTAACGGTATGTTCCAGGTTCTTTTTTTCCCATTCCTTTTCTTTTTTCAGCATTTCCAACTGGTACTGCATATCCTGTTTTACCAGTTGTTCGGCCTGGGATACGGCCTTGTCAATCTCTTTCTTCAATTGTGCAGGGAAGGATGCCACCTGTTTTTTCATCTCTTCGTAGTCGTTTTCCTTTGCCGCAACCAGGGCTTCGCGTTCCGATAGTTCCCGTTCGATTTTTTCCTGTTTTTCCTGGAGTTCCCGTTCGAGCGCGATCTTTTTCTGTGTGTAATTGTCCTCCTCGATCCTGCGTTTTTTGTCTCTTTGGTAGATGTAGTCAGCCTCTTCCCGTTCCCGTTCTTTCTTTATCCGTTCCTTGTATTCCTTTAGTTCCTGTTCCACCTGTTTCCGTTCTGCCATCCATTTTTCCCTGGTGGTGGCGATTTCCTGTTCAAGTGTGGATTTTTTCTCCTGCAGTGTCTTTTCCAGCGCTGTGATCCTGTTGTTGTAATCCCGTTCCATTTCCGCCATGCGTTCGGTAAATTCCTTTTCCGTTTCCTCCTTGCGTTCCTGGTAGGCCCTTGTCAGCTTTTCCAACGCATCGGCAGCCTCTTCTATGTCGTAGAGCTGTTGCAGCCGTTTTTCCTGGAGTTCGATGGCCCGGTTTATCCGCTGAAGGGTTTCGGCCTGGGCACTCATCTTGTCCGCTATTTCACCGAGGGACCCGGCAACCATGGAACGCAGGCCGCCCACGTGTTTTATCACGCCCTCGACAGTGATGTCCTTTACCGTATCCAGCGCCTCGATGTCTGCTTGTTTTTCGGCTTCTTTCTGACGTGCGGCCGCTTGTTTCACTGCTGCCACCTGCGCCTTGTATGCCTCCAATAGTTTCGTGTATTGTTCGATAATCTCTTTTTTTGTCATGGTGGACTGGATCTTGAATTCCTGTTGCTTCATGGCCATACCTCCTGTTTGCTTTCAGATTGATTTTTTAGTGAAATCATCAATCCTGTCGGCCGTTTATACCATTGTTGGTAAATCCTGGTCAACCTGAAACGACCTCCCCAAATTACCTGTCAAATTTGAGGACAAAGTACGGCGAAAGTGGTTCAGAAAGGCCATTTTAGCGCAGGCGAACTTGATGTACGTGGTTCTGCGCATCCTTCGGATGCTTGAATTCATGCCCTTTCGGGCAAGACTTAAGCATCAAATTGGTACAACGACGCAGCAGATGGGCCGCTTGCGGCGTACGACTGCCGAATTTAGTCAGGTAATTTCGGACAAGGGGAAATGAATTCAAATGTCCACGCACACGCAGAACCACGTGGCTCTACCACACCTGTGTTCTGTATGGCTCGTCGGCTGTGCCTACGAACCGATTTCAGCAGCCTTTGTGCTCGAATCCTGTCGCCACTGAAGGATTTCAGACTCTCATGCTTACACTTATCCATATACAGTAGGCCGTGTCCAGGCCAACAACTACAGTCATTTCTTATGCTCAACCCAGTCACAATGACTATCGTCAGCCTTGTCCGGGTTCGGGAAAAGGGGTTTCCATTTGTTATTGAGTTCCGAGCAATCGATTTTGCCGTCCCTGTTCAGGTCCAGGTTGACGGACCCCTCCAGACCGTCGATACGCCGAAAAATCAGGTAGCTGTAGTTGCTGTTGTCCATCAGGTGGTCCTTGCTGAGGCAAAACTGGTCCGTGGCGTCCAGACGATTCAGTTCCACGTGTGTCGGACCTTTGCATTCGATACGGTCAGGGGCCGTCACCCGGCATTCCCATCGGCAGGTGGTGCGCTGGGTCACAAAGACCTGGCAGATTTGGCCCAGGATCATGGTGGCCCCCGGATGGCCGTCGTGGTCGGAATCGATCACCCTGGGGTCATCCAGGGTGGTGGGCAGGGGGTCCTGCATGGGGTTTGTCAGTTTGGTTCCCCACACCTCGGCATAGGGTTCCTCCACGTAGTCGGCCCCGGTTTTGTGTCTGTCCGTGATCCCCTGGACACTGCTGGGGTTCAAAGATGTCACCAGGCCCTTGGGATAGACCGTTCGCACCCCCAGTATCGGGGTCTGGGCCATCAGGCACTTCGTCCTGTGTTCCGTAATCCTCCACCCGTCCGTAGAGTCAAAATGCACCAGGTACAGGGAATAATTGTTCACTTCGACCACGCGTCCCAGGGTCATCTCGCACACGCTAATCACGGCCAGTGCAGCCCAGGTGCCGTTCGGTTCGAAAACGCCCTGTTTCATGGCCTGGTCCTGGTCTGGGGTGTCAGCATGGGTCAAATCCGGTGTCCATACCTCCTGGTTGGGGAAGCGCCCTGGCCCCGGAGTGGGTGCTGCACAGCCCCACCCAAGAATCCAGGCCCAACTAATGAGCAGAAATATCTTTACAGTGCTTGTCATCCTTCCTCGGCATGGTGAAAATATCCTGCCAATGCGCCATGATCTCGGCACAGTCGATACGACCGTCCCTGTTGTCATCCAGGTCAGGGGAACCATCGTGTCCATCCACCCTTTTCAGGACCAGGTAACTGTATGCAGGCATGGGTACATCAACGTTTTGGCTCATACAGATATCCTTGGTGGCACCGATGCGAAACACGTCCGCATGGGCAATATTACTGGCCCTTATGCTGATCGCTGATTCCACCGTACCCTTCGACCTGGTCACGGAACGCTGCACCAGGTACACATCGCACAAATTCCCCACGTGTATCGTGACCCCGGGATGCCCGTCGTGGTCCGTGTCCCGGATCCTGCTGTCCGTCTTTTTCGTTGGGATCGGGTCCGTAAACGGGTCTTTCATGACCAGGCCCCACAGGGATGGATCGGGGGCCTGTATGTAAACGGCCCCGGCTTCATGCCCGTTCACCAGGGCATACACCGTGTGGGGGTTCAGGGAATCGATCATGTCCTGGGAATAGATCGATGCCTGGCCCAGCAAGGGGGTTTCTTTCATTGTGCAGGTTGTAAGCACCTGTTTAAACGCGTAACCGTCCGTAGATTGGAATTTATCCAGCCCCACGCTGTAACTGAGCACCTCGAATGCCTTGCCCAGCACGAATTCGCAGTCGGACGTCACGTTCAAAAAGGCCCAGGTACCGTCCACGTGCAGGCTGCCAGTGCCCTCTTTGGTACCCGAATCCGCAGTCGCATCCGAGCCATTGCCCGCCACCACGACATCCTGGTCCGCAAAGCGGCCGGCCGGGGGTGCCGGGACCGAACACGCAACAGCCAGGCAGGCAAAAACGGCGGCCCATCCCCGCATCAGTACCTCCAACCCACCTGGAGACCGGCCACCCCGTACCATCCACCACTGGAAAACCCAGGGAATCCCGGGTTACCCGTTTGCAGACCCTGGGCCGCGGGTAATCTTTTCCCGGTCTGGGGGTCTTTAAGGTCGTCGGGCACCTCGTCGCAGATCCCCTTTACCCCTGGTTTGCAAGTTTGATACGGGCTTGGAATTTTTTTCTCCACGCTGCGAGGCTGCAAGAACTGGAACTGGGCAAATGCGGATACGCAGACCCTTCGGTGGTCACCCTTCAATTTAAACCACTTTTTCAAGCCCAAACCCAGGACGAATGCATTGTTGTCCACGTAATTCGTCCTGCCTGTCTGGTCCGGCACGGGCGTTGGGATGTAACGAAACCCGCCGGACAGCCTGAACCCCATGCCCACGTCCACGTAAGCGCCCATGGAGGGGGAAAACGTGTTGTGAAAGCCCGCACGGTCCCCGTTGTTGTCCATATAGATTGACCACTGCTGCCAAGCTACGTCCAGGGCCACGCCCCACTTGTTACGTTTGTAAGACGTTGAAAATACAACCTGCCTGGGGGAATACCCGATCACCATCTTCATTTTTTGGTACATGGGGTAGTCCTTGGTGCCCTGCAGGCCGTTCACCTGGATTTCGGACGTACCCTGAACGATCGTGTACTCCTTGTCCCTGAATATCACGGCCATCATCCACCCGGGCAACGGACGCACGGTTATGGAGGCAATGGCCGCGGCATGACTGGAGGCATTGCCTTTCAACACGAAATAGTTCGTGTTCAGGTTTGGGCTGTACGCAGATGTATCCACGTTGGAGCTCATCATCACGCGCACGCTGGCTCCCAGGGCCAGCCAATCCAGGGCGCGCACGGCCACCCCTGCCATCACCTGCGTATTGGACAGCCTGGAACCCAGCAGTTCCCAGTCCAGGGAATTGGAAAAAAACTGTTCCAGTTCGTTGTTGAATTTCGTGTGCAAGGCACCCAGATTGCTGACCGGCGCAAAGACCATCAGCCCCACCTTGACCCGTTTCGTGTACACGTTTACCGTGCCACCCAGGTACAGGCCCGTGACGTTGTCCGTGGAATTGATCCCGTGCCTGGGATGCAGCCTGGATGCATATGGGACCTCGGGCGACAGCCCACCAAGGTCAGGCGGATCGTATCCCGAGGGTCTGGGTGACAACCTGATTTGTGCGCGGTTGAAACTGGCCATGAATCCTGCGCCGATACTGCGCCGGCCAAAGGCCATGGAGGATGGGCATGCGTACAGGGCCGTGTAATCGGTTTCCAGGACTGAGCCCGCGCCTGCCATGGATACCTGGGCCGCGTTGGCCCCGAACCGTTCCAGGGGATCGGCATGGGCGGCGATACCGAACAACACCAGGAGTAAAAATACCTTGTAAATTAAGGCTTTCATATTCAATATTTTTCTTCCGGTGAGAAAGAATTACCTTGACACGTATCAAACATGGGAATAGTGATATTTTCAACTACGGACACGTACGGACACGACCACGGACCCCGGTCATTCGGATGTCTGCCAGCCCAAGACCTGCAAGGACCAGGGTTATGAATGCTGGCAGGCGGATGGCGGGTGTGGACGCAGCATGGATTGCGGGGGGGGGTGCACCTTACTTTGGACTTGCAAGGGAAATAAATGGTTGACGGACACGTAAAAAGTCCGACTTTGGCCAGTCCCACCTTTCTACCCCTTTGATTTTATTAGATGTGAACTTGCCGATTTTGATTTATTACGAGATCACCAATTTTGATTTTAATTACACCGGATAAATGTCAGTGCAAAAAAACTTTTCCTGCCAACCCGATTAAAATCATAAAAAATGGCTTTTCACTCTTGCACCAGGTGGCAGGCTCTGGTAAATTTCGAACCACAAGGCTGTGGTCTATGTATTGTTAGACCACGGGTTAGGCAAAAGGAGACGGCATGGCATCTAATTTTACTCCTTATTACGCGTTGGTTTTTGTTGCAGTGTTATCCATACTACTGGTGTTGGCCCTGCTGGTGGTGAACGCCATTCTGGGGCCAAAACGCCGCAGCCGGGTCAAGATGACCCCGTTTGAATGCGGTAACGAGCCGTGGGACAACCCGCGCAAGCGTATATCGGTGAAATACTACCTGGTTGCGATATTTTTTATCGTGTTCGATATAGAGGCCGTGTTCTTGTACCCATGGTCCGTGCTGTACAGGGGCCTGTTGAAGCAGCCAGGGTACGGCATACTGGCGTTGTGGGAGATGCTGTTATTTATAGGTGTGCTGGCCATGGGCCTGGCATACGTATGGGGCAAGGGGGATCTTGACTGGAATCCGGGGGCAAAACGATGAGTCAAAAGGCCTTACAAAAAATCGTGGAAACATACCAGGACTTTATCCTGGGCACCCATGACCAGCATGGGGATGAAACCGTGATAGTGATGCGTGACGCCCTCCCGGACCTGTTTCATTTTCTGAAATACGACCCGGACCTGGCGTTCGACATGTTGCTGGACGTGACCGCAGTGGACTGCGTGAAGATGCGCAATGAACCGGATGGCCTGCCCGAAGGTCACCGTTTTTTTGTGGTCTATCACTTCAGGAGCCTGGGTCTGCGCCAGCGGATTCGTATAAAGGTGCCCTTGTCCGAAGATGACCCGGTCATACCCACGGCATGCGGCGTGTGGAAGGGTGCCAACTGGCCGGAACGTGAGGCATACGACATGTTTGGCATCGTATTTAAGGGCCACCCGGACCTGCGTCGTATCCTGTTGTACGACGAATTTCAGGGCTATCCCCTGCGCAAGGACTATCCCCTGCGCGGTTACCAGCCCAGAATCCCGATGCCCACACTGAAAGGCGACCCGGTACCCGGATTAGAGGATTCAAAATGAGTGATTCAAACCAGTTGACAGAAAAAAACAGTGACCTGCGCACGGAATTTTTGCATTTGCAAATGGGACCCAGCCACCCGGCCATGCACGGCACCGTGCGGATCAAATTGACCCTGGACGGCGAAACCGTGCATGCTGCGGACGTGGAAATCGGCTACTTGCACCGGGGCATGGAAAAATCCAGCGAGGCCCATACGTGGAGCCAGGTGATCCCGTACACGGACCGGCTGAACTACGTGTCGCCCCTGATCAACAACGTGGGCTATGCCATGGCCGTGGAAAAACTGTTGGGCGTCGAAATCCCTGAACGCAACAAGTACATCCGCGTGCTGATGAGCGAGATTTCGCGTATAGCCGACCACTTGACCGCAATCGGTGCCATGGCACTGGAAATCGCGGCGTTTACCCCGTTTTTGTGGTCCATGCAGGCCAGGGAGGAGTTCTATCGCCTGATCGAGGAGGTCACGGGTGCCAGGGTCACCAGTGCATACACCAGGATCGGCGGGCTGAGGGACGACCTGCCCGAGGGCTTTGCCGACCTTTACCAGGCGGCGGAGGACAGGCTGCTGAGATTGATGGACGATATCGATGCCTTGCTCACGAAAAACCGCATATTTTATGACCGGCTGGTGGATGTGGGTAGTATTTCCAGGGAAGATGCCGTGGACCTGGGCTTCACCGGGCCGGTGCTGCGATCCACTGGCGTGGATTACGACGTGCGCAAGGACCACCCGTATTTGATTTACGACCGCGTGGACTTTGACGTGCCCGTGGGTCAGCACGGCGATAATTACGACCGTTACCTGGTCAGGATGGAGGAAATCCGCCAGTCCGTACGCATCATCAGGCAGGTTTTGCGGGATATGCCGGACGGGCCGATCAATATAGATGACTGGAGCATCCTGCTACCACCCAAGGATGCCGTGTACAATTCCATTGAGGCCACTATCGCCCATTTCATGCTGATCATTCACGGGATCCAGGTCCCAGCGGGTGAGGCGTATGCGTTCGTGGAGGGCGGTAACGGCGAATTGGGGTTCTACCTGGTCAGTGACGGGGACGGCAAACCGTACCGTATGCACGTGAGGGGGCCGTGTTTTTACCTGGTCCAGGGACTGGAGACCATGATCAAAGGTCAGATGATCGCTGATATCATTCCGACCTTTGACTCGTTGAACATGATCGGTGGTGAAATAGATCGCTGAGGAGGGGCCATGCCCGATACGGAAGAAAAAAAACTGGTCACCATGAAGATTGACGGTCAGGAGATCACGGTGCCGGAAGGCATGAACGTGATCGATGCGGCCGAACAGATCGGGATATACATCCCGCGATTTTGTTATCACCCGGCACTGAGCGTGGCAGGCAACTGCAGGATGTGCCTGGTGGAAACAAACCAGGCCCGCAAGCCCGTACCCGCGTGTCGCGAGGGTGCCAGGGAGGGCCTGGAGGTGACAACGAACAGTGACCGCATCAAGGAGGCACGCAAGGACGTGCTGGAATTTATATTGCTGGATCACCCGGTGGACTGCCCGATCTGTGACAAGGCCGGCGAGTGCATGCTGCAGGAACAGTATTCGAAATTCAGCCTGCGTCCGTCATCCCTGAGCATGCCCAAGGTGCACAAGCCGAAAGTCAAGGTCATGGGCCCCACGGTGCTCTACGATGCCGAGCGTTGCATCAATTGCACCCGCTGCGTGCGCTTCATGGCCGAAATTGCCAAGGACCCGGTCCTGACCCAGGTCCATCGCGGGGATCACGCGTACATAGACCTGGCGCCAGACAAGGTGCTGAACAGTCCCTACTCCATGAACGTGGTGGATTTGTGCCCTGTAGGCGCGCTGACCAGCCGGGATTTCCGTTTCAAGGCCAGGGTGTGGTTTTTGGAGAGCACGGACACGGTATGCTCCGAATGTTCCAGGGGCTGCAATATCCGCGTTGACACCTACAAGGGCGAAATCAAGCGCATCGTACCCCGTGAAAACCCGGACGTGAATGGCATGTTCATGTGCGACCACGGCAGGCTTGCCTACCACGAATACGAAAACGACCGGTTATTCACCGTTGCCGGGACCAGGACAGGGGACATGAATTATACGCAGGCAGTCAACCGCATATCCCTGCAACTGCTGCAGATGATCAAATCCGGGATGCCGCCTGTTGTGATACTCTCACCGTTCATGACAAACGAGGACGCGTGGGTTGCGATCTTCAGCCTGAAGGTCCTGGCCAATGTCAATGTCTTTGCAATCGGCGGTAACGCACAGGGCGAGGGCGACGACATCCTGATACGCGAGGACAAGAACCCGAACACCCGGGGCCTGATGACAATACTCAAGCACTTCGGCATCCAGCCGGTCAGCGTGAAGGAGGCTATTGAGCAGGCCGACAATGGCATGATCGTATTCGGCACCAGGCATGCCTGGATCGATGAAATCGCCAAGAAAATCGGGACACTGGACTTTGGCGTGATACTCAGTGCCAAGGCGACGCCGGCGACAACGAAGGCTGCATTTGCCCTGCCCGTACCCTCGCCTTACGAAACCACGGGCACATGGACAAACGAATTCGGCATCACCCAGCGTGTACAGGCTGTCCTCCAACCGCAACAGGAGGCCAGGCCGATCTGGCAAATCGTACAGGATATGCACAGGGGGTTTGCCAGGATGCAAACCTTCACCCGGGTAGAGGAAATAACGGACATCCTGATGGACAAGGGTCTGATTGCATTGGATGACCTCACGAACACTGGTGACGATATCACGGTGGAGGCAGGCAAATGAACTGGAACATTGTATTGGCCGCAACGATCAAGTGGGTCTTCATGGTCCTGGTCTTCGGGCTGGGCGTGGCCGGCATCCTGACCTGGGTGGAGCGCAAGATGAGCGCGGTAATCCAGGACAGGGTGGGGCCAAACAGGGCTTCAATACTGGGGTTTCGCATGCTGGGCCTGTTCCATCCCCTGGCCGATGCGATCAAGGCCTTCACAAAGGAGGACTTCGTGCCTGATGGCGCGAACCGTGTATTGTTTTTCCTGGCCCCGTTGATCGCGTTGGTGCCCGGCATGCTGGCCTTTGCCGTCCTGCCCTTTGGCCCTGGCGACAACCTGGTGATTGCGAACATGGATTCCGGTATTATAGCCTTGCTGGCGATCACGTCTTTTGGCATTTACGGGGCCACCCTGGGCGGCTGGTCATCCAACAACGCATTTGCCATGCTGGGCAGCCTGCGTGCGGCGGCCCAGATGATATCCTACGAGGTCAGCATGGGGCTGAACCTGGTGGGCATGTTCATGGTGTTCGGTACGCTGAGTTTTTCCCAGATCGTCTATGCCCAGGGCCACCTGCTGGGCGGTTGGCTGCCCGAGTGGGGCATCGTGGTACAGCCGCTTGCGTTCATCCTGTTCATGGCCGCCGCACTCGCGGAAAACAAGCGTGCGCCGTTCGACCTGCCCGAGGGCGAGAGTGAAATCATCGGTTACAACGTGGAGTATTCGTCCATGCGTTTCGCCACGTTCTTTTTGTCCGAGTTTTTCGAGGTCGTGCTGATCGCTGCGATCGTGACCGTGTTGTTCCTGGGCGGCTGGCAGATCCCCTGGCTCGACCCCAAGGGCATTGCCGGTGGTTGGATCCGGGTGTTACAGGTGGGTGCATTCGTGGTCAAAACCCTGTTCGTGATCTGGGTGATGATGCTGGCCCGCTGGACCCTGCCCCGTTTTCGTTATGACCAGGTAATGAAACTCGGGTGGAAGATCATCCTTCCCCTGAGCCTGTTGAACATACTTGTAACCGCGATCGTTCTGGCGATGCTGTGAGGCTGATATGGTTAAGGTAAAGGTTATTGAACGTCCCGTGCCAACGGTTTCCACCGAGATCTACCTTAAAGAGGTATTAAAGGGCATGGGTGTGTCCGCAAAACACTTTTTTCAGGGCATAACAACGCAAAAAAATCTCGTGACCACCCAGTATCCCGAGGAAAAACGCCCTTATCCCAAGCGTTTCCGCGGCCATCACCGCCTGATGAAGCGCGAAGACGGCAGTGCAAGGTGCGTGGCCTGTTACATGTGCGCAACCGCCTGTCCCTCCCACTGCATCACGATCGAGGCGGGTGAGCGCGAGGAACCCTACATCCAGAAGTACCCCCGCAAATTCGAGATAGATTACCTGAAATGCGTGTTTTGCGGCTTTTGCGTGGATGCCTGTCCCCAGGATGCGATTCGCATGGACAGCGACAAGCACAGGATCCCGGCGTACACGCGCCAGGACGAGATGGCTGGCAACATCGACCTGCTGAAACTGGGCGGCTTGTCCCAGGCCAGGCAGGGCGGCAAGTGGTCATAGGAGGCAGATTATGGAAATCAAGGGCAAGGTTGCTGTTGTAACCGGTGGCGCGCGTGGCATTGGCCGTGCCATTGTGGAGCGTTTTGCAA
Organism: Deltaproteobacteria bacterium; assembly: GCA_015493765.1. GTDB lineage: Bacteria > Myxococcota_A > UBA9042 > DTJE01 > S145-11 > S145-11. The sequence goes on from WGCQ01000276.1 coordinate 17,383, forward strand.
AGGCCGGTGCAAAGTGCGTGATCGGTGACGTTGCAGGCTTCGAGGAGGCTGCGGCCGAACTGCGGTCCCAGGGGCTGGAGGTGATCGGTGTCCACTGTGACGTGAGCAACGAGGATGATGCGCACAACTTGATGGACCGTGCAGTACAGGAATACGGCAGCCTGGACATCGCGGTGCTCAATGCCGGGATACTGCGGGATGGACTGTTGATCAAGGTGGACAAGGCCACGGGAAAGGTTGCTCACAAAATGCCCCTGTCGCAGTGGCAATCCGTGATCGACGTGAACCTGACCGGCGTGTTTTTAACCGGCCGTGAGGCTGCCGCAATCATGGCCGAGCAGGGCCACGGCGTGATCGTGATGATGTCATCCATTGCCAGGACCGGTAATTTCGGGCAAAGCAACTATTCTGCTGCCAAGGCAGGCGTTGCTTCGCTGGCCATGGTCTGGGCCAAGGAATTGTCCCGTTACGGGATCCGTGTGGCCGCAATAGCCCCTGGATTCATCGAGACCCCCATGGTGATGAAGGACATGAAACCCGAGGCCCTCGAGATGTTCAAAAAGCAGATCCCGATCCACAGGTTGGGCAGGCCGGATGAAATTGCCCAAACCGCCCAGTACATCGTGGAGTGCGACCTGGTGGATGCCACGGTGGTGGAGGCCAGCGGCGGTATGCACCTGTAACAGACCCTTCCAGCCGACATCTTAAATCCGTGGCCCCCAGCCACGACGCATGTCTTTCAGTCGAAGCGCCCTGCAATCGGCGTATTACAATACTCGCAGTGGCCGTGTTTGACGTGATTTTCCAGCAGGTGATAGCCAACCCGCTTTATTAGCAGCCTGTGGCAGTTGGGACAGTAGGTGTTTTCGGCATCGTGTCCGGGTACATTCCCTATGTACACGTAATGCAGCCCGGCCTCCATTGCGATCCGGCGTGCCTTGTCCAGGGTTGCTACCGGCGTGGGAGGGATGTTTCGCATCCTGTACTGTGGGAAAAACCTCAGGAAATGCAAGGGAGTATCCACACCCAGGTTTCCGGCGATCCACCTGGTCAGGCCCTTTAGATGCTGCGTGGAATCGTTCATGCCAGGTACGACCAGGTTGCTAATCTCCAGCCACGCCCCCTGCTCGCGGGCAATGACCAACCCGTTCAGCACAGGGGCCAGCCCGCCGTCGCACACATCCTTGTAAAACTGGTCGTCGAATGCCTTTATATCAATGGTGGCTGCATCCACCACGCCATAGAGCTTTTTCAGCGGTCCCGGGTTGGCATAACCCGCTGATACAATGGCTGTTTTTATGCCAAACTCCAGGCCTGCCTTGGCCGTGTCATACGTGAATTCGTAATAGATCAGTGGCTCCGAGTAGGTGGCTGCGATCATGGGGATATGCCTGGCGCGTGCCACATCCACCAGTTTCTGGGGCGGGGCATAGAATGCGTCAGAATCCTCGGGATTCGCCTGGCTGATCTCCCAGTTCTGGCAGCCCTTGCAGTGCAGGTTGCAGCCAACGGTGGCAAAGGACAGGATTGGCTTGCCAGGGTGGTAATGAAAGAACGGCTTTTTTTCCACCGGGTCCACGTGTGCCGTTACCGGAAACCCGTAGGTGACGGCCCGCAATACCCCGTTAATGTTTACACGTACGCGGCACTCCCCGCTTTCACCGGGTGCAATCACGCAGCCTTTGGGGCATAATTCACATTTGACCTTGTCGTGCATTTGCCTTCCTGGTGGCCGTTTCCCAGAAGCCTACCGATAAATAAATAACGGCCAACACGAATAAAAATTCCGGAAAACGTTGCAGGATCGCCACAATGAATACAATGGGAATCAATACGGCCTGGGCATACCGGAATACCTTGGAGTCACCCTTGCCCAGTTTGGGAATCAACACGTGGCTGAGCATCAATGAGGCCATGGTAAAGTACATGGCAGGGGCCAGTCCCTGGAACCATTCGCCCCAGTGGTATTTGAGCGCTGTCAATCCCATGGTTGCCAGTAATGCTGCGCTGTGGGTAGTGGCAACACCGATGAAGTGTTCATGGTCCTCGTGCGTAGCCACGTTGAATTTTGCCAACCTGATGGCGCCGGCCCACAGGAATGTCAGGCTTGATGCGGTAAAAAATACGCCCAACGGGGTCAGTACCGGGATGTGCCACTTCAATACCGCCAGTCCCATGACAGCAACTGCTGGTGCCAGGCCGAACGTAATCAAGTCGGACAGGGAATCCAGTTGCATGCCGATTTCGCTGACCACGTCCAGCCGCCTGGCAGCAAATCCGTCCAGTTTGTCCGTCAGGGCGGCATACACGATCAACCACAATGCGGTTTCAATGTGCCCTGTACCTGTTGCCAGTATTGAAAAAAAGCCAAAGGACATGCCCGTCAGGGTTATCAGGCTCGGTACGGATGCCTTTGAGCGAGATTTTATTGTCTGAAAACCGTTCATCATTTCTATTTACCACTTTTGTAATGTTTTTTTAAGGCCGAAGTGTGCGTCGGCCTGAACCAGTAATAGGTCAATTGATTGCGCATTGTATCGTTGCATGATTTTATTACACGGGTCGCATCCACCACGTGCAGAATTAGTTGGCCTGTATCGTCCCGGGACTTGTGTTGATTGTTGGCAAATATACGGGTGTCACCCGGGTCGAGATTCCATTCGACATTACGAATCCGGCAGGCGGTCGAAAAATGTTCAAGTGTCCTTTGGCAGACCATGGACACAAATGACGATGTCAGAAATACGCGTTTATGGGGTTTGCATCGGACCACCGGGTCTGCCGTTATTGCGGCCCCCGGTACGCCTTGATAAAACATCAATACCTGGCCGTGTCCCTGCGCCAGGAGCCTCAGCCATTCCCCCTGGTCACCAAACGCGTATTCGACCACCACCCACCATCCGGCCTTTACAGGAACTGTTTTTTGACTCCAGCCGGGGATTTTGATGGTATAGTTGCGTGCCTTGTCATCCATCATGGTTAATTTCAACATGGGTGGGCTTTGATATATGTCTGTGCTCGTTATTCGGCCCTGCAGGGTGCCTGTTCCGCGCAGGTCTTCGATGGATTCATCCGGGTAGTAGGTGGTGACAGCCAGTCCCTGGGTGGTCATTGGATGTGTGTGCGTAATATACACCTGGGGGATGACCTTGGCGCAGCCAAACATTATTATGCTAAAAAGCAATACCATCCGGGTGACCGTTTTATTCGTAAAATGTGAGGGTAAAGGGTGCTGAAAGCAGTGCAGACATGCAGAGTTGAGCCTGTTTGCACGCAGGCGTACTGGACAGGGGTTTGAGTGCATACGATGCCAGGATTTCGCGTATAATCGCGTCGTGTGGAATGACGTATTTTGTTTGACAGTTTGCGTACACATCGCTATACTTGATTTTAGCATGGATTGGTGGTTAAAAAAATGAAAAAAATTTCGATTCTGACAAGCATGATTCTGGTGTTGTCCGTACCTGCTATGGCCTACCAGCCCAAGGTCTTACCTTTGGACATCTATTCGGCAGGTGTTCATCGCGCCCAGGCCCAGCAAATCCTGGACAAGATAGTGGAACGATTAAAAAAGTACAAAAAATACAGGGTAATGACCCCTCCCCATCAAAACCCACTGGATATGATACTGAATGCCGGGTTTATGGACCTGAATGCAAAAAGCCTGGCGAGTATCGGAAAATCCAGGGGTGCAGACATCGTGCTGTACTCCGAAATCAAAAAGGAGGACGGCCGGTATTACCTGTACATCCAGAAGGTGGACGTGGCCACAAAAAAACAGGTGCGGGCCAAAGGGGGAATTGGTGCCAGCCTTAGCCACCCGGACAACGGTGTTGCCATCACGTTGAACCAGGTGCTGGGTCCCATCCCTAAGCCGGCACCCATGCTGACTACGGTGAGCGTGGTGACCAGGCCACCGGGTGCCGAGGTTTATCTGGGGACAAAATTCCTGGACAAGACGCCGTTGGTGACAAAATTGAAGCCCGGTACCTATAAACTGAAAATCTCCAAGGCAGGGTACAAGGACCAGGTCCGTACCATAGCGGTAAAGCGTGGTGAACCACTTGAACTGGGCCTGAAAATGGAAAGAATTCTGATACCCAAACCCACGGTACCACCCGGTCAGCAGCGCAAGAGGGTGGAAAAGGAAACCCACTGGTACCAGACCTGGTGGTTCTGGACTGCGGTCGGTGTTGTGGTGGTGGCCGGGGTTACCACGGGGGCTGTCCTGGGTACGCGTAGTCACGCCGGGCCTACAGGTTCGGTACAATTCCTTATGGATCCTACAGGGGCTTACCAGGATTTCAGTGTCCAGGGCAAGTAACAGGAGGCGGAGTATGCGCTTTATGGCAAAATTTATTGCAGGTGTGGTGTTACTGGCTGGTATCGCGTGCAGCAATGGCGGTACACCGACTTTTGACGTGGGTGCGGGTCCCGGTAGTATAAGGGTTGGCCTCAGGCTGTCCGGGTTGAAGGCAGGCACGGTGTATGGCAAAATCCGTTACTATACCAGCCGCGAAGATGCCCTGGCGGACAAGACCTTTTTCGTATCCAACTGCAGTGCCATGGGTGTGACTGATGGCAAGTCGTTTCCAACGGCCAGTTTTGATATGGATCACCTTCCTGTTGGCGCAGGCCACGTTATGTATATCTCGTTTTACTCGGACCCACAGTGTCAGCATCTGGAGGGCAAGGCTTTGCGTGGCGGCATAAAGGTGGTGGATAATTCGCCTAATGACACCAACAAACCCGTGTTTTATCTCCAATTTGTCCCATTGCATGGGATCGCCGCATACCCTGTCCCGAGTTCTACGGGTGGCTTGACGCATAACTGCCAGACTTCGGATCAGTGTATAAGCCCCAAGCAGCCGACCGCATTTTGCAACCAGGCTACCCAGAGTTGTCGTTACGACAACCTTTACCCATTGAATAACAGGGGCTACCAGGCCTTTGGCCAGGGGATTTCCCTGAAATCAGGCAAAATCATAGGTATCCCCGGATTTGCCAAGGAGACGCTTACTGACCCCTTGTTTACCTTTGATTTTCCCAAGACCCAGGGGGAAGGTTCCTTTAACTTGCCGGGCTTTGACGGCGTGAATGACCTGTTTGTGGAGCAGGGCATTGTATCCAGTCTCCATGCGCATGCATTTGCCGGGGTTGCCAGGCTGCCCTCCGGTAGTACCGTGATTGCCGGCGGCGCAATAAAGGTGCCAATAGTGGACCAGATATTGCCTACGTATTATCAAAAAATCTTGCCAGGCAAAAACCTGAACTATGCACAGGAGGTTGATGCCACCGTTGATATCGTTGCGGTAAACAGTAATGGGGCGGTCCAGTCGAAGGGCGGACTTTCCAATAAATTACTGGCTCCTTCGGCCTTTGTGGTCGGTAAATCCATTAGTCACTATAAACTGTTCATTGCCAACGGATTGAAGTACGATGGTAATCAGGGCCAATGGGTGGCCAGCAAGGATTTGTATGTATGCAATGTGGGCAGCAATGATGATGTCAAGTGTCCAACCTCTGACATGAAACAGACCGCATTGCCTCGGGTAGGCGCTGCATATACATGCATACAAAAGGCTTCCGACGGTATGTGCGAGAAAGAACTCATCCTGGGCGGTACCTTGCAAATCTCTGAAAAGGACCCGTTTGCAGAGGTATGTACGATTGATGGTTGCAAAGGTGCGGACCTGATCCAGGCGTTAAGTAACAACAAACAGGTCAAAAACAAACGCCTGTTGATATATGCCAAGGCGTTCACACTGGGCAACCACATCTATACCGTGGGTGGTCTGACCGCGTATGCCAAACTTCAGATAAATAAGAAAAACAAGACCTCATGGCCTGCACTGTTCGAGTTCACCCCTACGGATGATGGTAACCTGAAGGTCAAGGCCTATTCATTCAACGATGATAAGGTCACCGATGCACTCAGGGGAATTTACAAGGTTGTCACCCCTGTCGATAAAAATACCGTGGTGATCAGCGGTGGAATTACACCGGATTACGAGGGCCAGAACCCGCCCATATCCAACAAGGTCGTGATTTTGAAATTAAAGGGCGACCAGGTTGAGGCCCAGGTCCTGGACATGCGCTTCAAGCGTTTTGCACACCAGGCTGCGGTTGTATCTGCCGGTCCTTTACGGGGTGCAGTCCTGATATGGGGCGGTCTTACCGAACAAAACGGGGAACTGGACTACCTCAGGCATGCTGAAATCGTTCTTCCTTGATGTCGCGAACCCTTCCTGTTTATCACATTGCAGGTCTTGCTTTTATAATCCTGTTAAGTTTACTGGTTGTATGGTTGTTTCCGCTTGCATCCATGCTCCTGGCAGGAGTGGGACTGGCTGTCACCATCGCAGGGGCCTTTTATACCGGGCTCCTGGCCGTGGATAGCCGGGTACACGTGTTTCCGCTGTCCCTGCTGGTATTGTCCTTTGTCCTGGTATTTTTGACCGGAAGCGGCCCGTTCTGGCATGACTCCGGCGAGATCGCATCTGCGATTTGGTCCATGGGTGTGGCCCATCCAACGGGATTTCCCGTGGTGATGCTGGGCGGCAAGGCATTTTCCCTGTTACCCCTCGGCAATGCCTTTTTCCGCATCAATTTGTTTGAAACCTTCAGCCTGATCATTGCAGGTGTGCTGGTTGCACTGCTGACCCGTTCTGTTTACAAAACGGAACCTCACGGAGTCTTCGTTGGCGTGCTGGGCTTCCTGTTGTCAGGTACGGTGCTCATGCATGGCATGAATACCGAGGTTTACATACCCTCGGTTGTGGGCCTGGCCGTGGGCCTGCTGTTGTTTGAATGGGCATACCTCCACAGGGATTCAAGGGCCTTTGTCGCGGGCGCATTCGTGCTTGGCCTGGGCCTGGGGGGGCACGTGACATGGCCGTTGCACCTGGGGGTGGCAGCCCTGGTAATCGTTGGCGCCGCCATCTTGAAAAGGCGGACACGCGTGCCCATGGTGCCCATGGTGGTGGCCCTGGCGGTGGGCATGCTAATTGTCCTGTACCTGCCTGCGGTGGCTGCACGTGGTCCTGTGCGCAACTGGGGCAACCCATCCACGTTGCAGGCAATGCTGGCGCATGTCACGGGCAGCAGCATCCGGCACGGTTTCAGTGGCGAAATCAGCGGCTTTTTATGGCCCAGGTTTCGGATTCACCTGGGTATGTTTGTTCGCCAGGTCGCATCGGACCAGTTTGCGATCCTGCCACTTGCCTTTATTGGCCTGTGGCCGGCATTCAAACGCAGCCCCCTAATGGCCGCCTCCCTGCTTGCAATACTGCTTTCCGACGTGTTTTTCACGGCTCAGATCAACCCCATGGGTATCATCGACCGCCAGACCGGTGTCAGTACCGAACTGGTTATCGCCGTATTAGCCGGTACGGGTGGTGCCTGGATCTTCGATGTGCTTACATCCCGGCTTCATACGCCCGTTTTGGTGCCATGGCTGATTCTGGCTGCCTTTTCCCTGGCCCAGTGGCTGGGTATGCCCATGTCGCCCTGGTATAATCGCAGCCATGGCCCGGAAATGGTGATTTCGAGTGCCCTTGACACGGCACCCCCGGATTGCACCCTGTTGACCTCATCGGATGACCTGTCCGGCCTGCTAATAGCGGGGCGGGTGGTTGAGGAACGCAGGCCCGACTGCCTGCACCTGGTAAAACAGCACATGCTGTTGTCGTGGCACGTGGATTACGAATTCAAGAGGGCAGGGCGCCGCATACCGTGGCAACACCGCAAGCCCCTTGTACCATACCAGGAGGTACGTAAGCGCATGGAGGAGGTGATCGCATCCAGCCCCGGGCCTGTTTATTTCGAACCGGGCCAGCCCTGGATGGATGCGCTTGTGGACCGGAATATCGTGCCAGGTTACCCTTTGTACAAGGTCACGCATGACAAAAATGTCAGTATTCATCGACGTGCCCTGCGTGCGGCCACAGCAGCAGTGCTGACCGCACGACATTCCCTGGACACGGGCAGGCGCGTGGTTGCAGGCTTTTTGACAAGCTTGTCCGTTGTGCTAAACAGGGCGGGTGATGTCAAGGATGCAATGGTGATATCCCGTTTATCTGTAAAGGTGTCACCGACCAATGAAAAGGCCCTGTACAACCGGGCCGTATTTGAATGGTGGTACGAGTCCCACCGGAAACGCGCGATCCGGTTACTCCAAAGGGCGATTGCTTTGAGGCCTGACTATGCCAGGGCATTGAAGAGACTGGCTGAATACGCCTCCAGGCTGCACCGGAACACGCTTGCGCACAAAGCAAGGTTGCAGTACCAGGCCGTAACTGGCAAGCCCTTACAGTAAACCCACACCCAAATTACCGGGCTTGAGTCACTATTCACTAAGTGCTATGGTGAAATGAAAATGGAGGTTGCCATGGAAAGATACAAACAGTTTATCAACGGCGAGTTCGTGGACGCGTTGTCCGGCAAGACCCGCCTGATTTACAACCCTGCAACGGAAGAGCCCTTTGCAGAGGTGCCGCTGGCTGACCGGGAGGATGCCAAGGCTGCGATTGCAGCGGCCAGAAAGGCGTTCGACAGCGGACCGTGGCCCGGCATGAGCATCCGCGAACGGGCCCGGTATTTGTACAAGGTCGTGGAAAACCTGAAGGCCATGGAGGGCGAACTGGCCATGCTGGAAAGCATGGACGCGGGTGCCACGATCCGCAAGACCACCATGATGGACATCCCGGTGGGCATCGAACACATGCGCCTGCTGGTGGAGCTCGCGGAAAAGATGGACCTGTACGAGCCCTTGCCGTGGATCGATTTTCCCAGGATCTCGTGGAATTTCGTGGCCCGGGAACCGATCGGAGTGACCGCGGGCATCATCCCGTGGAACTTCCCGTTCATGATGGTGATCTGGAAGGCTGCGCCAGCGTTGATCATGGGCAATACATCCATCCTGAAGCCCGCCTCGGAAACGCCACTCACAGCGTTGAAGTTTGCGCAGGCCGTGGCGGATGCCGGGCTGCCACCGGGCGTGTTCAACGTGCTCACCGGCCCCGGCTCCACGGTGGGCGAGGAATTGGCGTCCAATCCCGGGGTGGACAAGATCGCGATCACCGGCTCCACGGGAACCGGCCGCAGGATCATGGAACTGGCGTCCCGCACCGTGAAAAAGGTAACCCTGGAACTGGGCGGCAAGAGCCCCACGATCGTCCTGGAAGACGCGGACTTCGAACAGTCCGTGGACGGGACGTTGTTCGGCGTGTTCTTCCATGCGGGACAGGTGTGCGAATCAGGCACCCGGGCGTTCATTCCGGCCAGCCGGTACGACGAATTCATGGAAAAATTAGTGGACCGGGTCGGCCATATCAAGGTCGGCGACCCGCAGGACTTCGAGACCACCATGGGGCCTGTGGTCAGCAAGGCCCAGTACGGCCGGGTGATGGGCTATATCCGCAAGGGCCTGGACGAAGGGGCGAAACTGGTGACCGGTGGACGGCGGCCCGATGGATTCGACAAGGGGTTCTTTATCGAGCCCACGGTGTTTGAAAACGTGCGCAACGACATGACCATTGCCAGGGAGGAGATATTCGGGCCGGTGCTGTCCGTGATCAAATACGAGTCCGAGGATGATGCCATTGCCATGGCCAACGATTCCATGTACGGCCTGGGGGGCGCCGTGTTTTCCACGGACATACCGCATGCTGTGGAGGTGGCAAAACGGATTCGCACAGGCACGGTGTGGATCAACGACTACCACCTGATCAATGCCCTGGCGCCGTTCGGGGGCTACAAGCAATCCGGCGTGGGCCGCGAACTGGGCACGTACGGGCTCAAGGAATACACCCAGGTCAAGCACATTCACGTGGATCTGACCATGGACAGGTCAAAGAAGTTCTGGTACGACTACATATTCGATGACTGATCACCCATAAATGAGCCGACTTCGATGTAGGCAAATGATTGAAAACAAAGACAATTTTTAGAGACAGAAAATCAATTTACCCCAAGGATCAACGGTAAGATGGGGTTTTCCGGCTCTAATCCTGCAAAAATTCCAAATTCTTACCCCAGCCAGGCCAGCGGCTTGGGTTACAAGCAGGCGAGGCCGCCTGCGGTCCGACTACAGTACCATCCATGACATCCGTACTCGACCACGAGTCTTCTTCCCAACCACCACACAAACGGGTCCGACTTTGGCCCTGACGACCGGCTTGACGAGCCGGACAGGCCCAAAGGGCCGTTGCGAGACCTTATTTTTCGACCGGTCCGCGTCAGCGGATTGTGAGGACCAGCCCGCAGGGCCGACCGAAGGGAGTTCCGCAACAAAGGTCGAA
>WGCQ01000277.1 GCA_015493765.1 Deltaproteobacteria bacterium
TCCAGGAAATTAAGGATGTCGCCCTGGTATGCCCTGCCCGTATGCACGGAGGCCCCCCGGACCTTCAGCAGCCGTGTTATGTATGCGTCCACCAGTTCGTGGATTTTGTTTGTATCCATGCGCTATCCCCACTGACCAGGCCAGCGGCCTGGGTTACAAGCAGGCGAGCCGCCTGCGCTCCACATGCCGCCTGCGCTCCATGACTTCCGCCACCACCACGAGCCCCACGGCCACGGTCTCGGTCACGGCCAACGGTCTCGGCCAACGGCCACGGCCCACGGCCAACGGCCACGGTCACGGCCTCGGCCTCCGCTTGGATTCCGGCGCATGCTCCACCTCGAAACGGTTCGCATCGAAATCACCTGCCGCCTGCAATTGGACTGGTACGCCGGCCCGTTCACCCAGCATGGCCAGGCTACGATGGAAGCAGGTGCCCAGGGTCTCGATCACGCCGGGTGATGCACGCAACAACAACCTGCCAGGCCCTTGCACTGCCACCTTTGCCATGGCCGTATCCAGTATTTGCGACGCCACGGTCCTGGGACTGCTTGTTCGCCCCGTGCCCTGACAACTTGCGCATGGAACCGTAAGCCCGGACACCGTGTCCTCGCGGACCTTTTGCCTGGCCACCTCGATTACACCTAATTTTGACACCGGCAGGATCGTGCTGTACGCAACATCCTTTTGCATTTCTGTGCACAGGGCCTCGTACACCCGGGCCTCATGGTCAGGATTCTGCATGCCGATCAGGTCGATGACGATCAAGCCACCGATGTTGCGCAGCCGGATCTGCCTGGCGATTTCGTGTACCGCCGCCAGGTTCATGCCAAAAATGGCGATCTCACGTTCCCCTGCATCCATGATGCTGCCCGTGTTTACGTCGATCGCGGTCAGGGCCTCCGTGTGGTCGAATATCAGGGTCCCGCCCCGGCCAAACGGCACCACGCGCCTGGGAATGCCAACGACCTCATCCACCAGTTTCCATCGCACAAACAAGGGCTCAGGCCCTTCGTACAACTCCACGGCCTGGTCGAATTCCGGGGCAATGGAATCCACGAATCGCAGTACCCTGTCGTAGTCCTCCTCGTTGTCCAGGACCATCCTCGAACACTGGCGCCTGACCAGGTCCTGGGCCGCATCGAGCAGTATGTCGTTGGCCTGAAACAGCAAGGCCGGTGCCTGGCTATGTGCCGCCTTTTCCTGGATACGGGCCCACAGGGACTGCAAAAAATCAATATCCTGTGCAATCTCTTTTCGACTGCGTCCCTGCGCAGCGGTCCTGGCCACGACCCCCGCGTCCTCCGGTGCCAATTCCTCTAAAACCTCGTGCAAACGCTGCCTTTCCTGGCCGGAGCGAATCCGCCTGGATACACCTATCCCGCTGCCTCCGGGTTCCAGCACCACGTACTGGCCAGCCTGCGTGACCTTACTGCTCAGCCTGGCGCCCTTGTTCGGCCCCTGCTCCCTGGTCACCTGGACCACCACGCTGTCACCCTCGGCCAGCACCTGCCTTCGGCCGTTCCTCGTGTCCATCTCCAGGTAACCGGGCCGGGCCAGCCCTATGTCAACGAACGCTGCATCCAGGCCTGTCATCACCCGTTGCACCCGTCCCAGGTATATGTTTCCCGTGATTTCCTTTTTCGACTTGTCGGCCCAGTAGAATTCGTACAGCCTGCCGTCCTCCAGCAACGCCACCCTGCGGTCCTCGGGCCTGGTGCTGACCAGCAAAAACCGTTTCATCAGAAGTTCCTGATCGCGTTGAACACGCCCTGCTTGATCAGGCTTTGCGTGCCATCCTGCTTGCAGTCCTGCATCACCGGCGCCTCGAACGTACCCGTGACCAGTCCCTGCCGCATGCCAAACTTGTCGATCGTCACCGTGCACTTCGTGGCCGTATAGTCAAAGTCCGGACACTTGGGGTCACCGGTGTACTTGCCCCAACGGTAGTACACGTTCACCCGGACCGCGCCGTTGTCCTGGCAGTGGAACTGGCCTGTCTGGTTTTCCTGGATCCCGGTCAACTGGATCGTCACCTGGTCCTGGTGCGTACCTATGCCTGCGGGCGGACCCTTCAGCACGATGCGTAGTTTCTGCTCGGCCGGGCTGTACGTGCAGTCGTGCTCAACGGTGAATTGCACCATGGAGCCGTTGATTTCCGCCTGGTTCTTTGTTGGCTGGCCGCTGTCCACCGTGGCGTCCCCGGGGGGCGGCGGCGCATCCCATGCATCCTGGCTCATCACATCCGCATCCATGACCTGCGCATCATAAACCACGGCATCATGAGTCCCCTTGCATACCTGGGGCATACAAATCCCCCTGCTGCAGTACTGGCCCTCAGGACAGTCCTCGGTTTTGAACCCGCTGCCGTTGTAATTGCACACGGCCCTGGTATCATTATCCGCACACACCGCCTGAAACGGCTGGCAAACCTGTCTTTCGCATTTTTTTGTCTGCGGGTTGCAGGCGGTATGCTCGGGGCATTCCATGTTGGTCCACAGCCCCTTCATGCACACGACCCTTTCGTTGTTATTGCACAGGACCTCGCCGTCCTTGCACCGCTTGTCCAGGCAAAATCCGTACTGGCAGGTCTGGCCACTGCTACACCGCGTACTCGTCATCTGCCGGCCTTCATTGTCGCAGGTCTTTGCCATGCTGGTGTTATCGCAAAAATGCAAGCCCGCGTCGCACCCGGCCTTTTTGCATGTCCCGTTTTCGCAATAGGAATGGGACCCGCAAAACGAGATTACCCAGTCCCGGCCGTCCAACTGGCAGACCGCGCGATAATCCCCAAAACATCGAGTCGTGCCCGGGGTACACACCTGATCCACGCATTTTTTTGTGTTCTGAGTCTTGGAACACGACAATGCCAGGCCAAAACCCAGCAAGGTCACTGTCATATAAAGGTATTTCATGCCGCCTCCAATCATATCCAGTTTATTGGATGCCGTTCGGACAGTCAATAGCCGGATGGCACTGTCACCGCCACGGCCAACAACCACGGTCAACAGCCACGGTCAACAGCCACCACCCGACTTCCGAATTTCGTCAGGCAATTCGGGTGCCCAAAACAATTACCTGGCAAATTTGAGGACAAAGGGGTATGGATTTGTCGCCATTGCAGGGTGGCTAAATAAATTTTCAAAAAACGCAACAAATCCAATGCGTTAGTATCAGCACTGGTGCCAATGTCGGTATGGTGCTGATTCCGGCCATGATGGTCGCTTTGACCTATATCCTGCCCTTTCGACGCCGAATTAGCAGCATGCCAACCAGCCAGGAAATCAGCAACAACAAGGTATTGCCAGCCCCAGGCGCACCGCTCCCAGTGCTGCATCCCCCTGACGAGGTTGACGAGGCACCGGAAGCCTGTCCGGGCCCTTGTGGTTCTGGCATGCACCTGCCGTATCGATACACCATGCCGTCAGGACAGGTCTGGCCATCCGACAGTATCGGTCCCACATCAATGAAGAAACCACCTGATTCGACCTGTTGGCTGTCCGATGCAATATTAGTATCCGGGCGGGGTGGTCCGGCCGAGTCATGGGGCGCATTGTCCGGCACGATACCGGCGTCCGGTGTGGCGGCATCCGGTACCTGTGACTGGTCGGATACGATTATATCCTGTCCCGGCGTATTCGATACGCACTGGTGGTTGCTGCATACATAGCCGGCATTACACGTACCGCACGACCCGCCGCAGCCATCATCACCGCACTGTTTACCAGCGCAATTCGGTGTGCAGCCCGCCACGCACTGGCCGTTTTTGCACTGCTGTCCGCTGGTGCAAGTACCGCATGAACCACCGCAACCGTCGTCACCGCACTGTTTGCCCGAGCAATCGGGTTTACAGCATTTACCGGACTTGGTGCAGACCTCGTTGGGATTGCAGTTGTACGCGGGGACCGGCTGTTTATCGCAATCAGGGTCGTAGGCGCCGCAATTGCAATCGCATCCGTCAGAGGCACCGTATTTTGTGCTTGCGCAGGTCCATTGTGGCGGCGCCCCACCCACGCATTTACCCCCAACACAGGAATAGCCGGACTGGCACGTACCACATGAACCGCCGCAACCATCCCCGCCGCACTGTTTGCCAGTACAGTTCGGCTGGCAACATAACCCGTTGAATGTGCACACGGAACCACTGGCACAGGTCCCGCATGACCCGCCGCAGCCATCAGGTCCGCACTGCTTGCCCGTGCACTGTTTCCTGCACACGCACTTCCCGTTAATGCAATCATGGTTTGCAGGGCAGGAACCGCACGACCCGCCGCAACCGTCGTCACCGCACTGTTTGCCCGAGCAATTCGGTGTGCACTTTGGCTCACACTTGCCGTTTTTGCAGGTTTCATTTGTGGAGCAGGAACCGCACGACCCGCCGCAACCGTCGTCACCGCACTGTTTGCCCGAACAATTTGGTGTGCACGCCACGCACTTGCCGTTTTTACACTGCTGACCACTGGTGCACTTACCGCAAGAACCACCGCAACCGTCGTCACCGCACTGCTTGCCGGAACAGCTGGGTGTACACGAAGGGCATTGCCTGGGATGCATACCCCATGGGTCCTCTCTGTCCCCGTCACCAGACCACATGCAATCGTAAGATGACCAGGTGTCGTCCCACCTGCAACTGTCAGGTGTACAGTCCTTGACTTTAAGGCACCCACCCTGGCAGATTTTCAAGGTATCGCCGTCACAACAGCCATAGGAATCGATCTTTCCGCATGGGTCACACGAGGATGCACGGGCAGGCATGGTCCATGCACCAATGACGATGGATGCAAGGATGACCGGATAAAAATCCAGTATTCTGAAACGTCCCATAATGTCCTCCCCGGTAATATTTTAAATTATCACAACAATTTATGCAAAGGAATTCCCAAATCCCAAATTGCCTGACTAAATCCGGGTTTAACCGTACTTGCGTAAGGTAAAAAAAATGTTAGGATTCCGTATATGGATGCCCCTGAAATCAGGACAAAACTGGAGGTGATGCTGACTGCAACGGGCAAATGCATCTCGCTGTTGCCAAGGGACCAAAGGGCCGGTGCACGTCGCATTATGCTGAAGGCATTCAACCTGCTTTCAACCAAGGACGCATCAAAGGACCGACTTTCCGGGGTCTTGCAAAGACTGGTGGAATTATTCGACCGCATGCAGGCCTCTTGTATTCTGGACACGATCACTTCCCCGGTGTTGTGGGGATCCACGGAATGGCTGGACATGGTATTGATTAAACCTTTCCGGGGGTTTATGCTTCGACCGGAATACGGGTTGCTGACCCGGCCACTGGAAATGCTGTATGATAAGGCCGCTGCAGTGCTCGAAGAGGCCGAACAGGCTGCAAGCATGATAAGCGCGGTGAACGCCGAGCCCGAACAGGGCGGCCGCGAATCGTTTGAACTGGTAAGAGGCGAGGATGGAAACGAACCATATCGACCCTGACAGGGGGTACACTGGCCAGGACCTGAAAACCGGAGGCCTTGGCATAAGTATTGCCGGACTGATATTTTGTGCCGTGGGGTACGTGTTTGCAGGCAAGCATGACCCGCAGGACATACATGCTGCGTGGTTTTTCGGTGTTACGGGCTTTTTTATCTTTGCAATGGGTGCGGGTACCTTTATTGCAGGCTTAAAAAAGGGCGGGCGTCAGGGAGGCACAAGTTCACCGAATACCAACCCCTCCGCATCCGACACGCCGCTTGAATCCACGAAAACGAATCCATAATTCTTAAAACGCTTGTAGTAATTCGCCCCGGGTCCGCTGATAAATGCTGCGGTAGCCAGGGCATCCGCAACAGCAGGGTCAGGTCCCAATACGGTAGCCGAATATGTGTGCGTGGGACGTTGCCCGGTCATCGGGTTTACGATGTGCCTGCCCCTGCGGTAAGTCCCTGATGTACATACCGCCGTGTTTAACACGCGCAGGACCCCGGACGGTCCGGATGGTCCCCCCGGATTTCGAATGCCTATGCGCCACGGGCCGTGGATACCACCACCCACCACCAGGTCTCCGCCAATCTCCACGATAAAACGTCGAACACCATGCCTTTTTAGTGCCGCCGCGATACGTCCTATGGTCCAGCCCTTTGCAAGACCGTCCAGGTCCAATATCGTGTGTTTGCCCAGGATTACGGCCCATTTTTTGCCGTAAAGCAGGCGATACCTGAAACAACCGACCACGCCAGGCTTCACTCCCGGGGAACGGTAAGCCACGTTGAATACGCCGCCCGTGGCCTCGCATACGGACTGCGCCACAGCCAGCACCATCCACATGGCCTTGCTGACAGCCATCGCGCCCTGTCCTTGATTCAGGCGTGAAAGTTCGGAATCCGGCCTGTAACGGGAAAAGGTGCGCTCAGCCACGGTCAACACATGGTCAATCACGACCTCCAATCCGGAGGCCCGCCTGGCCGCATCCCTGGCAATCGTTACCCTGGCAATCGTCCCCAATGCCTTGCGCAGATACACGACCCTGTCCGCCATCACAATCGTACGGTGCCATCGTGATGGCCTGGACATAGCCGTACCCCCAAAACAGGCCACAAATATCAACGGGAAAAATACGGCTGAGAAAAAATGCTTGCTCAGAATTCCTGTACCGTCGGATTGTCCTTGAATACCTCGGGTTGCCCGTCGCCATCCCTGTCCCAGCCTATCCTGACCAGGCGTCCTTTCACGAAATACTGGAATTCGTCGAATACGCCGTTTTTCTTGGTTGAACGCTTGATCAATACCAGTTTACCTTTGTCAAAAAACTGCTTGATATCGAATCTACCGTCAAACCCCGATGACAACAGCACCATGTACACCTTGTTGTTTTTGTATTTTACAATACGATCGATCTTGCCGTCAAAATCCAGGTCCATCTCGTCCTTGGTTGAATTTCCCTTTGCATCATAGTACTTTATGAGGTCAATCTTGCCGTCGCCATTCAGGTCCACTTCCTTGCGCAGCAGTATGCGTTGGCCGGTTTTGGGGTCCTTTTTGTAATAGATAAATGCATCGGGTTTACCGTCGCCATCAATATCTGCCTTGTCCACAACCTCGTTTTTCCCCGCAGACACATTCGTGATCACGGAGGGTCCCTTGACCTGGTCTTCGATGATTGCAGGTTTTGTATGGCTACAGGCAATCAAGGCAAACGGAATAATTATTGATAAGTACAATTTTTTCATGGTACCTCTGTCCACCACATCATCTCCATTCTAATATCCCAGTATAGCAGATATTTGTCAAGATAAATGGTAACGCCCAAATTGCCTGACTAAATTGGGCCGTGGCCGTTGACCGTGACCGTTGGCCGTGGCCGTTGACCGTGACCGTTGACCGTGACCGTTGGCCGTGACCGTGGGCCGAGTCCGTGGGCCGAGTCCGTGGCCGTGTGGAGCCGGCATCCTGCCGGCCTTTCCGTGGCCGTTGACCGTTGGCCGTGGCTGTGTGGAGCGCGGACGGCCTCGTCCGCTTGGTTCGCCGGCGTCTCGCCGGCAATAATATCCTGGTGTTTCAATATGTTACACCGAGTTATCCATAAGGGCGGGTCACGGACCCACCCTTACGATCCAATGCCAAATCCATCAAATCAACACCCTCGGCTCAATTACACGGAAGATTAGGACTGCCCCTTTTCGAAAACCAGGTGATCACCCTGGACATTGCCGATAATCACGTCGTTTTCCCCGAACTTGCCTGCCAGCAGGTCCTGTGCCAGCGGGTCCAGCAGGTAACGCTGGATTGCACGCTTCAACGGCCTGGCGCCATAGGCAGGATCAAAGCCCTTGTCCGCCAGGAATTCCTTGGCCTCCCGGGTCAGATCCAACGTGATCCTGCGGTTTGCCAGGCGCTTGTGGATCAATTCCATCTGGATATCCACGATCTTCAGGATGTCCTGCTTGCGCAGCGGTTCGAATATGATCAACTCGTCCACCCGATTCAGAAATTCCGGCCTGAAGTGTTGTTTCAACTCGTTGAGCACCTGTTCATGCACCTGTTTGCGTTCCGCATCCGATAACTCGCCCCTTGCTGCCATGTCCAGCAGGTACTGAGCCCCCACGTTCGACGTCATCACCAGTATCGTGTTGCGAAAATCCACGGTCCTGCCCATGCCGTCGGTCAGCCTCCCGTCATCCATGACCTGCAGCAGGATGTTGAACACGTCCCGGTGTGCCTTTTCCACCTCGTCCAGCAGCACCACGCAATACGGCCGCCTGCGTACCGCCTCGGTCAACTGGCCGCCCTCCTCGTGTCCCACGTAACCCGGGGGCGAACCGATCAGCCTGGCAACGCTGTGCTTTTCCATGTACTCGCTCATGTCCAGCCTGACCATGGCCCGCTCGTCGTCAAACAGGAATTCCGCCAGGGCCTTGACCAGTTCCGTCTTGCCCACACCCGTGGGTCCCATGAACATGAAACTGCCGATCGGCCTGCCCTCCTCGGACAGCCCTGCCCTGCCCCGCCGCACCGCGTTTGCAATCGCCTTTATGGCGTTTTCCTGGTGAACAACCCTGCGCTTTAGCGCATCCTCGATGTGCAACAGTTTTTCCTGTTCCCCCTGCAGCAGTCGGGCCATTGGGATGCCGGTCCACGCACTGACCACCCTGGCGATCTCCTCGTCGTCAACCTCCTGCTTCAGCATGCGGCCGTGTTCCTGGTTCAGTTTCTCAAGCCTCTCCTGAGCCGCCTTTAGTTTGCCCTGCAATTCCACCATCACACCATACTTGATTTGCGAGGCCTTTGTCAGGTCGCCCTGGCGCTCGGCCATCTCTTCCTCGTGCCGGGCATCCTCCAGTTTGGCCTTCAAATCGCGCACCTCCTGGATGATCGCCTTTTCGCGGTCCCAGCGGGCCTTCAGGGCATCCAGTTTCTCGCGCAGGTCCGCCATTTCCTGTTCGATGGCCTGCCTGCGTTCCACGGCACCCTTGTCCTTGTCGTGGCTGATCGCCTGGCGTTCGATTTCCAACTGGGTGAGCCTGCGTTGTACCTCGTCAATCTCGATGGGCACCGAGTCAATGGCCATCCGCAGCCTGCTGGCCGCCTCGTCCACCAGGTCAATCGCCTTATCCGGCAGAAAGCGGTCCGTGATATAGCGGTGCGACAACCTGGCCGCTGCAACGATCGCCGAGTCCAGGATCTTTACACCGTGGTGCACCTCGTAGCGCTCCTTGAGCCCGCGCAATATCGCGATCGTGGCCTCTATGCCTGGTTCACCCACGTAAACCGGCTGAAAACGCCTCTCCAGTGCCGCATCCTTTTCGATGTACTTGCGGTATTCCTTCAGCGTGGTTGCGCCTATGCAGTGCAGCGTACCCCGGGCCAGCGCGGGCTTCAGCATGTTGCCCGCATCGATCGATCCCTCGGCCGCACCTGCACCCACCATGGTGTGCAATTCATCGATGAACAGGATGATTTCACCCTCGGATTGCTCTATCTCTTTCAGAATCGCCTTCAGCCTGTCCTCGAATTCACCACGAAACTTCGTGCCCGCAACCAGGGTCCCCATGTCCAGGCCCAGTAGCCGTTTTTCGCGCAACGGCTCGGGCACGTCCCCCTTTACGATCCGCTGGGCCAGGCCCTCCACGATAGCGGTCTTGCCCACGCCCGGCTCGCCCACCAGCACCGGGTTGTTTTTGCGTCGCCTGGCCAGGATCTGGATCACCCGCCGGATCTCGTCATCGCGGCCTATCACCGGGTCCAGTTTCCCTTCCCTGGCACGAGCCGTCAGGTCAATGGTGTACTTTTCCAGCACGCGGTAGCGGCTTTCCCCGTCCTCGCCAGTGAGGCGCTGGCTGCCCCTGACATCCTTCAACGCAGCCAGAAAATCGCCCCTGGTCACGCCCGCTGCCGACAAGGCCCTGGCCAGCGGCGTATTCTTTTCCTCCAGCATGGCCATGAATATGTGGTCCGTGCCCACGAACTCGTCCTTGAACTGTTTTGCCATTTTCTGGGCGGACAACAGCAATGTGTTCAGCCTGGACGACAGGTAGGGCTCACCGCCCTGCACCTTCGGCTGCGAATCCAGGTGGTCCTCCAGGGCCTTGACAATGGTTGCAACCGGCACCTCCATGCGCTTGAGCACCGCGGTGATCGAGGAATCCTGGTCCTTCAACATCACGTACAACAGGTGTTCCGGCAGTATCTCCTGGTGTGAACGTCCAATTGCCTCGTTCACAGCGGCTTCCATGGCCTCCCTGGCCTTTACGGTATAGTTATCCAATCTCATGTTTGCCTCCTTAATTATTGATTTTGTTCGGGTTTTTCGCCCTCACTTAAGAAATAGGCATTAAAGTGCAGTAGTCAAGGCAGTAACTACTTCCCAAATTAGTCCTGTAA
>WGCQ01000278.1 GCA_015493765.1 Deltaproteobacteria bacterium
ATGTTACCCAATGCACAATTTGTCTTGTGTCATAACAGACTGAATTTACACAATATTCGTAGGGGCGGGTCTCAGACCCGCCCTGAATTTGCCATCAAATCAACATCCTCGGCCTCGCCTGCTTGTTTCGCGGGCGTCTCGCCCGCCTTTCCGTAGCCGTGGTTTCCGGTTGCAACCGGAGCCTTCCCGAAGGCCCGCAGGGCCGCCCCGCGCAGCCGCAGGCTGCGACCCGATGCCCGAGACCCGAGGCCAGATTTCAGTGACCGTTGGCCGTGACCGTGTCTGGGCGGGGGTGAAGATTTCCGGGTGTCAAGGAAACTTTTTGCATAAATGGTAAAAACGGCTGCTCTGGTCCTGAAAAATCCGTCCTACCAGTCAAACCCGACCCAAGGCATGCGTGCACTCAAGGGGCCTGACACGGCCCTGGCCAGCACGGCCTGTACAGCACTGCCGATGGACTTGAAGGCCGCCATGCCGAACAATTTGAAACTGGATGCGATCCGCTGGACGAGCGTTGGTGGATGCAGGACCCGGGTGTCGAATTGGGACACTCCGGCCGCCTTTGCAAGGTAATTCAGGGCTGCACCCATGCCCGCAACCCGGTCCACGAGCCCCTTTGCCAGGGCCTGCCTGCCGTCGATCACCATGGCACCTGCCTTGCGGGCCCACAACGCGGCATCGTTACCCCTGCCTGACCTGACCCTGGACAAGAACAGTTCAAACCCGTCGTCCAGCAGGCGCTTCATGCCCTGCTTGTCACCCGGACGCTGCACGGACAGCAGGCTGAACAGGTTTACGTCCCTGTGTTCTGGGACTGCGAATGTGCTGATCCCCAGTTTTGACAGCAATTTCAGCATGGAAAACCTCAGCAAAAACACGCCGATGGACCCGGTGACCGTGTCCGCGGGCGCAAATATGCGTGACCCGGCAGTGCTGAGGTAGTAACCGCCGGATGCTGCCACGTTTCCGAACAGCACGGCCACTGGCTTGGTCTGACGGACCTCCTCAATGGCGTGGTGGATCACCTCGGACGCGGCCAGGCTGCCGCCAGGGCTGTCCACGAACAGCAATATCCCGGCCACATTGCGATCATCTGCCGCCTGCTCCAGCAGGCCCACGATGGATGCGGCACCGGCCAGGTGGATGTGCCCGAAGGGCAGGTCCATGCTGCGGCCGGGCACAATATCGCCGATCACCGGTATCACGGCAATAACGGGACGGTGCGAATAACCGGTACGCCCGGCCCAGGGACCGGACCACCGGGCAAAAGACGCGTTATGAGTATTCGACAGGTACCTGGCCACAGCATCCTGGTGCATCAGGCCGTCCGCCAGGCCCATGTCCACGGCGGCCCTGGCCGAATACAGGGCTGGTGACCCGGGGCCGCATTTCAGCATGGACCCCCGCAGCCGGTTGACCCTGGATACGTAGGCGCTGCAACGCCTGTTTAGCAGGGTATTCCATAGTTTTGTTTGCGCCTGCGTTGGTGAGTTGCGTGTGAACATCAACGGGTAGGTCTTGTATTTGCCCGTGGCAACGTACTGGACATCAACGCCCAGGGTGTTGAACAGGTCACGCACGAACATCAGGCGGCGACCTGCCGGGACCACGGGTGATGCGGTCCCGGGCATCAGGAACAGGCGGCTGGCACCGGCAAACGCGGCCAGCCCGTCCGGCCCGCACATGCCCGTGGCCACCACGACATCGATCCCTTTGGCCCGCAGCCGTTTTATGGCACCCGCAACCAGGCCTGCATTGCCCAGGCCGTGCGGACATGCGCCAACCCTCAGCAGCACGCCTGCGATCCCAGGCGTTCGTGCAATGGCGTCCAGGTCCAGCAGGGTACGCACAAACGAGCAGTCCACTGTGAACGGCCCGCTGCAATCGAGCCCCTGGCCCGGGATGTCGTACACGACCCATTGCCTGGGACCACACCTGTGCCCGGGGCCTCGCGAGGGCCCAAAACCCATGCCAACACCAAATGTCTGGGACTGGCTGGCATCGGACCATCCCCCTGAGGCAAACACAGCCACATTATCCAGCAGGACACGGATACCCACAGTGCCGCCGAATGCAGGGCCCGTATTTGACCGGTTGATAAAGAATGTGCGTTTTGGTGTCCAGTTTGCGCGCAATGCCAGTTCAATGCCACGGACTATGCGGATGGTGCTGACCAGGCCCAAATCCAGCAACCCGGTGGAGTAAACGAAATCCAGGCCCAGGTTGAAGCGATCGTTGCCCAGGGGCCTGGTGCCGATGCCCAGCCTCAATTGCCACGGGCTGTTTTGATTGCCCCAGTCATAGGCGAATGCAGCGCCCAGGTCAAGAAACCTGGATGGTCGTATCAGCAGGCCCGTATTAACGGCCTTGTAAACATGTACCTTGCCGTGGTCATCAATCCTGAAGAAACGGCCGCTGACCCCCAGGGAAAAGTCCTTCCATAACCGGATGCCCAGGCCCACGTCGCCCCCTGCGGCAAGTCCGAATGTGTTATCTGCCAACAGGGCCCGTCCGCCCATGTAAAACGGCCCCATGATGCGAAATGCGGTGGACAGACCGCCGATTACGGGTGCACCGGCCCAGTTATAAATCGTGCCTTTTTCCTGTGCAAACAGGTCCACGTTCCATGACCTGTAACCCGCGATGCCGGCCGGGTTCAGGCCAATGCCCATGGAGGAGCGAGGGTCATACACGGTCAGGTCCGGCATGGGCTGCGCGGATAGATGGGCGGTGATCAGAAAAATCACCAGGCACAACAGGATGTTACGAGTGTTTTGCATCGCCCCTCTTCATCATGGCGCGTATCCTGTCGATGTCTTCCCTGCCCACAACACCCAGGACGACAACCACCAACAGGTACGCCACAAGGCCGATCAACCATGCCAGGACCAGACCTGGCAGACCTTGCAGACCCAGCCAGGCCACGGCCTCCGCGATCAGGAAACCGGCAACCATCGTGACCAGCAGCGTTTTGATCACCCGGACCCCGCCGAGTTCCTTTTTCAGGAAAAACCAGGCCAGCAGACCGCCGGTTGCGGAACCGGCTATATCGGCAGTCACGGCGCAGGCCATCAGCATGGACCCGGCAAAGAAATACCTCATTGATTGCAACAAGGCCATTTGAACCACAAGGGCTGCTATACCCGCCCACAAGGCCAGGCCGGGTCGTCCGATGCCCACCAGCAGGGAGTTCGTTACGAACATGAAGGCGAACAGCAGGACCGACATCAGGGTGGGCGTCAAAAACGGGCCTGCCGCTGCATACGCATGGCCAAAAAGCAGGCCCAGCAAATAGTCAGGCGATGCGCCCAGGACCGCCACGGACAAACCGGACAACAGCAACGCAGCCCTCAACGCCGCGGACGCCTGTTTGCCCGCAATGTGTGCATCACCCATGGACGAGGCCTTTGACACGAACGGGAAGGCCACGAAGGTAATCGAGATCACGGCCTGGTAGGGGATCATGGCCACGTTCTTTGCCGCTCCGAATATGCCGGCAATGGCGGATGCCCGGGCAGCGGACAAACCGGCCAGCAAGTCCCGGCCCGGGGCCAGGCCGAAGTGGGCAAAAAACAGCCCCATGGCACGGGAGGCATGGGAAAAGGCGGCCTGTATCGGCAAAAAGCCTATGGACTTGAGTGCAATGACGTCACCCTGCAAAAACAGGTTCAACACAAAGAAATAGGCAATCAAGGGCGCGGCAAATAGCAGGTATTTTCCCAGGGAAAGGCTGTCCGGCATGGTTTTCGTGCGGGGCAGCCGTCCTGCCACGAATATGGCGGCAATCAGGATCAGGAATGCAGCGGTACTGAAGCCTGCAAATGCGCCCACCACGCCGGTGCCGGCCGCGACCAGCCCCAGGATCAGGCCGGTCTTTATGGTGGCGAAACTGATGTCAAAGGACGCCTGCACGCCGAAGCGCTTCATGCCGTTGATCACGCCAATCACCACGGCGTAAAACGCGTAGCACAACACCACGCCGGAGGCCACGATCAAGGGCAGTTGGGCCTGGGAGTCGTGCAGAAGCCCGGTTGACAACGATCCGGACAGGCCGATCAACAGGATGACCACGGGTATGGCTATCAAGGCGGCAGCCTTGAACCCGACACGCAGCACACCGTACGGTGAATCAGTAGAACTGGTAAACCTGGATGCCACCTGGATCGTGGCAGTCACGAACACCATGGTCAGGACGTTCAAGATGCCGTTTACCACCCGGTACAACCCGAACAGGGCGGGTGAGCCGAACAACCTGGGCAGGGTCAACAATACCAGGGTCGAAGTGAACAGGAAATATACCTTGGCACCCGTGATAAACAAAAACCCTTTGCCCGCTGTCTTCAGGTTGGATTCAGACAAGGTAACTCCCTGGATTTATTGTTTTATTACCGAAACTGTTCAGCAAAGACAACGGGTTCAATGTTTTTTGTGAGATTTCTTTCCGCCGGAGCCTTTTTTTGATGCCTTTTTTGTTGTCTTGACCTGTGCGGCAAAGTCCTTTTTTACCCATTTCGCGTAATCAGTACCCCTCTTGTCCAGGATTACCATGATAATGAGCTTCTTCAACTTGGCCTGCTTGGGTGTCAATTTCTTTGCAGCGAGGTCCAGGTCCACCTGGTGCATCATTTTCAGTCCCTGCAAGCAATTCGTTGTCAGCATGCCCAGAGTAAACTTGTCATCGCCAAACACGGAACCCAGATTGATACGACTCTTCAAAAAGGGCTTTAGCAAATTTGCCTTTTTCATATCCTTGCTGGCCTTCACACAGATCACACCCAGGGCCTTGTGCACCTTGTTGCGGGATTTTAACAATTTGCGTATCCACTCCCAGGCACCGGGAATGGGCTTGCCCTTCTCAAACATCACCTGGTCGCAAAAATCCACCATGGTCTTCATGGGGTCTTCCTGGGCCTGCGGATAAGTACCATCGTCCTTGAGCGCCTTCATCACCAGGGGCATGGCCTTTGTACCCTCCACGTACACCATGTAATAAATACCGCTCCAGCGCAGGTCCGGGTCGTAGGCATCCAGAAATTTTTCCAGCCGTTTAACCACGCCCGGGATGTCGGATTTGACCAGTTTGTGGTCGATCATGTTCACAGCGGTATTGAACGCATAGTTCTGGAATTCAGGCTCCTGGTTCGGGTCCAGGGCACGGTCCAACAGCCACTCCAAGGCATGGATATCTTTGGCCTGGCCCACGATATCCAGATAATACCTGGGAATCTTGACCCGTGGATTCGCCGTGATGTGCTGGATTTGCTTGAATAACTGCACGTTTATGGCGTTGTCCTTCAGGTCCAGCAAATAACCCACCAGTTCCCTTATGTCGAAACCGTGGTGAATCATGATCAATGCACCCCTGGCCCCGGGCTTACCCAGCTCCCGAATCTGGGACACCATTATCCGTTTCGTTACCCGGTTTTTGATCTCGTCAGCGCTGCTGTTGAATGTGAGCCCGTGGAACACGGCATTCGCGATCTGTTTCTGGTACGGAGGCTTTTTATCCTTGGGCAAAAATTCCAGCAACCTGAAGGCCTGGTCCCGGTAGTACGCAATATCCTCGAGATTCGGATTTTTTTCCATGCACAGTTTGACGTAAATGGGAATGACCGCTTTTGCAACCGCCTCGGTCAGGGCAGCCTTGTCCGGGCTTTTTCCCAGGCCACGCAGGACCTGGATATCCCACTTGCGTGCCATCAGGGCCTTCATGGCCTTGACACGGTCTTGCATTGCATGTTTAGGGTTCGAAATATACTCCACCAGCAGGGCCGCCCCTTTTTCGTTTTTTGCAAACTCGTCGAAATTAGACGGCTTGGGCGTTGGCGTACACCCGGCCAGCCACGCGAACACCAGTCCCACCACAAACGCAGTTTTTTTCATGCGGCACTCCCCACAAAGTTTCGTTCACGTTTGATCTTCTTTTGGAGGGTCAATATCCCCTCGGTCAGGGCCTCGGGCCTGGGAGGGCACCCCGGTATGTAAACATCCACTGGGATCACCTTGTCCACGCCTTTTACCACGTTGTACGACCCCTGGAACAGGCCGCCCGTATTTGCGCAGGACCCCATGGATATTACGTACTTGGGGTCAGCCATCTGTTCGTACAACTGGCGTACACGCAAGGCCATTTTGTACGTAATCGTGCCCGCGATGATCATGAAATCCGACTGCCTTGGGGTGGACCTGAACACCACGCCGAAGCGGTCCAGGTCAGCCCTGGGACCGCCTGTCTGCATCAATTCGATACCACAGCACGCGGTTGCAAACAACAGGTACCACATGGAATTGGCCCTGGCCCAGTCGGAAACAAAGTCCACAGGTGCCAGGATTACAGTGCCTAAACCGTCCTTCAGAACCATCATTCCTCCTACAAGCGGACTACAAGCGGATAAAACCATTGCAATTTTGCCTGTTTTTGGCTATTTGTCAATGGACTGTTGTCAGGTTTTTGGAGAAAAATCATGGAGATTCGAGATCCGGTTCACGGGGCAATCGAGATTACACCTCAGGAGCGCACCATCATTGACCACCTTCGTGTTGTTGGTGGTTCACCAGACCAGGTCAACGCCTATCCAGTAAAAATTTCTTCCTCACAAGTAATTTATTTTGACTGCATAGTAAGAAATTCTTACTCCATGGTATAAATCATTTACTGCGGAGAAATAATTCAGGTTACGCAAGAAAAGTTTTAGGTGACAACAGTATATAAATAATCCTGTGGAGTATGACTTTCGTTGTCGTGAGGATAAATTTATTACTATATCGTAATAAACATATAGAGCACCCAATTTACCGGACAAATTTGAGGACTGCTTGCAACCCCAATCCCCGAATTTAGTCCGGTAATTGGGAAATCTGTTATAATGATGGGGTTCCTTTGTTATGGAGGAGATTGTGAAGAAATTCCACATAATGTTGTTTATTTCATGCCTCAGTACTATTGCCTGCGCAACAAGCAGCCCATCGACTACCCGCCCAAACAATGACATTTACCATGTGGATAAACAGGCGACACACCAGGATACAATCACTGATGAGACTGGATTTATACCTGATGCCAAAGACACTCAACAGGTCAAAGACGCAAAGAAAACCAATGATTCTGGCAAACCTGAGATACAAAACAAAGATATCCTTGATATCAACGATGGTACTGATATACAAACGGACATTGCAAGTGGGGCCGCTCAGGATATTCGAAACGATACCAATACAAAACCCAGAATCTACACCATTAGTATAAATAAAGGAGAGGCCGCGACCCTGAAACTAAGTCAGGGGGCCTCACTTGAAAGGCCTGTAAAAGGGATGGGTATCTTTCCTGACGGGACCTTTACATGGACGCCAACCAATGATCAGGGTGGAGAATATAAGATAAAAGTCATTAAAGATCAAAATATTATCGCAGAACTTGACATAAATGTGGGTGGTCCTGATATTAAATATGACGGTGTTTTTGTTGATTATACGGCAGAGTCTTCTGGTGATGGAACTCCCGAATCCCCGTTTAACAGTATCTCAAAGGCCTGTCAGTACTTGATGAAAAATAACCTTGCAAAAACAAATATATATTTTAGAGGCGGAATATATAAAAACCCTGATTTTAGCAATGGCCTGGATAATAGAGGTTTGGAACTCATTAAAGGGTGCAAGGGGACCCCCGGCCATCCCGTTCGGATTAAACCCTGGGGAAATGAGCATACTAAATTTATATCCGATGGAAATGATGTCTTCAGTTTCAGGTATTCGTCCTTTTTGATCATCGAAGGCATGGAGTTCCAGGGCATTGCAAAAAACATTACATTCGACGGTGCACTCGACCACTGGTGGATCAGTCGAAACTACTATAAAGGTAGTGCAATCACTTTCAACAAGTCATGCCACGATATTGTTTTACAAGACAATGTAATCCACGATTTTCCCGGGGCATGTGTCGCTGTTCATGGTTGTGATGCGTTCAACATAACGCATAATATTGTATATGATTGTGCCTGGTGGACGATCAGCGGCACCGGAGGCATTGTTGTAACCCAGAGCACCAATCTGTCAAAGGCATCCACCACACTTCATGCGAATCTGATATTTGATGTGGAAAGCCGGATATTTTCCAGGGTTTTCTCCAAGGGGTTTGCCCACCTGGTTATTGATGAGGGGGAGGCAACGCTTTACCAACAGGGAACGGACCTGTCAAACACAAAACCGGATTATGATAAGTTCGAATATGTCAACGGAAATTTTCTTGCTTACAATGGCAAAGGAATTACTATAAACCGGGCGGATAAAGCAATAATAAACAACAATTCCATGTTTTTTTCAAAAGCCCTGAGAGTAGGTAGCAATTCGTCTAATATAACTATTAAAAACAATGTGGTACAGGTAGATAAAGACGATGCATGGGTATCCATAAGCAGGACAAACGTGTCCAACTTAATAGCTGCACACAACTACTTTAACAAGGGAGCCAAGGCCAGATATACATCTAATCCATCGATTGTGCTGTCCAATAACACGGAATTGGACCAGGTGTTTAGCGACCCCGGGAATTTTAGAGTTGCAGGCAGCATAGCCCAGGCAGGTGCATCTGTGAAGGACTGGGCTATAATCAAAGATGTACTCAAAAAGTTCAACATTACTATCAAGCCTGACGAAACATGGAAGGCAACCCCTGAGGAAAAGACCATTCAGACCAAGAGAATTATAGAATCGGCAAAGGATTTAGGACCTGATGTAACGATTAATTGCAAGTATATGAGTGATAAAACGAATCCACGGGTCATTATCCAGAACCTCCCGGAAAACTTTGTCAAACAAAATCACCTTCCATCCCCTGACTTTACCTTACTGCTCAGATATCCCTATGACGGGGAAAAATGCGACATTCGCTAATATTCGAAAAAATTTGAGAACAAAAGAGGTTAAAATGGATTCAGATCCAAGTAGATAAGTGGGCCTCAAAACCATTGCAATTTTGCCTGTTTTTGGCTATTTGTCAATGGACTGTTGTCAGGTTTTTGGAGAAAAATCATGGAGATTCGAGATCCGGTGCATGGCGCAATCGAGATTACGCCGCAGGAGCGCATCATTATTGACCACCCCCTGGTCCAGCGGCTGCGCAGGATCAAGCAATTGGGATTTGGCGACCTTGCCTTCCCCGGGGCAACGCACACGCGGTTTTTGCATTCCCTGGGCACCATGGCCGTGGCAACGAGGTTTTTCGATGCGGTAGCGCCCGGTCTGGACCTGCCTGGGGAGCGTATGCAGTACTTTCGCCAGGTGGTACGGCTGGCAGGGCTGCTGCATGACCTGGGACACCCGCCGCTGTCGCACACCACGGAGGCTGCGCTGGCCCCACTCGAACAACTGGGCCTGCCAGTGGCGTTCACACAGGGCCACGACATGACCACCCACGAGGACATGACGGTCAAGTTGATCATTGCCAGCGGCCTGACCCCGTTGATCGAGCAGGCCGGCGTGGACCCGGTGCATGTGGCCGACGTGATCCAGGGGATCGATTACCCACGGGGCGCTTTCGTAACGGGTAAAATCGACTATTTGCCCCTGCTGCACCAGATAATCAGTTCCGAGATGGATGCGGACCGCATGGATTACCTGTTGAGGGACTCGTTTTTCACAGGTGCCAAGTACGGCCAGATCGATATTTCCTGGCTGATCTCCAACCTGAGGCATGTGGTCAAGGACAAGCGGGCCTTTTTGGGGCTTGAAAGCCGTGCCGTATTTGCATTCGAGGACTTCTTGTTGTCCCGTTACCACATGTTCCTGATGGTCTATTTCCACCACAAATCCGTGCTCATGCACCGGATGCTGAAACGCTTCTTTGATGCCCATCCCCTGCAACTCCCGGCAGACCCGGACGGCTACCTGAAATGTGACGACCGCTATTTGCTGGACCTGCTGGCCAACAGCCAGGACCCGTGGGCCAGGCGGATTACCCGGGGCGAATTCCTGAAGATCGCGGCGGAGTTTCGCGGCCCGAGGCCTGCAACTGACATCGAGGCAATCGCCCAAAAGTGGCAGGACAAGGGGGCCGTGGTGGAGGTGGTGGATTCCAGGTTCGAGTTGTCCAAGTACTACTCGCCCAAGGGACCGCGGGACGAGCGGCCCATGGCCATGTTCATCGTGGAAGGCGGTCGTTTCGTGGAGATCGACAAATACACAGACCTGTTTGCGCGCTATGCCAAGGAACGCCACATCATCCGGGTGTACGCGGACGCCGCGCACCGGGATGCGATCCACAGGGAATTGATGGGGGCCGGAAACGTATGAACACGGCGACCCTCCGCAGGATGCTGCTGGGCACGGGCGATGTCAATGCATTCTTCGCCCTGTTCGTGGACAACACGGTCAACCTGGTGATCCTGGTGGGCCTGCTGGTCAGTGTTTTCGGGTTCCCCGCGCGGTTTGCGCTGACGCACATGGTCCCGGGGACTGCACTGGGTGTGCTGTTCGGGGACCTGGTGTACACGTGGATGGCCGTCAGCATGGCCCGACGCACGGGACGCACGGACATCACTGCCATGCCCCTGGGCCTGGATACGCCGTCCACCATAGGCATTGCAACCATAGTAATCGGACCGGTGTTCGCCCAGACGCACGACCCGGCCATGGCCTGGTACGTGGGCATGGCAGTGATGTCCGTGATGGGCGTATTCAAGACAATCGTTGCATTTTTCGGCGATGCGGTGACCAGAATCGTGCCCAGGCCCGGGCTGCTGGGGCCACTTGGCGGTATCGGCCTGGCCCTGCTGGCGTTCATCCCGGTGATGAAGGTCTTTGATGCGCCGATCGCCGGTATGGTGGGCCTGGGGATCGTGCTCTACGGGCTGATAGCGGGCCGGCGCCTGCCCCTGGGCATACCTGCGGCGCTCGGTGCGGTGCTGGCATCCCTGGTCGTTTACTGGCTGGCCGCTGCAGCCGGGCTGCACCCAGTGACCTTGCCCACCATGCACGTGCACCTGGCCCTGCCCATGCCCACGTTGGGCTTCATCCACGCAGGCCACCGGATATGGGACTTTTTGCCTGTTGCCCTGCCTTTCGGACTGCTGACGATCATTGGGGGCATCAACGTCACCGAGAGTGCCCGGGCCGCTGGTGACCCGTATTCCACACGTTCGATCCTGCTGACCGAGGCCATGGCAACCCTAATTGCGGGCCTGTTCGGCGGCGTGGCCCAGTCCACCCCGTACATCGGCCACCCTGCGTACAAGGCCATGGGTGCCCGCGGCGGCTATACCCTGTACACTGCCATCGCCATTGGTATCGGTGGAATGACCGGGCTGTTGCAGGCGGTGATCACGTTGCTGCCCGAGGTCACGGTTGCGCCGATCCTGCTGTTCGTGGGCATCGAGATCGCGGTCCAGTCCGTGGCAGCAGTGAAACGCGAGGAACTGTCAGCCGTGTTTTTTTCCATGGTGCCTGTGCTGGCCTACCTGGTTAGCATTTATGGCAACCAGTGCCTGCATGCCTCGTGCAGCCTTGGTCCATCCCTGAGCGGCCCGCTGCACACCGCCTCTGTCATAGGCCGGGGCTTCATCCTGACCGGCATGCTGTGGGGCAGCCTGGTTGCGTACATCATCAGGGCAAAGAAACGGGCCGCAATCTGGACGTGCGTAATCATGGCCGGACTTACGTTGTTTGGCCTGATCCACTCGTTTGACCCCAACGGCGCAGCCTACCTGCCCTGGAAGGTCAAGGATACCATGCATCCCCTGTCCCTTGCAGGCGGGTACATGGCCCTGGCGATTGTGCTGTTCGCGATGTGGGGGAAGGGACAGAAACAGTGACCGTGGCCGTTGACCGAGTGGGGCCGGCATCCTGCCGGCCTTTTCCGTGGCCGGGGTTTCCGGTTGCAACTGGAGCCTTCCCGCAAGGCCCGCAGCGCCGTCCCGAAGCAGCCAAGGGCTGCGGCCCGATACCAGAGGCCCGAATCCGTAACCGAGTCCGTGGCCGTTGACCGTGACCGTGGCGGTGACCGTTGACCGAGACCGTTGGCCGTTGACCGAGTCCGTTGGCCGAGGCCGTGGCCGTGGGGTATGGTGGTGACGCAAGCCGTGGAGCGCAGGCGACCTCGCCTGCTTGTTTCGCGGGCGTCCCGCCCGCCTTTCCGTGGCCGTGTATCCGCACCACGTTCTGCAACATTTTGTCCTCAAATTTGACAGGTAATTCGGGGCCTCCTGGGGACCTATCCGTTTCCGGGAATTTTTGGTATAATTCCTTTTGACCTGCGAAGCGGAGGTAAGATGAAAGATCTGATTATTGCATGTAGTGGTCTTATGGTCTCTTTGATGCTCGTATCCTGTTCCGGAAATTCAAACACCCGTACAATTCCCGATGTGCCGAGTGAAATCACGCTCGGACATGACATCAATTTCGGACAACCGGACTTCGGGACATCGGATCAAGGCCTGGATGTGCCGAATAAAACGGAAGGGACGACCTTCGACATAAACCAGGATATCCAGGAAGGATGTCCGAAAGCGGGTGCCTTGATTATCACCGAAATCATGAGCGACCCTGTTGCAACAACCGATAAGTCAGGTGAATACTTCGAGATCTACAATACCACTGACCGGGGCATCGACATCAGGGACATGACGATCCAGGGAAATTCGTCAACCGAGATACACCTGATCACCTATGACGTGGCCCTGATTGTGCCTGCACACGGTTACCTGGTTTTGGGTGCGTCAAAGGACAAGGCAATAAATGGCGGAATAAATGTGGACTACCAGTACGACCATATCAATTTGTCCAACACCGCGGACCGGATTGCAATTTACTGTAGCGACACGTTGATCGACCAGGTCAGGTATAACACGCACAACGGCTGGCCCAAGCAACCGGGGCACGCCAAGGTGCTGGATCCATCCGGGTACGACGCCCGGAAAAACGATGACCCTGCGTACTGGTGCAATGCGGCAACCAAGATGTCGAACGGTGATTACGGCTCGCCGGGTGTGGCAAACACCGCATGCGGCGCATCCTCGTGCGGTGACGGCGTAAAGCAGGCCTGGGAGGCCTGCGATGACGGGAACAAAAAGTCCATGGATGGATGCGAGCCTGACTGTACGCTCAGCCCGGATCAGGACAAGGACGGCGTGCCGGACGGGGTGGATAATTGTCCCAACGTGGCCAACCCTGACCAGAAGGATACGGACGGTGACGGTGTCGGCGATGCCTGTGACTCGCCGGATTGCGGCAATGGGGTCAAGGAAGGCGATGAGGAATGCGACGACGGCAACCGGACCAAGGGCGATGGATGCGAGCCGGACTGCACGCTCAGCAAGGACACGGATGGCGACGGCGTGTACGACTCGGTGGACAATTGCCCGAACGTGAAGAATGCGGACCAGAAGGATACGGATGGTGACGGTGTCGGCGATGCCTGCGACCCGCCCGAATGCGGCAATGGGGTCAAGGAGGGCACGGAGGAATGCGATGATGGCAACACCGATGACGGCGACGGCTGCGACGCACAGTGCAAGGTCGAGCATTTCAGCCCGGGGGACATCGTGATCACGGAAATCATGAGCCACCCCAAGAACGTGACCAACCAGTTCGGCGCATACTTCGAGATATACAATCCGACTGACCACCCGATCAACATCAGGGGTTGGGTGCTGAAGGACTATTCCGCATCCCACGGCATGCACAAGATCACCGCTGATACGCCGCTGGTAATCGCACCAAAGGAGTACTTCGTGCTGGGCAGGAACGCGGACCCATCCATGAACGGCGGATTCACGCCGGGCTACGTGTATTCCGGGATCAGCCTGGGCTCCAAGCAGGACGGCATAGGCATACTGTGGAATGGCACCTTGATCGACGAGGTAAAGTACAACATGGGACACGACAACTGGCCCGAGGACATGGCAGGGCACTCGCTGAGCCTGAATCCGAATCACTTGAATGCCACGGACAACGATGATGGCGCAAACTGGTGCTACACCATGAAAACACAGATGACTGAAGGTGATTACGGTACGCCAGGCGCGGCGAACGACCCTTGCGAGCACGTCTGCGGCAATGGCAAGAAAGAGGGCGACGAGGAGTGCGACGACGGTAACACGGACGACGGCGACGGTTGCAGCGCCCAGTGCAAGATCGAGTCGTTCAAACCGGGCGATGTGATCTTTACCGAACTCATGATCAACCCGGATGCTGTGGACGATTCAAAGGGCGAGTACATCGAACTGTACAATACCACGGACAACCCGGTGAACATCAACGGATGGATTGTATCCGGCCCGGGTAACAAGACCTTTAAAATAGACCACCAGGGGGGGCTGCCTATCCAAGCTCATGGTTTTTTGGTCCTGGGGCGCAACGGTGATTACACCAGCAACGGGGCCGTCAGGGTGGATTACGCCTATGGCAGCGTGTTCTCCCTGGTAAATGGCAGTCCGAACACGCTCAGGATCATGTGGAATGCCAAGACCATCGACCAGGTCACCCTGAACCTGGCTGATTACGGCGATCCAACGGCCACAAAGGGCACATCCCTCGGCCTCGACCCCGGGCAATTCACCAGCACGGCAAACGACCAGGCCGATGCCTGGTGCCTGACCCCCAAAACGGACGATTACAAACTGCCTGGTGGTGACTGGGGTACACCGGGTAAAATGAATCCCCCATGCGGAGGTCCTGCCCCTGACAGCGGTGCGGACAATGCTGAAACGGAGTAAAACTGCGGCCTTTGTTGCCCTTACCGTGACCCTGCTCGCCGGCCAGGCCCTGGCACAGGTTAGCCTGCATGACCCGAGGGGTGACGGTCACGGGGCAGGCTGTGTGGTGTATCCCGTGACCAGCAGCATGCCTGGCGGCATATTCGACATCGTTGGGTTTAAACTGACCGTCACACACAACAGGGCAATCATCGAAATCAGGCTCGCGGCCGCGGTGCCCATGCGTCCGGCCGGGATATTCCAGAACCGCCACAATCGCACCTTCATACCCATGATCGACGTGTACGTGGCAAGGGGCGGCAGCGGGTACAAGGCACTTTTGCCGGGCAGGGGAGCGGTTGCCGCCATGCCCTGGCAAAGGGCGATCGTGATCACGGGCCTGCCCGAGACCGTGGCCGCGCACATCAAGGCCAGCGCCGGCAGGATGGCGCACAGTGTGTGTGTACCCAGGGACGTCAGCGTACGCGGGGCAGTGATCAGGGCCGTGATGCCGAAGTACTGCGTTGGTAACAGCCCTGAAAAATACAGTTACCTGGTTGGGGTCCTGGCCTTGCGTTCCATGATGGGGCTGCGCCACAAATTGACCAACAAGCCGGACATGTTCAATGACCCGCTGGTGGTGCCCATGGCACCCAAGCCCGGCAGGTGCAACAGTTGGAGCGAGGAGGACTGCGCATTCGGCACCTGCACCAGTCCGGGGCTTACGCCGAGGTATTTGGACATCATTGCGCCCTCCGGTGTGCAAAAACAGGTGTTGAGGCCCTTGAAAGGCGTGTGCATGCTGCCGTTCATGGCCGGACACGGTAAAATGCAGCCCTTGCCAGCCTCCGCCGCCAAACAGGGAATACCAATAAAAGACATGAAAAATGGCATTATAACGTTGTTGTTGCCTTCAAAATTTGATAAACCAAAGGTGACGGTCGGACGGATCGCAGGGCTGTACGACCAAAACGGCAGGCTGTTGACCCCGGTCGTTGTAACCCAGGTAGTGGGTGCTGTAGTGATATTAAAACCCGTGACCCGTGTGAGGCCGCAAAAAGGATTAGAGGTGCGATTCTGATGCCTTTTCTGGAACTCAGGGAACTGACAAAGCGTTTTGACGAAACCCTTGCTGTGGACGCCCTGTCCCTGTCCATCGAGGACGGCGAATTCCTGGTCTTTGTGGGGCCGTCCGGCTGCGGCAAGACCACGACCCTGCGCATGATTGCAGGCCTGGAGACGATCACTTCGGGTGACCTGCTGATCGAAGGACGCCGCGTCAACGACGTGCATCCAAAGGACCGGGACATCGCCATGGTGTTCCAGAACTATGCCCTGTACCCTCACATGACGGTGTACGAAAACATGTCGTTCGGCCTGAGGCTACGCAAGGTGCCCGGACACGTGATCGATGAAAAGGTGCGTGCCGCGGCAAAGATCCTGGGCATCGACGGCCTGCTGGACCGCAAGCCCAGGGCCCTGTCCGGCGGACAGCGACAGCGCGTGGCAATGGGCAGGGCCATCGTCCGCGAACCCAAGGTGTTCTTGTTCGACGAACCCCTGTCCAACCTGGATGCCAAGATGCGCGTCCAGATGCGGGTCGAATTGAAAATCCTGCAAAAAAGGCTTGCAACCACAACGGTTTACGTGACACACGACCAGGTCGAGGCCATGACCCTGGCAT
Source organism: Deltaproteobacteria bacterium (assembly GCA_015493765.1). Taxonomy (GTDB): domain Bacteria; phylum Myxococcota_A; class UBA9042; order DTJE01; family S145-11; genus S145-11. The sequence goes on from WGCQ01000278.1 coordinate 16,369, forward strand.
CACGCATCGCGGTGATGAACAACGGGCGGCTTCAGCAACTGGGTACACCTGCCGAGGTGTACGAACGCCCTGCAAACCGTTTCGTGGCCCAGTTCATAGGCTCCCCGTCCATGAATTTCATTGATGCCGTGTACCAGGATGGCCGCATTGGCAATGACCACGTGTCTATCGAACACACCCTGCCCGTGGCGGACAACAGCCCGGTGGTCGTGGGGAGCCGGCCGCAACAGGTCGGTATTGTCCGGGAATCCGGCCCGGGCACCCTAAATGCCAGGGTGGAGGTGATCGAAAACCTGGGCAGCGAGCGTTTCGGCTATTGCAAAACAGCACTGGGCACCCTCGTGGTTCAGTTACAGGATGCCCGCATAAAGGAGGGTGATGACGTGAGGTTGTCTTTTGACCCTGCCTCATGCCATTTCTTTGACCAGTCCGGCACCAGGATAGGAGGTGAATCGTGAGAAAGGCGTTGATGGTATTTCTGGTATTGGCCTTTGCGTGTTCCGGCAAAAAGACCGGCCAGGCACCGAAAAAGGGTACGGCAAAGCAGGTGGCAAAACAGCAGGCTGCCGTAAAAAAGGCCGCTACCCCAAAGAAAGTGACCCGGGTGGTGTTGTGGCACTCGTACAGGGGACTCGAAAAAAAGGCCCTGGAGGACGTGGTAAAGCGATTCAATGACCAGCACAACGGGGTCGAGGTGAAATTGCTGCAAATACCTTACGATGCCTTTGCGGACAAGGTCCAGATCACCACGCCCAGGGGCCAGGGGCCGGACATGTTCATATTTGCCCATAACATGATCGGCGAATGGGTGGATGACACGCCGATCCTCGAGCCCTTGACCAGCCTGGTCCCCAGATCCGAACTGGACAAGTTTTTGCCCAAGACCGTACAGGGCCTGGTGTACAAGGGCAACCTTTACGGCATGCCCCTGGCCTTCAAGAGCGTTGCACTGTTTTACAACAAATCCATGGTCAAGAACCCACCCGGGACGTTCGACCAGATGGTCAAGGAGGCACAGGCCGCGACCCATGCGGACAAGGGCATCTGGGGCCTGGTGTACGAGGCGGGGCTGTTTTATTTCAACGCCGCGTGGTTCAATGGCATGGGCGCAAATGTGCTGACTTCGGACGGCCAGCCCGCGATCGACACGCCACAGGCGCTCAAGGCCATGCTGCTGGTGCGTTCCCTGGTCAAGCAGTACAAGGTCACGCCGTCCGGCATGACATCGGCCATGGTGACATCCCTGTTCAAGCAGGGCAAGGCGGCAATGGTGATCAACGGCCCGTGGTTTTTGGCCGAACTGGGACCCAAGGTCAATTACGGTGTCACGATCCTGCCGAAACTGGCCTATGGCGGCCTGGCCAAGCCTTACCTGGGCATAGAGGGCCTGTTTTTGTCAAAGTACAGCAAAAAGAAGCAGGCTGCGATCAAATTCATGCTCTTTGCAACCTCGGACAAGATGGCGCGCTTGAGGCTGCAAGAAGGCCGTCAGATGGTGGCAAACAAAGCGGTCTATACGGACGCATTATTCAACAAGGACCCGGTGGCCAAGACGTTCTGGGTCCAGGCCCAGGCATCCGTGGTCATGCCCAAGCACCCGAACATGCAACTGATATGGCCTGCCATGGACATGGCGATATCAAAGGCCGTGTTCGGTGACGTGGACCCGAAAAAGGCACTCAAGGACGCGCAAGCAAAGGTCCTGGCCGACATCAAGCAAAAATCGTCAAAGGAAAAATAGATGCCAGCGGGTGCCAAAAAACAGGATTTTGCCTTTTACGAGCGCGCGTCGGCCTTTGCGCTGACAGCCGTGGTATTTTTTACGGGCATGGTCCTGTTTACCCGCATGGAACTGGTGCGCGAGACATCCGCGGCCGTGCAACATGCGGGCATGGTTGCTGCCGGTGGCCATGCCGTGCCGGCCAAGGCCCGGGTCCGTATCCTGGCCAATTTCACATGGCGTTCAAAAGGCGTGGACAAATTCGGCCTGCCAGTGGGCTCGAGCTTGGCATTTTCCAATGTCCGCCAGGGGTTCGAAACAGGTGGCGACCTGAAGGCCGCAATACTGCAACTGCGTGGCCAGGTCCAAAAGGTTGGGCACCCTGCATGCATGCCTTATTCGGGCTGGCAAGTCTGTGCCGCGCCTGGCAAAAACAAGGCCATACACGGGGTTGTGATGATGCCCATGGGTGTCAGGGTCATGTCACTGGTATTGTATGCCCTGACCGTGCTAACAGCGGGCATATTACTGTTGTTCGGCCTGTTCAAGGGCATACAAAGGGGGGGAATTTGGCCTGACGTGGCCCTGGTGTTTGTGGCGACCGTTGTTTTCGCCGCATTGTGCGGCCACTACGCAGGGGCGTGGCTGGGTATGCTAGCCCGGGGTTTCAGTTACAGCGGCCACACCGCGGTTCAGGGTGCCGGCATGTTGCTCGGGCCTGCCTTGTTCGCCGGCATACTGCACCTGATACTTGCGCGCCACGTGATGGAATTCATGCAGGAATTGCGACGTAAACCATTTGTCTATGCTGCGATTTCGCCCGCGATGATCGGCATGGTGGTGCTGGTGTTCATCCCGTTTTTCATGGGCGTTTACATCGCATTCCTGGACAACAACTACAATTTCGTGGGCCTGGCGAATTTCAAGGAGGTGTTGTTCCCTTCGGCCCACTCGGATACGAATTTCTACTTCACCTTCGGCGTAACCGTGATGTGGACCGCACTGAACGTGAGCCTGCACGTGACCATCGGGTTGCTCCTGGCCTTGATCCTGTCCGACCACCGCCTGCGGGAAAAGGCAATCTACCGCGTGTTGCTGGTGGTCCCCTGGGCCGTGCCGTCCTATATCACGGCCCTGATCTGGAAATGGATGTTCAATACCCAGTACGGACCGATCAACGCGTTCATTAAGGTCTTGGGCCTGCCTGCCGTGGACTGGCTGGGACGGTCCTTTTGGACCAATTTCACCGCTAACCTGGTAACAAATACGTGGCTGGGTTTTCCGTTCATGATGGTGGTCAGCCTGGGCGCGTTGCAAAGCATCCCCGCCCAGTTGTACGAGGCTGCTGAAATCGACGGGGCCAACCGATGGCAACGTTTCAGGCACGTGACCCTGCCCCTGATCAAGCCCGCGCTGTTTCCGGCAATCATACTGGGCACAATCTGGACGTTCAACATGTTCAACGTGGTTTACCTGGTATCCGGTGGCGCACCGGACAACAAGACCAACATCCTGATCACCGAGGCATACCGTGCCTTCCGCGTGTTGAAGAATTACGGGCTGGCCGCGGCATACTCGCTGTTGATATTCCTGATCCTGCTGGGTTATTCCCTAATTACGAACAAGCTGACCAAGGGCACGGAGGACATCTATGCGTAGAGTGGGAGTGGGCAGTGGCAGGTGTCCGTGGCCGTGGCCGTTGACCGAGGCCGTGGCCGTTGTCCGTGACCGTGGCCGTGACCGTGGAGTGCAGGCGGCCTCGCCTGATCTTCCCGAAGGCCAAAGGTCCGTCCCGAAGGCAGCCGCTGGCTGCGTCCCGACACCCGATGCCCGATACCCGAGGCCGTGGCCGTTGACCGAGGCCGTGGCCGTGGAGCGCAGGCGGCCTCGCCTGCTTGTAACCCGGGCCGCTGGCCTGGCCCTGACCGTGTGGAGGGGGCGTGATGCGTAACCTTTGGATCAAACGGGCATTTTTGGTCCTGCTGTCCATACTGGTCC
>WGCQ01000279.1 GCA_015493765.1 Deltaproteobacteria bacterium
AGATTTTCATAAGAACACCAAGGAGGCCAGAACAAAAAGCCTCACCAAACACGTGCCGGACCCAGGCCGCCCGCCCAATGTCACTGTCACGGTCACTGTCTCTGTCACGGACACTGTCACTGAATCCGAGGCCGAGACCGTTGGCCGAGACCGTTGGCCGATGCCCGTGACCGTGGCCGTTGACCGTGGCCGTGGCCGTTGACCGTGACCGAGTCCGTGGCCGAGTCCGTGGCCGAGTCCGTGGCCGAGTCCGTGGAGCGCAGGCGGCCTCGCCTGCTTGTAACCCAGGCCGCAGGCTGCGTCCCGATGCCCGATGCCCGTGGCCGTTGACCGTGGCCGTGGCCGTGGCCGTTGACCGTGGCCGTGTGGGATCGGTGTGTGAATTTTTCGTTGGGACAGACCTATATGCCTGCCCTTGGATTGAAACGTGAAAAATCATTACAGCGATAAGAATACCGGCTGACGCCAGCACTCCCAGTTCTGTCTTTATAACACACTGTGCCTCCACCCAAATTACCTGCCTGAATTCGGTAGTCGGTTGCAGCAAGCGGTCCCTCTGCTGCGTCATTGTACCAATTTGATGCTCAACGTACCGATAGTACGACTGCGCTCAAATTGGCTCAACTTCTTGCATCTGAACCACTTTCTGCAACCTTTGTCCTCAAATTTGACAGGTATTTTAGGCCCCGCCTTTAGCCTTCCTTTTTTTTCGCATTGTGTTAAACTATATAAAAGGCAGATAGGGAGCCTGAAAGGAGACTTAAGATGGAGAATGGCAATATACCCGAGGATAAACAAAAACAGATACACCGCCTGTTACACGACCTGATGAATCCATTGACCGTTATCATGGGATATGCCCAGTTGATGACTAATCGGGATGACTTGCCTGTGGACGTGTTGAAACAGGCCCAGGACATCTATGAACAGGCCATAGAGGTCTCTCACATAGCCGAAAAGATCAAAAAGACGGTTTTAAGTGGTAATTCGGGGCCTTCCGGAAGTGTGCTGGTGTTGGACACGCAAGGGAGCGTGTTTAATACCATACAGGGCTTTAACTTTAATAACGTGGCCTGTTATCGGGCAAAAGACCTGGCGGAAGCAGTGGATTTCGTACACCTGAATCCGGTACGAACAGTGGTCGTAAACCTGGATAGCCTGGCCCTGGACGATGTACTGGTTCAACTGAATACCGCCAGGCCGGGCATCCCGCTTGTGCTGATAAACAGTGATAAAAACAAGACAGAGGACCTGTTGTCCACGGGTTACCCCGTGTTGGTCCCGCCCCTGGAGGAATCCGCCGTATTGGAGCAACTCAAGGCGATGCCTGACCCAGCAGGCGACGACTGAGAGAGCGCACCATTGGGTCCCCCGGTGCCAGGTGAACACAGGACTTGACCAGCACACCTGCATCCCGGATGCGGCCTTGCGCTGACAGGGTCTCGGCATCCAGGTATTGCAGGCGTAACAAAATCCTGCCTGTTTCCACATCCATGGCACCAGGGATACCAAATGCATTATTCAACAGTTGCACAAAAGTGCCTGCAGAAAAGCGCTTTGGTGTTGCAGGCCCACCAGGTGCCTGAAAGAAAAAGCCCCGGAATGAAAACGGGGTCAGCAGGCGGGTCATGCCGTGCTCGGGCTCAAACATTACAGGCCTGTGTTTGGCCAGTGAAATTACCATGGGCCAGTTTATTGTCCTGGTTGCGGCGAATTTCATTGCAATGGGACACAAGGCCTTGTCATGGTGGCAAAGATGGCGTGCATACGCATGCCGACCACCGGATTTGTCGTAAAACGATGCCTGGACGAACGTGCAGTCCGGCCTGAGTCCCGCAACAATGCGTTCGTACATGGACAGGAAAAAGGTCGGGTAAAAGGACATCATAACCACGCTGTCCCGTGGCAGCGTGCGCAGTGCGATCCTGGCGTAGGTATCGGTATCATGGAAATTTCGCCGGTGCAGGCCGGGACGCAGGCCGAAAACGCCTGACACCAATACCAGCCCAAGGCCTGCTGCAATACCCACGGAACGCAGTCGCGTTTTTAACAAGGGCAGGCCGGCGATACCGGCAAACATAAACAACATGCCGAATGCAGGTAAAAAATATCCGTAGGCATCGGGGTTACCCGGGTCCAGGATCGACATGGCCACCTTTGACAGCAGGTCCAGGGCTGTGAAAACAAGCAATAAATTCAGCATATCGCGTCGCCTGGCAAATAGAACGGCCATGCCCAGGACGGATACAACCAAAAACAGGGGGGACATCTGGGCCGAGGCCATGAACACTGCCGTGCCAACATTTTTCATAATGCGGACCAGGGAAAGGCCGCTGACAGAACCGGCAAACGTACGCGCTGATACATAGTTGAACAGGTCCACGGGTCCGTCCAGGTCCGTCCAGGGGGGCATAGGGCTGTGTTGCACACGCATAACCAGGTAAAAATACAAGCCCAATGGCACGATAAAGGCGAATGCAGACGGGAGCAACAGCCGGGGCTGCCTTTTCAGGGCGGGCCATGCGGCCCATACCACTGCCGGGGTAATTAGTATTGTCAGATAGTGATGGTTTGCAGCCCCGAGACCCAGGAAAAAGGCGGCAAGTACGGCAGCACCAGGCAACTGTCGCGAACGTAATGCCAACCACAGGGCTGTAAACACAAAAAAACTGTTCAGGGAATATACCTCCACGCCCACACCCTGGGTTGTCAGTGCAGGGCTGAATGCGAATCCAAGCCCCGCGACCCACGCAAATAGTTGCGAAGGCTGCCTGGTGAACCCCGCTGTCATGGAGACATCAAATGAAAGCAATGCCAACATGGCAGCGGACAGGGCCGCAAAAAAGGCGGAAAACAGGTTGGAGCGAAATGCCACGCTGCCGATCGGTAGGCTGTCCAGGGCCCGCAACAGTAATAGCACCACCGGGTGACCAGGGGGGTGCACCATGCCCAGGCTGAACCCTGCAGCCGCAAATTCCGGTGCATCGAGCCAATAGACTGTGTTGGGGATAAAAACGGCATAAAACAGCAGCGCAGTTAGAAAAACCCCGATTCCAAGCCTGTAATCAGGCGTGTCGCAGGGCGAGACCATACTTTGATTCCGTTGAGGGCTCGGCACAGATACCGCTCGTTTTCAACAGTTTAGTGGTTTGTCGTAAAACATCAGCCTTTGTGTCCCCCTCGACCTCGAGTTCAAAATACTCGTACCCATCGTCCAAGAACACGTGGTCCAGGGCAATCTCCACGCCTTGCCTGCGCATGACATAACGCACCACCCGGCTGTGTGCGACCACGTGCACAGGTGCCGAATCCAGGCCCAGACGGCGCAGCACTGCATCCGCCCTGCCCTCTTCCAACATCGCCCGCGCCTCCGCCGACACCACATCAAGTTCCTTCTCTTCACGCTCAAATATGGCCGCATCCCGCCTGGTCGGTCCTTTCAATGTTACCAGCCATCCACGACCATGGACCTTGCGCAAACGCAGCATCCGCCGACCGCCAGCCGCCAGGTCATCCCTGATCTCAAAATAGAAATTTTCCAACTGCTCGGGTTGCAATCCGTCCCCTAAAAACTCTATCAACCGGTCAAAATCCTTCCTAAAACACAGGCGGTATTTTGATTCAATCTCAGGCATTTCAACTCATGAGGATATAGGCGAGTACGCCTATAATTGCAAGGCTCAACAGGCCAACCCCAACCCACAGGTACAACAGATTCTTTGATGAACCCGAATCGTTTTTTTTCTTGGATACCACCGTATCCGTGTCCTGGGGTGAGAATATCTGCTGACGCTTTTCCACCTTGGCCTGCTCCATCTTTTTCTGGATCTCCTTGACGAAATCAGGGTCACTGATCATCATGGTAGAGCCATCCTCAGCGACCTCAGCCTCAGACGTATCAGCACCCGATTCCGTTTTCTGTTGGGGTGAGGCATGTGCACTGCCCGCAGGCACGGACGTGGCATGTGTTTTGAGATTTTCCTTTAGCGTTAGCAGGTGTTCCCTGGCCTCGACCGCCGAGTGAAAGCGGTCGTCCGGCGATTTTGCCAACAGTTTGGCAACAAATTGCTCCAGTTCCTCGCTGACCTCGGGGCATTGTTCCCGTATTGACGGCATGGGCTTACGCAGTTGCTGGGTTGCAATTTCAAGCAGCCCTTCGCCTTCAAAAGGCAGATTGCCGGTCAGCATCTCGAACATCGTAATCCCGTATGAATACAGGTCCGTACGATGGTCCAGGTCCTTGCCTGTAATCTGCTCGGGCGACATGTACTCCGGGGTACCGAATACGGTGCCTGTGGCGGTTTTGAATGCCAGGGAACCACCAGCAGCCATGTCCTGGAGTTTGGCAATCCCGAAGTCCAATACCTTGACAACATCTTCACCGGTTATGGCCATGCTGACCATGATGTTTTCCGGCTTGATGTCGCGGTGGATTATACCTGCGGCATGGGCTTCGGCCAGGGCCGAAAATACCTGGGCCGAAATGTCAATTGTCCTTTGCTGGCTGATTTTCCCCTCGTTAAACAGGATCTTACGTATATCGTCACCTTCGATGAATTCCATGACAATGTATGCCAGTCCTGAAGATGTGTGGCCAAAGTCGTACACCTGAACCACGTTGGGATGGTTCAACAGGCTGGCCGCTTTTGCCTCGCGCCGAAAACGCTTTACCTGACTGTCATCCGACACGAGGTGCTCGTGAAGGACCTTAACGACCATGGGTTTGCCCAGGTCCAAATGCGTGGCCTTATAGATATTGCCCATTGCACCACTGCCAATCCGCTTTTCGATCACGTACTTGCCGGCAAGGGTCTGGCCGGTTAAAGTTGCATTCCTGCCAATACTGGCAGTATCCTGGCTGAGCCTTGCCCCGCACAACGGACAAAAACGGCTGCCATCAGGGATCTCTTCATGGCAATGTTCGCAAATCATGTACGCCCCCACATCGGTTTTTTTGCGTTTCAGCCACGCAACACGCCGCGCACCAATGTCATATTGTAGTATAACATGATTTTTTCTAATTCTTAAGACGTTTTTGGTACGTACGAATGAATTTTCGATGTGAGGGATGCCTTTAGACTATTTTGTTTATCAAAAGGTTATGAAAGGCCCAAATTACCTGTCAAATTTGAATACAAAGGGCGCTGAAAGTGGTCCAGGTGCAAGGCGTTAAGCCCATTTGAGCGCAGTCGTGGTTCTGCGCATCCTTCGTATGCTTGAATTCATTACGCATTTTGCGTAATGACCCACCCAAACTACGTCGAGCATCAAATTGGTACAACCACGAAGCAGATGGGCCACTTGCAGCGCCCGGCTCCCGAATTTAGGTAGTCATTTGGGACTACCCAGGCTAATCCCGGAAGAACCTTATTTTTACCCGTCTTTCCTGGTGTCCATATCGTGGTGAATGCCCCAGTGCCTGGCCTTTTATGTAAACAGTCCGGGATTTCGGACTCCCTTGGACTGTATGTCCGGATTCCCGGACTGTTTGCGTGAATGAATAAACACTCATCAACATCTAACTCATTGATTTGACATCATTATTTTACCAGTCATGCATTATGGCACATTATTTGCATTGTGGTACATTGTCCCTTTCGGGACATTTGACAGGACAACCGCGGTGGTCAGACAGCGCGCGCGGGGTTTAACCCCACAGACCTTTGGTGGTGGAACAGGTCTGTCCCAGGACCTGGATTTGGCTCGGCGTGCCGGCGGGGGAGGGCCCATGCGTTAGCCCCTCCTGCGTCCTGCCCAAGCCCGGCAGCGCGCCCCCCATACGGCCCTCTGAACCGAGGAATTCCGTGCTGCCACCAATCCCGACAGGCCCTAAAACCTTCTGGTTATGACCTGCTGCCCACGTAGGGGTTGAAATACCCAAATTTCAGCGTTGGCAGTGCATCCTTGACACGCCTTACGGCCTCGGCAATCCCTATCCCGCCGCCAAAATTCTCCCTGCCCAGTGCATCCATATATACCTCCGGGTCCAGATTCAGATTGCGCCACTGCACCATGTCCACACCGGTATCGCCCAGGAAATCTATCAGCATGTCAACCTGGTCCTCCCTGTCCGTAAGGCCTGGAAAGACCAACAGGTTGACGGACAAAAACCCCCCGTAATCCTTCAGAATTTTGCCTGATTTCCTGACGTTTTCGATGGAATAGTCAGTACCCCTGAAGTACTTATCGAATAATTGTTTATCCGCACAATTCATGGTCATGCGCATGCTGTCCAGCCCTGCCTTGCACAATTTTTCCACGGCCCCGGGCCTGCTGGCATTTGTATTGATATTGATCGTGCCACGCAGGGTCTGAGCGCGTATCAGACGTACAGCCTCAACCAGGCGGTCAACCTGCAACAGGGGCTCACCTTCGCATCCCTGGCCGAAACTGGCCACCGGGTTTTCCACGTGCTCGAAATGGGTCAGGGCGACCTGTGCGATGTCCTGTGCCGATGGCACAGACAGTATGCGTTCGTGGCTGGCTGAAAAACCGGAATCCTTCTGCTCGGACAGGCAACCAATGCACCTGGCATTACAACTCGGGCTTGTGGGCAAAGGGGCCTCTTCGCGCCGCAGGAAAAAATTTTGCGCAGCCCTGCACTTGTACACCAGGGCACAGTGCTCGAGGTGTCGCACCAGCGAATTATCCGGCAGCCTGCGTTTCATGCGTCGTACCATTTTGCGTATCCTGCGGATATCGAAACGCACGGGGTTCTGACGCTCGGAAGGGTCTATCCTGATTGCAGTGGTATAAAAACGACCGTCCAGGCTGCCTACCGGGGCATAGGCATAAAGTGGCAGCACAGGTGCATCTTCGTCGCGATCGTATGCCGGCAACAGGGTTCTAAGATAGGCCGGACTGATGAATGCGGACGCAGCCTGATGGTGTACCAGTACCTCCGGGCCCATGGTCACAGGGTTAATCGCAAAAGGCCGGCGTCCAGGCAAAAAAAACACATCACTGCCTTCAGGCAGTTCGATGATTTCATCCTCCCTTGGTGCACGGACCCGGCTTCCATCAAATACGGCCATCAAAAAATGAGGGTCCTCAAACAGCCTGCCGCTATCATTGGCATACAAAAGACGCGGAATCATGGATTACTCCTGCTGCGGGTAATTATCCCCACGGTCATGCATAATTATACACTGTGAACGGTTTAATGCGATAGTATCTCTTCGCTTTCTTGCAGCGCAGTGCCCACCAGCCGGGCAACAAATATACCCACGTCATCACGCCTGGTGATCTCGCTGGATATGAGTGACAACAGCCCTGCTATGGCCTGGGCATCACCCTTGTACGTAATGAAATGACGCCTGGATTCCGCATACTGCACTGCAAACAGGTACCCCTTTACCGCCGACTCCCTGTCCGGCCCCATCATCTGCCTGGACAGTATGTGTTCGAACTCGTTATCAGCGCCCTCCTCCTTCAGGATTTCGGCCAGAACGTCACCAAGGTAAACACCTTTTTCCCTGGCCTCACAAACCAGGTCCTTCAACCGAACAACGAGCGCTTGTTTTTCCTTTTCAGCCTCATCCACAAAAATAAAATACACTTTTCACATTGATTTACAACAATGAATCATCCTGTATTGGATAATGGTCAATATTCTGGTTGAAAATCTGCAAACGCGGCGACCTGAAATACCAGTTCAAATTCGAACACGGCAAGTCTTCAAAAAAATTCGCTATTTCCACCAGTTCGGTATGCAGTGGTCCCAGTCCTGTTTCGTGTAGTGCGTACCCAGCGTGTCCTTGGACGTATCCACGTCGTGCGTCCTCGTGCCCATGCCGTAGGCGCCACACGCTTTGGTGCCGCAGGATGTCTTGCATGAACGCATGGGATTGGAAACCGGGTTGTTATAAACCTCCATATTATGGACATCGTCCAACAGCACCCCCTGCTGGGGGTTCTTGACCTGGTTGTCGTGTACGGACCCGCCGAAAACGTCCGTGATGTACCAGGCATCCGAGCCCAGATACAAACCTATGCCACAACCGTGGTTCGACCCGCAATCCACGGTGTTGTTGCTGGTGACCGTGCCCGTGTAATCGCCGCTCGTGCCGTTTCCGCCGCCTGGTGCAGGCCAGGCGTGGATCATCAGCGCAGCAAACGAACTGGATGTAAAGCCCTTGGTATGCAAGACCTTGTTGTTCTGGATTCGGCATCGCTGGCAGCCGCCGAAGATCATATCCACGTCCGTGTTGTCCCGGATCTCGTTGTCCGTGAACACGGAATCAGCGGCATCGTGCACGGTCAACCCGTCTGACCACAACCCCTGCCTGTTGTGCACCCCGTTTTCCGCTATCGTGTCGTTCCTTATCGTGATGTGCGAGCGCTTGCCCGTGACCTCGCACCCTGTGCCGCACAGCGCGTCCTTGGATACGCTGTTCGTCACGCTGCAATTGTTGCACACGACCCTCATGTTGTAGCCGTAGGAATTGCGACCGGCCCCGCACTGGTTCCCTGCATTCGTGGACCACCTGGCCGCCTTGTTTCCGTCGATCACGATGTGGTCCACAGCACTGCCGTCCTTCAGCAGTTGCAGGAGACCGAACTGGTCGTTGAACGCAGGCGATGCCTTGAGCACTGCACAACCCTGGCCGCCAAACGGACACTCCGGGTCACCCGGTGATTTGCCCTCCGTGGTCAGAACGATTGCATGCGCCTGGACCTTCAGGCCGTGGTCGAGCCTGTACACACCCGGCGGTATCATCAGCACCTTGCCTGCAGGCGTATTGTCGATACATGACTGGAGTACGGCCGATGCGTCCACGTCCTTGCCCGCAAGGTCCCTTGCCTGTTTGCACACGTTCGGTGTACCAACCTGGACCTTGACATCCTTGGTGAAATCACCGAACCATTCCACGCCGTCCTGCACCATCCTCCACTGGAAATCGTAAAAACCCGCCGCAGCAGGTGCCTTGACCTGGAACGTGAATTTCTTTGTCTCGCCCGGTCCTATGGCCTCGCCCTTGTCCAGTTCCACCCTGCCGGTTCCCCATGTCGTGTTGTCCTGGGGTGCCTGCGACCCGAGCCTGTACATCTTGTCACGCGTCCACGTTGCCGTGCCGAAATTTTGCATGGTTACGGACACATCGACCGTTTGCCCAGGCTGAAGTTTTTGGGGGACCTGCTGGTCGATGAACCGGGCGTCGTGTTTCTTGTTGTGCACGCAGTGGTGGTTTGCACAGACCATGTTCGACCCGTTGCACGTACCACAACTGCCACCGCACCCGTCATCACCGCATTCCCTGTCCTGGCAATTTGGGGTACACACCGGTTCCGCCTGGGACACGTCCTCTGGACCCAGGTCCCGGCCCACATCCTTCGATGCCTGGCCAGGGTCCTGCACATTATCCGTGACCAGGTCCTGGACAGCCGCACCCCATGTATCCGTGACTGCTGTATCCGCGTCCCGCGTCCTGGCGTCCCATTTTCCGGTATCAAAAACCTGTATTTTGTCTTGTAATTGAACCTCATCCACGGTTACATCGATCGCGGAGCCAATATCCAGACCATGCATATCCCCAGGCACGTCCCTTTGCATACCGCCATGGTCAAAACCGGCTTTACTGGCCTGCGAGCATCCCCATACAAGTGCACATGCAATACCGCACAATATCAAACCACTTTTCATGGCTCGCCTCCAATTAACAACCAGTGATAGTATATGATTTCGGAGGTTGGTTGTAAATCAATAGCCGGATAGACGGATGCGCTGTTTTGCGCCGGGTTTGAGCCCTGGGCTCCGATTTGTTGCAAGTACTTGTTCTACCTACATCTTTCCCACTTCCTTATCCCCACCGCAAGGCAGGGATCCACCGTAACCAACCGGGGACGGGTGCCAGTTTTACGAGCCTTTCCCTCTCCTTTGTCCCAACGCCCCGCTCGAGCCTCCAGCCCTTTCGGACCTTCAGCGTTTCAGGCCCGGTGACGAACACCGAACCGAAACACACCCCCTGCCCATTTCAAAGAACCCACTGCCCGGTCCGGTACCCGGGGCGCCCCGGATACCTCGCCGCGGTCAGTCATTATAAATAGTCGAAACAAATCCGATTTTTTTTCATTTTTTTGATGGACTCGTAAAAAGTCCGATTTTGGCCATTTTGTTCTTTATAACCCTTTGATTTTATTAGGTATGGATTTACCGATTTTGATTTATTACGAGTCCATCTTTTTTAATCACCTCTGTCATTCACCACGATATAGTCACCAGGGAAAGTAATGCAAAACCCAAAATTATGCACCACCCCACACAAACGGGTCCGACTTTGGCCCTGATGACTGACCCAAGATGTCGATGAATTCGGCAATCGGCTACCGCTATCGGCCCGTATGCTTTGCCGCCATCACCATCCGGATGCTCGATGTGGCGCTGGTACGAGGGTATTGGTTTGATGGCAATTTCAGGGCGGGTTCCAAACCCGCATCTACGAATATTGTGTAAATTCAGTGTGTTACATTACGAAACAAATTATATGTTATGTAATATGGCGAATTTGTAACACCCTCAGTACACCTGCGCTCAAACAGGCTTAACTCCACTTATCTTAACCACTTTCAGTGCCCTTTGGCCTCAAACTTGACAGGTAATTTGGGTGACACCCAAACTCAACACATCCGGTTTGTCAATCATTGGAATCACGGATACAATAAAATTCGGTTTCGTGCTCTAAAAACGAGAATTACATTTTGCAGGCAGACAAAAAAAAAGCCTTGTTCTTTTTCCTGGGTTTTCTTTTCCTGGGAGCGTTATTCCTGGTGATTTTCAGGTCTGCGGCAGTCCTGCTGTTAGGTGACCCATCCATCTATATTTTTGACGGGCTGCTGGTACACCGGGGGTTGGCGCCGTACCGGGATTTCTTTCTGGCGCATCCACCACTAAGGGTCTGGATTGCAAGCCTGCTGTTCAAACTGGGTGGTACTCCTGACAGTTTTTCCTGGGTCAGTTTGATTTCATACATCCTGGCGACAGGGGCTGTCGGATGGGTGGTCCTCAGGCTCAAAGGGCTGTGGTGGGCGCTCCTGACAGTATTTCTCTACTTGTTTTCCACGGTTGGTATTCGATTCTGTACGGCCTATGTGGGCACAAACATGGCCCAGTTGTTTTTGGCCATCGCCCTATTGACACTGTTCGAAGACCTTGCCATCACATCGGGCATCCTGTCAGCGGTTGCCATACTGCAAGGGCTTTACGCGATACCCGCTGTTGTCGGATTGCTGCTCCTCGCAAGGGCAGGGTCACGACTAAGGCGCTATCTGCTGGGACTGGCTGTTGTGATTCCGTTATTTGCAGGTGCCTGGGCGTTTTACGGTATGCCTTTTATACGGCAGGTATTCCTGTATCACCTGCAAAAGGTGGCTGTTGTGTCAGGATACCACTGGGCTACCCTGCTAAGGTTTGTATTTGGGGATATCCTGTTGATAATTGCCCCCATCGGGGTATTGCTGCCTGCGGTCAAGGAACGCCGTTTGACCATGCCTTTCTATTTTACTGTGGCGGCACTTGGGACGCTTGCCATCATTGTGCTGTACAAGGACCTGAACGATTATTATTTCGGAATTGTCCTGCCCTTGCTGGTGCCTGCCGCGGTCCTTGGCGCAGCGGAATTAGCCAAATGGTTGCCCGATGCAACGTGGTTAAGGGTTACCGGACTGGTAATCAGCGCAGTAATCCTGGTTATCACGTACCTTCCACACCTGTTTTACACGATGGACATTGTACGGACACACACCATGGCCTTGGAGGAACGACAGGCCCTTTTGAAAGTGGCAAGGCGGGCCATCGGCCCCGATGCATACGTGGCTGGCGACTCCGCCATAGCCCCGTTTCTGGCACTAAATCTGGGTCTGAACATCCCGGATAACCTGGTGGACACAAACAACAAACGCCTGAAGACAAACCAGGATTTGAAAACCAGGCTGATCCACATGCTCAACACGAATCACCTGTTCACGCTGGTCGTTGTACCGGACCACGGAATCATGTTGGACCGGGACATCCGTGCATTGGTAATGCAAAAATTCGTACCCTTATTCAGATTTGTCGGGAAGGCCATGCATTACGACATCTATTTTTACAAGAAAAAAAAGATGTCCGGGCTGAGCCGATAAAATCGTAAATACCGGCCTATTTCGAGGATGATTTTTCCTGGCACAGCAGGTTCAGCAATACTGTGACGGTTTCGCCTTTACCGTCGAGTGTCAGTATATCATTACACCCATCCGAGTTTATGTCTTTTATGGCCATGGCAACAGGCCCCGAGCCCACGGGGAATGAATAGGGCGCACTGAACTGGGAGGACCCGAGGTTCATGAATACGTTAACCGTCGATTCCTGGGTATCCAGCACAATGATATCCGGGTATTTATCCAGGTTCAGGTCGTCCACAGTCATGGTTACGGGGGCAGGTCCCGGATACTTCAATGAAACGGGCGGATTAAACAGGTGACTCTGGCCCAAATCGTATGATATGGCAATGGCCTTATCCTTTATCGCAAGTGCCAGCAGGTCAGGACTGCTATCATCCGCACCGCCCAGGTAACCAAGGAAAAGTGATGTCAGCCCGTTACCCATTGCCAGGCGTTTCTGGTTTGTTTCGTCGTAGTTGCCACCAAGTCCGGATGTTGGGAAATAGGTGATATCCGAAGCGGAAGCAATAAAAAGGTCCGGGAAATCCGGGCTGCTGAGTTTCGCCAGCATGATATCCGTGGGCACTGTTGATTTATCCAGTGGATACACGGCCCCTTGCGGCATCTGGAACGTACCCGTGCCCGTATTGAGCAGAATGGAAACCCGGTTTTGTTCCTGGTCCTTCGGATTCTGCGATATGACTGCCAGGTCAGGGTAGCCATCCTGCAGGCGTGTGCCCGTTAGTGAGCCCATATCACCTACACCAACCATTATCGGTGCAACAAAGCCCTTTACCGCACTGGAGGAATATCCGTGGGCCTTGGAAAATACCAGTTTCAAACTGTTATCGGGATTCGGGGAACTGCCGGTAACCACGAAATCATCCAGGTCGTTCTTGTCCAGATCGGCAGTAACGAAGCCGTTGTGTTTTTCCACGAATTCCTCGGCCACCACGGGTTCCTGCTGGAAAACCCCGTTTTGCCCCTGGTACACCAGGATGCTGTCACGGATCTCACCGTTATCCTTGGTAATCGTGCTCAGCACTGCGGCGTCATACTGGTCCTTCTGGTGGAAATGCCCCACGGCCAGGTCCTTGAGTTTCCCCTTCAGGAATATCTGCTGGGGTCCATGAAATGCGGCTGTCGTGATGTCACCCGGTGTATATAACGCCTTTTCAAACATCAGTATGGTAAACCTGCCGAGTGCCTTGTTAAGTACCACTATATCCTTGAATCCATCGCGGTTTACGTCAGCCATCACCACCTGGTCAGGCCTGCCCCCACCGGCCTCGTACCAATGTACTGCCTGGAAATGCCCATCGCTGGTGCCAAAAAAGATGGCCACCAGGTTACTTTCCGTACAGATTGCAGCCAGGTCCACATACGTGTCCTTGTTTATATCCCCGAATGCCACATGTGCAGGCCCAAGTGCAGTGCTCAGGGTGTCCGATATGCCCAGGGAATAGTTTGATGCAGAGCCCTTTTGGGAAATCATGTACAATTTGGCCTTGGCGCTGTCCACAGCCATTGCCCTGTCCTCTTTGACACCGGGTTCCAGTTTTCCGCCCACCAGGCTGTTAACCGTGTCGATAGGCACCGTGGAATTCAGCCCGATTGAAACCGTTCCATCCCCATTACCGGAAAACAGTGTAAACAGTCCGCCCCGTGTGCGACTAACAAGGACGTCATTAATCCCGTCGCCCGTGAGGTCCGCAACGATCACGTGGCCAGCGTCGGATACACCGCCATAGGTCGATACCTTGCCGAATTTACCGCTGCCGTCATTCTGGGCCAATATAACGGCCTTGTTGGTATTCGGACTGATGCCAACCAGTTCCGGTGCGCCGTCACCGGACAGGTCACCCAGCGTAAACGATGAAACGTTCGTACCAATTGTCAACGTGGATTTATACGTGTAGCCGCCCTCCTTGTTACCAAGGTAAGACATGAATTTTGTTTGCTTGTTGTCGGTTTTTCCCACCACGATATCGTCGATGCCGTCGTGATTTATATCACCGCACTCCAACAGGCTGCCCGTCTGCGAAACCACCTGGAACGGCACCAGGGACTGGGCCCGGTCGGACCAGGTCCAATAAATCAAACCGCCCTTGCCCACGGTAATGATTCTGTCACCACTGGGTCCTGATGCTACACACATGCGATCCACCTGGAAATCGCCCTGGTCCACGTATTTCCCGGTCAGGAAGAAAGGCTGCTCCACGTAGTTTACATCAAGGGTCTTTGTTGTCTTGTGCCCCACATTATCGGCCGCTTCCAGCGTAAAGGTCAGTTTCCCGGGTGTCCAGGATTTGCTGGAGTGCTGAAATACGATGGGTTTCATGTCCTTGATTGGCTTGTCCTTGGTGCTGATCACGGAATCAAGTACCGTACCATCCATCAACAGTTTTACATATCGCACACCAGTTCCGCCGTGATCGGTCACTGCAAGCACCATTGTCAGGTTACCCATGAAGTTACCTCCGGGTCTGGGCCTGGCAACGGCAATGCTGGGTGGCAAGTTATCCACCTTGACGATCAAGGATGCCTGACCTTTCCTGTTGTCCCTCATTTTTACCAGGGCCACCAATGCAAAATTACCGTCAGGCAAAGGTCCTTTTTCCGTTTTTGCCGTATCCAGGGACGCTGTATATTCACCATTGCCTGTTGATTTCGCAGTTACGATCGTTGTAGGCTGCTTGGTGTGCAGGTCGAATAGCCCCACGGCAACGGACTTGACCCTTCCGCCCACCGGGTCAGTAACATCCACCACACAGTCCACAACACCTTCCAGCACAGCGTTACTGGAAGGTTTTTTTATGGTTACCACCGGTGGTTCTGCGACCTCCTGCGCCGCATCGGCAATACCTTCACCCTGGTCTTGCTCAGGGAAGACCGGCGGCGTCCCCTTTGAACAAGCAATTGTCCACAGCCCCATTCCAAATACAATAGCCATCAAGATGCAAATTCTTTTCATATCTCAACCATTATCAAACAATACTTCCCTCTTAATTTATCGCTTAAAATCGTTCCAAGGTCAATAAAAAACCCCAAATCACCTGTTAAATTTGAGTACAAATGTTGCTGAAAAGGGTTCAGATACGCGATACTTCTAAAGTTAAGCCACTTCTGCTATAAAAATCCCATGTACCTTGAAGACTCTAAACACAGTACGTGTACGCGGTCGATTTCCCGGCTGCATACCTGCGGCATGGACCCGGTTAGCAGGGGTCGGATATGGCCTTGTTAAGGCGCGTTATCCGGAAGGCCTATGACCACATCGGCCTGGTCGCACTGCTCAGTATCCTTATGGCGGGTGCGGCGGCAGTGGCACAGCATGAAAGCGGCCTGCCAGGTGGCTATACATGGTTGAGGCCATGGTACATACTGTTTCTTGTTGTGTGTAATCGCCATTTTCCCTTGATTGCACTGGTCACCCTGCTGATCGCATGGAATGCCAGGCGTACCCGCTCAGGCACACGGTTCCGGGACCTGATTCAAGCCCTGAACCAGCACGTGGATATACCGCCCGGTCGCGTGATTACGGCAGCCGCCACAGCGGTATTACTGTTGGCGATTGGCAGCCTGTTGTGCCCGGACCACGACCTGCTGGATCGGATATCACTATTGACAATAGGCGGATTCCTGGGTGCGCAACGTGCAAGCCGACGGCAAAGCCTGGTGTTTTTTGGAAACCTGGTTTTTGCCGTCCTGGTGTTCATGCTGGTCAGTTATGGTTTCACGGTGTTCAAGGCCCTCCTGTTTCGTGTAGAGGTCCCGCACGATGCCCAAATTATGGCCTTCGAACATCGCATTTTCGGGGTCTATCCGCATCGCCTCGTGGCGAACTGGATTCGCTTACACAAGGCTATTTTAATGGTCCTGGACCAGACCTATTATCGGCTATTTGACCACATGATCCTGGTGTCGTTATTCCTTATCGGGCTGAAGATGCCTGAACAGCGAACCGAATTTCTGAGTGCCCTGGCCGTTTGCTACATACTTGGAGCAGGTGCATACTATATCTATCCTGCGTTGGGACCGGGTTATGCTGACCCCCATACCTACCAATATCTGAACAAGATGACTGTTATGACAAAATTCTTCCGTGCCCGCCTGTGGTGGAACACCAGAAACGTGGCACTTGGACACGCGACCGTGCTGCATACCTATGATTACATTGCCTGCATGCCCAGCCTCCACCTGGCCCACGAATTCGTCATGCTGTATTATTCGCGATTTTCCAGGATCGCCCTGTTTTTGTCGGCCCTCTTTACGGCAATAACAGGTTATGCAGTAATTGCCTTGGGTTGGCATTATCCCACGGATATTGTGGCAGGTTTTTTGCTCGCCATGCTTGCGTTGGGTATTTGTCACATACAACGGGAGCACCTGTTCCCCAGGGTCCTTGCGCCCATGGATGTATCGCCCAAATTACCTGACTAAATTCGGCAGTGAAACTTCGCCTGGCGGCTCGTTGTCACGGCCTGCGGCCTTAGGGAGTACGCCGCAATCGTCCCATCTGCTGCGTCGTTGTACCTGTTTGATGCTCATCAGACAGTCTAAATCTTTGTATATAAACCACTTTCTGCGCCCTTTATCATCAAATTTGACAGGTAATTCGGGGCAATGCCCGATTCTTGTTCGAAATATGGATAAATGATAGAATCATTCATCTTTGTTTGGAGTAGATGATGAATCCGGTGTTATTGATTTTGACGCTCAGCGGCTTGTTAACAGGTACAAGCACACAGGCTGGTCATCCTGTCCGTATTGTTAACCCTGCATTGCTGAACCAGGCCCGTAGCAGCAAAGTGTCTGTGTTGCCCCGGGTCGTTCCTCTGGTAGAGCACGTGGGAGGACTCGACCTGTATGGTTTCGGCACTGGCGCCGTACCATCGGTCAGCAGGGTCTCGGGGCACGTGTTTACACCTGAAAGCGGGGCTACGGTTGTGTTTGACAACCTGGTGAGCAAGGCCGTGAGACTCTGTCCGGACTGGCTTAGACAGGACTTGACCATGCAGTTCGTGCACATGGATGCCGTAACCAGGGAACGATGGGCCAGGATCATCGTGGACAGCAAGCCTGCCTACAGGGATGAAACGGCCTTTTTGGTCGCACACATCGGGGTTGAAGAACTGTCAAAACCAACATTCGACACCCAGGTGGTAACGGACCAGGCACCGCTCATATACCAGGAGGCGGGTAAAGTTGGCTGGGCAACCCTGGTGGAACACGGTGATGCCCAGGCCGGGGGTGATTACTGGACCACGGTGCGCCTGCACTACACAAAGGACGGCAAGCCCGTGGACTACGAGGTGCCCCGGGATTACTACTACTGGTTCGTGGTGCACCCGCGTGAGGACGCAGAGCCCCTCCAGACAACCAACCCGCAATCAGGGGCGGATGTACCGCCGCCAGTGGGGCGTACCTGGCGCGAGTACTATCCCAATCCGGTAACCGGCACAAGGGAATACACCGATCACCTGCTGTTCCGGGTGGACAAGGTGTATCCACAAGGCCCATTGGGCAAGGACATCAGGGCATTTTCCGTGATCAAACCCGTGCAGCACGCCGCACTGGACCTGGTACAGGGGCCGGCCGGGGAACTGGCGATGGTGGAAATGCGCATGGGCAAGGGCAGTATTCTGGCAACCACCATACCGGTTGAAAAATTGTTTACGGACAAGGGGTTCGGGCTGCTGAAGAACATGATGTTGTATGGTGACGGCAACGCCCTGGACCATACGTATTACAAGCACCTGATCCTCACGCAACGGACCGAGGCCGATGAGCCTGTGGCGGCGATGTTCAAGGACAGGCACGCAGCCTACACCTTGGTGTCTGCGCAGGATTTTGGCCAGGTAAACCTGGACGATTACGACCGGTTGACCGTGACCGGAGGCAATGACAAGGCTTTGTACCAGGCGGTGGTTGCACGCAAGGACGCAATAGAAAAATGGATTGCCAAGGGGCATAAACTGGACCTGATGCTTGCTGCGAACGAGTCCATTGCAGGGCTTGTATTCCCGGGTGATATCCAGGTCAAAGACGTGCCCCGGGGCGTGTCACCGCTGAGCATCAAGGGATGGCCCGCGTTTTGGAACGTCATACCCGATACAGGGTCATTGTGGGACGGTAAGGCGTATAAGTCCAAGGCACTACCAGGCAACAGGGTTCTGGACCCTGATAGTTTCGGCCTGGACAAGATAGGCTGGTTCGTGGGTGTAAGTATGCCGGACAACATCAGGCAACACTACGAAAAGGCCGGGCTGCCTCCGCCCAGGTTCGTACATGCGGTCAGTGTAATTTACCACCACGTGGGTAATTGCGGCGAACTGGAGGATGTGATTACCGCGGCCTTGCGCAGTACGCTGGTCCCTACGGCTAATTCCATGGACAGCGCCGAGGACCACGTGTGGAACGAGGTGTATCTGGGTAACCAGTGGCATCCGTTCGAGGTAAGTTGGAATCAGGGTGCGACATTTATCGACGATTACTCAATCTCCATGGAAAAGAAATTCGGTGGAGGCAAGGACATATCGACAGTTATATCCCTTTATGGCGATGGTCGTGTATTGAATCGCACACCAGCATACACGGACACGTTTACACTGGATTTGGAGGTGAAGGACAAGACAGGTGCACCGGTGAACGGGGCGTGGGTAACATTGTTCAGCGAGGGTTACTACAAGGACAATAACGGCAAATACCCGCTGTATCCGGTGTATTTCGGGCTGACAGGACCTGACGGCCACCTGAAGGTTAAACTGGGGGACAACCAGAATTTTTATGTCATGGTAAAGAGCGTTGTGGGTAACGCGCCCGAACAGGCAAACACCGTGGCGCAGGTGGTTGCGGATAAGGATGCAAAACCGGATGCGGTTATAGCCAAGGTTGTTCAGTTGGGAGGTGAACTGCAGCGGCCATCGATTGATGCACACAATGGCGAATCCACAAGCACGTGCAACTTGTACGTGGACCTGTTGTCACAATTTTACTGGGATAAGAGCCCGTTTACCGGAACATCATTCATGCAGAAAAGTAAGGTTGCGCCAGTCACGATCATGCTGGTTGACAAGGACGGGTTACAGGCCCTTCAGTCCGGCAAAACGAAGATCAAACCCCTGGCCGCAGCCGTTGGCGTAACGCACAATGCCTCATTCCGGCTGGAAAAAGGCCATCCCGATGTATATCTGGTGGTCTATCCCCAGGAAGGGGTCCAGAACGGTGTGCTGTACCATGCTCATGTGCAGTGCATACCCGGACCGGACGGGGATGTAAAACTGCCGGAAACAGCACCTGATAATGGATCGGCAGACAGTGCAGGCGATAGCGGCCAGCCGGATATCCGGGACATGGATGCCGTATCCGGCGGAATACCCGACCGCAGCACCGATATTCAGGCGCAAACATCCGGCGGTGGAGGTTGCGATACCGGTCAGGACCCACAACCATGGTCTGTAATACTTCTATTGGTTGCGCTGGCGGCAATGGTGTTTCTGAGGCGCTCGTTCAACAGGTAATTTGGGAAATGTTTATCAGGCGGGCAGCGTTTCGAGACCGTCCGCCCCCACACGGTCTCGGTCAACGGCCACGGACTCGGTCTCGGTCAACGGACTCGGCCTCGGTCAACGGCCACGGACTCGGCCACTGCTTATACCTTCACTCGCTGGATTTGCGCACCAAGTGATTGCAACTTGGTGTCGATTGACTCGTATCCCCTGTCGATTTGCTTGATATTTCCGATCTTGCTGGTGCCTTCAGCGATCAACGCGGCCATCAGTAAAGCCATGCCAGCCCTGATATCCGGCGATTCCATGCGTGTGGCCAGCAGCCTGGAAGGCCCAACCACCACCACCCTGTGCGGGTCGCACAAAATGATCCTGGCACCCATATTGATCAATGTGTCCACGAAAAACATCCTGCCATCGTACATCTTTTCAAAAAACACTACCGTACCACGGGTCTGGGTGGCCGTGGTGATTGCAATGCTCATGAGGTCCGTTGGGAACTGGGGCCAGGGGGCATCGTCGATGCGTGGGATTGCCCCCTGTAAGTCCGATTGGATAACCAGTTCCTGGTTGCCCGGTACCAGGCAGTCATTGCCTTGCTGTTCCATGTGAATGCCCAGTTTCCGAAACACGTAACCTACCTTGCCCAAGGTATTCACAGGGAAATCACGTATCAATACGCCGTCACCCATTACCGCGGCCAGGGCTGCATAGGATGCCGCCTCCAGGTAGTCACCGTGGATACGATGCGTAGTACCATGCAATCGCTGGACGCCCTGGACCTCGATCCTGTTCGTTCCCGCCCCATGAATCCTGCCGCCCATGGAATTGAGCATCTCGGCCAGACCTTGTATGCTGGGTTCGCATGCGGCATTTTCCAGGACCGTGGTGCCTTCTGCCATGACTGCTGCCATCAACGCGTTTTCCGTGGCCGTGACCGACTGTTCATCCATGAAGATCCGCCGGCCCTTGGGCCTGTCCGATACCTTGATTTCGTACATTTGCCCCAGTGTCACCGAGGCACCAAGGCTGGTAAACACGTGGAAATGGGTATCCAGACGGCGGCGACCTATCACGTCACCACCGGGCGGCGGCATGCTGACACTGCCCAGCCTTGCCAGCAGCGGCCCTGCCAGCAGTATCGAAGCCCTGATCCTGCGCCCCAATTCAGGGCTTACCACACCGCTGGTCAGGCCCTTTGCATTTATACGCACCGCCTGACCATCCAGGACCTCTACCTCCACACCCATGGACCGTACCACTTCCTGCATCACTCGGACGTCCTCGATTGCCGGACAGTTTTCCAGCACCACGTCCTCATCCGTCAGCAATGCGGCAGCAATGGCGGGTAATGCCTCGTTTTTGCTGCCCGCAGGTCGGATTTCCCCACGCAACCTCCTTCCGCCTTCAACCATGAAATATTCCATGACTACCTCCTGATTTGCCCTTGTACCATAGTGAATACCCTTGACTGCGTCAATCCCTCCGGTGGCTTGACCGATGTAATCATGCACTGCCCGGGCCATTCATACAACACCTTTAAAACCCTGGCCCCCATATGCCGGTCCAGGTCACCAAACATGTCATCCAGCAATAGCACGGGCATGACCTTGGTAAAATTCAGTATCGTAGCGGCCTGCGCCATTTTCAATGCGATCAGCAAGGCCTTGCGCTGCCCCCTGCTGGTCCGATTTCGTGCGGGCTGGCCGTACAACTCGACCCTGAAATCATCCACGTGCGGTCCCTTGGTTGAATACCCGGCCAGCCTGTCGCGTTCCCTTGAGCGTGCAAAGAGTTCGATATAACGCGCCTCGTCAGGCTCCCTGATACCTGACGGTATGTAGTGTATGGACGCGGCGTCCTTGACGCCCATTAGTTCCTCCGACAGGTTACCCATGGCCTCTGTCAGCACCTTGGCCGCCCATCGTCGCATCATGCCAATGCGTGTGGCATGCACGGCAGCGGCCTGTTCCAGGGCCGAAAACAACGTATCATTGCCACCCTGCTTCAACAAGACATTGCGATTCTTGACGGCCTTCTGGTATTCGATGAGGGTGGCGGCATACTCCGGGTAAACCATCACTGCCGTACTGTCAACGAAGGACCGCCTGAGCGCCGGTGAGCCGTCAAATATCCTGATTTGCTCCGGCGTCATACTGACCGCCTTCAGCCTGCCAACCACGTCCTTCAAACCACCCGTCTTGTTTCCATCAATCAGCACCGATCTCGAACCCTTTCGGATCGTCACCCGGAGCGAGGTTTCCATGTCATGGACACTGAAACTGGCCGATATGGATGCCGTTTCCGCCCGATCCCGGATTAAATCCCTGGTGTTGGGAGTCCTGAAAGATTTCATGTATGCACAAAAATGTATGGCCTCGAGCAAACTGGTCTTGCCCTGGGCATTCCCACCTGTTACCAGGTTCAACCCATCCTCGGGCTGGAAATCCTGGACCTGGAGGTTACGAAAATTCAGTACGGCCAGGCGCAGTATATGCATTCACGCCGGCCTCCGAATCGGCATCAGCAGTTCGATCACGTCCTTTTTGCCGTCCGGAAGCACGACCATACTGGCAGCATAATTGTCTTTTATCTGGAATTCCACCTCGGATACGGAGGAAAAAACGCCCAGTGCATCCAGCAGGAAACGATAATTGTAAGAAACTTCAATCGGTTCACCGTTGTAATCGATCTCTGCCACATCCCTGGCCAGTCCGCCCTCCTGGTCCCCGGCTTCGACCTCGATCCTGCCGTCATGCAGCCTCAGGGTAACCATGAAATTATCCTCCGGGGCTGATATGGATACCCGGCTCACCATCTCGGCCAGCATGTTAGGTGAAATGATGAAACTCCAGTTGTAATCCTTGGGTATCACCATCTTGTAATTGGGAAACTCCATTTCGATCTGCCGTACCACCAAAAATCCCTCAGGCCTCTCGAACCTGACCCCCTTGCGGTCTATGACCATTCTGACGTTATCAAGGTCACCCTTTAAAAAGACTTTCAGTTCCTGGATACCCTTGCGATGGATCAGGCAGCCCAATTCCTCCATATCCATGTCCACCGACGTAACATTGCGATGCACCAGGCTGAGCCTCTTGCCATCCGTTGACACAGCATCCACAAAAGGCGGTTCAGTGGCCTTGGAAAACTTCATATACAGTCCGTTCAGGTTCGGCCTGGTTTCATCCATGCTTATGGAAAAGCCACATTTTTCGGCCATTTCCAGCAACACACCCTCGGGCAGAGTCACAACCGCCTTTTCCTCCACTTCCTGGATACTCGGTAAATTGTCCGGGTCCATGACCGGCAGTCGCACCTTGTATTTTTTTGCCGTTGCAATCAGCCAGTCCGAAGTTTCCTCTGTTTTGATGGTAACGGTGCCCTCCGGTGCCTGGCTGACCATAGCAATAAGTTTTTTTGCCGGTACTGCGACCCGACCCAACTCCTTTACCTCACACGCGGTCTGCAACTTGATTCCCACTTCATAATTCATACCTGTGACGGAAAGCATGCCTTCCTCCGCCTCCAGCAGGAAATGTCCCATGATATTCGACATGGTTTTCTGTATGGGTATGCCTTTCATCCTGCCCAGGATGTCTGCCAGGTCCTTCTTTTGTACGATCAGATGCATGGTGACCTCCTTTTCAGGCAAGGATTTTTTCACAGGGCAAGCGAATTGTCAACAATAAGAGAGAACCACCCAATTACCTGGCTAACTTCGGGGGCGGGCGCTGCAAGAGGACACGGCGGGCGGGCGCCGGGACGCAGGGCGGGCTAACGCATGGGCCCTCCCCCGCCGGCACGCCGAGCCAAATCCAGGTC